>CAVFRG010000015.1:0-44651 GCA_963624905.1 Oscillospiraceae bacterium
TGGTTCTTCCATCAGGCAACTGAACACTTTTTGTAATTACGTTCATCTAAAAATTAAAAAACTTATTGTTTTGTCTAACATCTAAAATATAAAACGGCACAAAGATACCTCTTTTATTATTAATACACAAAGAAAACAATAGATATTTTCACGTTTTATGAATATTTTATGGCTGCCGAACGACTAATTCCGATTTTATTCTTAACTTTGCAGTAGTTATAACACAAAGCTACACCAACGATACATGAAAATATCAAGACTTTACCCGGCACTTGCCGTCATAACTGCCGCAATGGCCTTAGCCTCCTGCAACAACAGAAAATTCCATATCGACGGAACCATTACCGAAGCGGCTGACTCCATGCTCTATCTGGAAAACCTCAGTCTCGATGGCCCAGTGGCCATTGACTCTGCAAAACTGGACAAAGACGGCCATTTCGCCTTCGAAGAGACAGCCATGGACTCCGTCAGTCCGGAATTCTACCGACTGCGAATAGCCAACCAGACCATCAACCTGTCCATCGACTCGACCGAGACTGTCAGCGTAAAGGCAGCCTACCCCACCATGTCGTATGACTACACTGTAGAAGGGTCTGACAACTGCAACACCATCAAGGAACTGGCACTAAAGCAGATGAACCTGCAGGGATTCGTCAACAACATAGCCAGAAACCCGCGCATAGGGGTGGACTCCGCCAACGTAGCCGTATACCAAGCCATAGAAGCCTACAAGAACGATGTGAAGAGAAACTACATCTTCAAGGCTCCCATGAAGGCTTCCAGCTACTATGCTCTTTTCCAGACCATACTGCTGGGCAATGGGAATAGCCTCATATTCAACCCCCGCAACAGCAAAGACGACGTGAAGGTGTTTGCCGCCGTAGCCACCAGTTGGGATACTTACTACCCCAACGCTGAACGAGGCAAAAACCTGCACAACATAGCCATACAGGGCATGAAGGACATCCGGTACATCGAAAGCAAAATGGCAGAACAGCAGATGAACATCGGCAAGGCACAGGTGAACGGAGTGATAGAACTGGCGCTACAGGACAATAAGGGAAAAGTGCGCCGACTCACCGACCTGAAGGGCAAGGTGGTACTGCTCGACTTCCATCTCTTCGCATCGGGAGAGAGCACCAAACGCATCATGCAACTGCGCGAGCTATACAACAAATACCATGCTGCCGGACTGGAAATATACCAGGTATCAGCAGACCCTGACGAGCACTTCTGGAAAACAGCGACGGCTGCCCTTCCCTGGATCTGCGTACGCGACGAGAACGGCATACAGGGACAAAGTCTCCAGTCGTACAATGTACAAAACATCCCTACTTTCTTCCTGATAGACCGCAGCAACACGCTACAAGCGCGTGACGTGCAGATCAAGGACATCGATGCTGCCATCAAGAACCTGCTCTGACAGACAGCAACAAACTAGAAACCTAAAAACCAAAGACATAATGAAAAATCGACTACTCCTGCTAACGGCCCTTGCACTCTCATTGACAAGCGCACAGGCCAAAGTGAAACTGCCCCACATTCTGGGCGACAACATGATACTGCAGCAAAACACGGAGGCGCGCCTCTGGGGCTGGGACAAACCAGGAACGGAAATAACCGTATCCACGTCATGGGCTGCAGACACATACAAAGCAAAGACCGGCAAAGACGGCAAGTGGACAGTGAAGGTAAAGACTCCGGCAGCAAGCTACACGCCCCTCAGCATTACCTTCGACGATGGCGAGAAGACCACGCTCAGCAACATTCTTGCTGGCGAGGTATGGGTGTGCGCAGGACAGAGCAACATGGAAATGCCTGTCAAGGGCTTCGGCAACTGTCCCGTGGAAGGTTACAACAAGGCTGTGCTTGAGGCTAACAACTATAAGGGCATCCATTACGTTAAGATACCCAGCGTGATGAGCAGCAAACCGCTGGAAGATGCCGACTGCGAATGGAAGGCTGTGAATCCGGAGACTGTGGGTGACGCTTCTGCCACAGGCTACTTCTTTGCACAGGTAGTAAACAAGGCTCTTGACATCCCTGTCGGTCTCGTCATGGCCAACAAGGGAGGAAGCCGTGTAGAAAGCTGGCTCGACCGCGACTATCTCAAGAAAAACACGGACGAGGTGCTCGACTCGGCCAAGATGGCGAAGAAGTTCGAATGGAACTACCACTATCCCCTGCTGTGGGGCAACGGTACGTTCTCCCCTATCCTCAACTATACGGTCAAAGGCATTCTCTTCTATCAAGGATGCAGCAACGTGGGCGACCCCGCAGGACGGTACACCCAGCGTTTGGCAGACCTGGTGGCTCAGTGGAGGCGCGACTTCAGACAGGGCGACATTCCCTTCTACTTCGTACAGATAGCACCCTATCACAATGGGGACATCAACGGCGACTGGGGTCCCAAGCTCCGAGAGCAACAGTTCAATGCCGCCAAGGTTATCCCCAACAGCGGCATCGTATGCACCGAAGATCTCATTTATCCCTACGAGGTGGAGCAGATTCATCCTTGCCAGAAACAGCCTGTAGGCGAACGCCTTGCGCTGCAGGCCCTCAACAAGACATACGGCATGAAGTCGCTCATCTGCGAAAGCCTCACCTTCAAGGAGATGAAGATTAAGAACGACACGGTATGCGTCCATTTCGACAACGAGTATGGAGCCATCAGCCGCTTCGAAGACATACAGGGATTTGAAGTAGCGGGCGAAGACAAAGTCTTCCACAAGGCCACTGCCAAGCATTTCTGGAAACCGGGCAACGACCCATGGAACGAGTGCGTTATCGTGACAAGTCCTGAAGTAAAGAAACCCGTGGCACTACGCTACTGCTTCCGCAACTTCCAGTTGGGCAACCTTGCCAACGCCGGCGGGCTGCCACTGTTCCCGTTCCGCACAGACAACTGGTAACATCCTATCATCCAACAAGGCTGGCCTATACACGGGCCGGCCTTTTCTTACACTATACGTGGAATTTGTGACGATAAAGAAATAACTTGGTACAGCGAGGGCGCTGTACCTCCTACAGTTACCCATACTTGCCCAAAAAGGCAATCATAGGAGGTACGGCGCCCCCGCCGTACCACTCAGGTAAGGAATTGTAGCTTCGCCAAAGAGAAATGTACCAACTTATTTTTTTATCATTACTTATTAGAACACGCCTATAAACGACAACCACATGAACCACCCATTAGACAAATTCAAATACTGCCCCGTCTGCGGATCGACGCATTTCGAAATAAAGGACTTCAAGAGCAAGAAATGCCAGGACTGCGGGTTCTCCTATTACTTCAACTCGAGCAGTGCCACCGTGGCACTGATACTCAACGACAAGGACGAGCTTCTGGTGGTACGCCGCAAGAACAACCCAGGCAAAGACATGCTCGACCTGCCCGGAGGCTTCATCGACATGTACGAGACTGGCGAGGAGGGAATGGCCCGCGAGGTAAAAGAGGAGACTGGACTCGACACACAGGAAGTGCACTACCTCTTCAGTTACCCCAATACCTACCTCTATTCGGGATTTCTTGTCCACACCCTCGACATGTTCTTCCTCGTAAAACCCAAAGACACATCGCACATCGAGGCCATGGACGATGCTGCTGCATACTACTGGATACCGCTACAAGACATCGACCTGGACAAGTTCGCCTTCGCCTCCGTCAAGAACGGACTTACACGCTTCCTTAATTCGCGCAACAACTAAAGGTGTATCCTAAAACGAACCGCCCCAAAAAGTGTACCAAGTTCTTTTTATACCCATGCCAAAACATTAAAAAACCAAAAAAACACTTATATAATAAGGTATAAGCAAAAAAGTTTACTTACTTTTGCCAACCAAAAAAGAAATTGTGTACAAGTCATGCAAGAAAATTTAGTAATCGTCGAGAGCCCCGCAAAGGCCAAGAAAATAGAAGAGTTCCTGGGAAAGGACTACAAAGTGATGTCGTCCTACGGGCACATACGTGACCTGAAAAAGAAGGAACTCAGTATCAACGAGAAGAACATGGTACCCGACTACGAGATACCAGAAGAGAAGAAAAAGCTCGTTAGCGAACTAAAAGCAAGTGCCAAGCAAGCCAAGAAGATCTGGCTCGCATCCGATGAAGACCGCGAGGGAGAAGCCATCAGCTGGCACCTTTGCGAAGTACTTGGACTGGACGAAGAGAAGACAAGCCGTATCGTCTTCCACGAAATAACAAAGACAGCCATACTTGATGCCATCCAGCACCCGCGCCATCTGGACATGAACCTGGTCAACGCACAGCAGGCACGCCGCGTGCTCGACCGTCTGGTGGGTTTCAAGCTGTCGCCCGTGCTGTGGCGCAAGGTAAAGCCCGCTCTCTCGGCCGGTAGGGTGCAAAGTGTGGCAGTACGCCTCATCGTAGAGCGCGAAAGGGAGATACAGAAGTTCAATAGCGAACCCTATTTCCGCATCAGTGCCATCTTTGTCAAGACCGATGCCAACGGCAATGTCAACGAGGTAAAGGCCGATCTGGACCGCAGATTCAAGACACAGGAGGAGGCCAATGCCTTTCTGGAGAAATGCAAGACAGCACACTTCACCGTCGAGGCCGTAACCAAAAAGCCGCTGAAGCGTTCTCCTGCACCTCCTTTTACCACCTCAACCCTACAGCAGGAAGCTGCCCGCAAGCTGAACTTCACCGTCAGCCAGACCATGAGGGTGGCACAGATGCTGTACGAGAGCGGACGCATCACCTATATGCGTACCGACAGCGTAAACCTGTCCAAGCTGTGCAAGGACGCAAGTGCTGCGGAGATAAAGCGGATATACGGTGAGGAATACAGCGTAGAGCACAATTACCATACCCAGTCGAAGGGAGCACAGGAGGCACACGAAGCCATCCGTCCCACCTACATGACAGACCACAGCATAGACGGCACTGCTCAGGAGAAACGCCTCTACGAGCTTATCTGGAAACGCACCATCGCATCACAGATGGCCGAGGCACAGATAGAGAAGACTACCATCACCATAGACATCGACGGCAACAACGAGAAGTTTGTGGCCAACGGCGAAGTGGTGGTGTTCGACGGATTCATCAAGGTTTACCGTGAGTCTACCGACGACGAGGAAACGGGCGAAGAGTCCACACACATGCTGCCTGCACTCGCCAAAGGCGAAGAACTGGAACGCCGCGAGATTACGGCAACAGAGCGTTTCTCACAGGCTCCGGTACGATACACCGAGGGAAGTCTCGTCAAGAAGCTGGAAGAGTTAGGCATAGGCCGTCCTTCCACCTATGCACCTACCATCAGCACCATACAGCAGCGCGAATACGTGCAGAAGGGCGACAAAAACGGTGTGGAACGCTGCTATACCGTAAGCACGCTCAAGGGAACCGTCATCACGCAAAAGGTGAAGAAGGAGATAGCCGGGTCAGAGAAAGGCAAGTTGCTGCCTACCGACATAGGAAGTGTGGTAAACGACTTCCTGATGAAGAGCTTCCCCAACATCATGGACTACAACTTCACTGCCAATGTGGAGAAGAAGTTTGACCAGATAGCCGAAGGCGATACCGACTGGTGCAAGTGGATGCAGGACTTTGACAACCGATTTGAACCGGAAGTGGACAAGGTGATGAACGCACGCAGCGAGCATAAGGCTGGCGAGCGCGAACTTGGCACTGACCCCAAGACCAACCGTCCCGTATTCGTGAAGATAGGCCGTTTCGGACCTGTGGTACAGATAGGTACTGCAGAGGATTCCGAAAAGCCGCAGTTTGCCCAACTGCCTTCAGACAAGAGTATCGAGACCATTACGCTCGACGAGGCACTCGACCTGTTCAAACTGCCGCGCACTGTAGGCGAATACGAGGGCGAGACCGTCACCATCGGCACAGGCCGTTTCGGCCCTTACGTGCTGCATGCCAAAAAATACGTATCCATACCCAAGGGAGAAGACCCCATGACCATCTCCCTCGAAAGAGCCATCGAACTCATCAACGAGAAACGTTCCTCCGAACAGAAACGCCATCTCAAATCGTTCGAGGAAGATGCAGAACTGGAGTTGCTCAACGGTCGTTACGGTCCTTACATCGCCTACAAAGGCAAGAACTACCGCATCCCCAAGACCAAACAGAGCAATGCCGAGGCACTGACCTACGACGAGTGTATGACCATTGTCAAAGAGGCACCTGAACCCAAAACGTCGCGCCGCGGCAGAAAATAGCCAGCCCATGAAATCAATCATCATCATAGGATACATGGGAGCTGGCAAGACAACTGTCGGCAAGGCTCTTGCCAAGGAACTGGGCGTAATGTTCTACGACCTGGACTGGTACATAGAGACCCGCATGCGCAAGACCGTCAAGCAAATCTTTGACGAGAGCGGCGAGGAAGGCTTCCGCAAGATAGAGCACAACATGCTACACGAGGTGGCAGAGTTTGAGAACGTCGTGGTTAGTTGCGGAGGGGGCACCCCATGCTTTTTCGACAACATGGACTACATGAACTCCCGTGGCGAAACCGTCTACCTCAAGGCATCGCCCGAAACGCTCCATGCCCACCTCAAGATGGGCAAGGGCGTAAGGCCGTTGCTGCTGAACAAGACTCCCGAAGAGGTGGAAGTGTTCATACGGGAGCAACTCAAGGTACGCGAGCCATACTACATGCAAGCAAAGCACATCTACAATGTCAGCATCATGGATGACTTCGACAAGATCAACGACACCGTCAAGCTACTGCGACAGCAACTGGGCGTCTAAGAGAGAGAGAGAACACACACCAACACATCTGTCAAGACATCCTCATAACAGATTCAGAACAGCATTAAAACGGCATTAAAACAGCATTCAAAAGGCATTAAACGCCATTCAAAGGTATCGGCATGTCCAACGGAAGAGACGAATCTGCCGAATAACAACCAACATAAGAACAACAAGAAAACAACAAGACACAGGAAAATGAAGAAATGGACCATTGAAGACTCGAAGGAGCTTTACAACATCAACGGTTGGGGCACTTCTTACTTTGGCATCAACGACAAGGGAGATGTCTATGTAACTCCATGCAAGGACAACACGCAGATAGACCTGCGGGACATCATGGACGAGTTGGCATTGCGGGACATCAACGCGCCCGTACTGCTCCGTTTCCCAGACATCCTCGACAACCGCATAGAGAAGACGGCCAGCTGTTTTCAGAAGGCAAAGGAAGAGTATGGATACAAGGGAGAGAATTTCGTCATCTACCCCATCAAGGTAAACCAGATGCAGCCCGTCGTAGAGGAAATCATCTCACACGGCAAGAAGTTCAACCTCGGACTGGAGGCTGGCTCCAAACCCGAGCTGCATGCCGTCATCGCCGTGCAGGCACAGAGCGACTCGCTCATCGTCTGCAACGGCTATAAGGACGAGAGCTACATCGAACTGGCCTTGCTGGCCCAGAAGATGGGCAAGCGAATCTTCATCGTGGTGGAGAAACTCAACGAACTGGACATCATCGCCAAGGTTGCGAAGAAGCTCAACGTAAAACCCAATATCGGCATCCGCATCAAGCTTGCCTCATCCGGCTCGGGAAAATGGGCAGAGAGCGGCGGCGATGCATCGAAGTTCGGACTGACCAGTGCCGAACTGCTCACCGCCCTCAACAAGATAGAGGAGATGGGATTCCACGACTGCCTGCGCCTTATCCACTTCCATATCGGTAGCCAGATTACCAAAATACGCCGCATACAGACTGCACTCAGAGAGGCTGCACAGTTCTACATCAACCTGCACAAGATGGGGTACAACGTAGACTTCGTCGACTGCGGCGGCGGACTGGGCGTCGACTACGACGGCACGCGCTCCTCGAGCAGCGAAAGTTCAGTAAACTACTCCATCCAGGAATACGTCAACGACTGCGTATACACCTTTGTCGATGCTGCCGACAAGAACGACATCGCCCACCCCAACCTCATCACCGAAAGCGGACGCTCCCTCTCCGCCCACCACTCCGTACTGGTAATCGATGTACTTGAGACGGCTTCGCTGCCCGAAATGGCAGAAGAGTTTGAGGCCAAGGAGACCGACCACCAGTTGGTAAAAGACCTCTATGAAATCTGGGACAATCTGAACCCCCGCAACATGCTGGAAGACTGGCACGATGCCGAGCAGATTCGCGACGAGGCACTGCAACTCTTCTCGCACGGCATTGTAGACTTGAAAACACGCGCCGAGATAGAGGCGATGTACTGGAGCGTGTGCCACGAAATCAACAACCTCGCCAAGCACATGAAACACATACCCGACGAGCTGAGAGGGCTGGACAAAATCCTTGCCGACAAGTATTTCTGCAACTTCTCGCTCTTCCAGAGTCTGCCGGACAGTTGGGCCATCGACCAGCTCTTCCCTATCATGCCCATCCAACGGCTCAACGAGTGTCCCACACGCAATGCCACACTGCAGGACATCACCTGCGACAGTGACGGCAAGATTGCCAATTTCGTTACAGACGGACACATTGGGCACGTCCTGCCGCTCCATCCACTGAAGAAGGGCGAGCCATACTACCTGGGCGTGTTCCTCGTGGGAGCATACCAGGAAATCCTGGGCGACATGCACAACCTTTTCGGCGACACCAATGCCGCACACATCTCTGTCAAGAACGGCAAATACAATATCGACCAGATTTTCGACGGAGAGACGGTGGAAGAGGTACTGGACTATGTGCAGTACAACCCCAAGAAACTGGTACGCCAATTGGAACAGTGGGTAACCAAGAGTGTAAAGGAAGGCAAGATTTCGCTCGACGAAGGAAAGGAGTTCCTCGGTACTTACCGCAATGGCCTCTTCGGATATACTTATCTGCAATAAGAGTAAAAAGGTAAAAAAGTAAAAAGAGGGCTTACGACGCAAGAGGGAAGAACGAAGAGTGAAGAGTGAAGAATTCAATTACGTCTCAAAAACATCACAACAATGGAAAAGATAACAGTAGTGAAGGTGGGCGGTGCCATTGTCGAGGACAACGGGCAACTGGCGCAGCTTCTGAAAGACTTTGCGGCTATTGAAGGAAAGAAAGTGTTGGTACACGGTGGCGGGCGCCGTGCCACAAAGGTAGCAGCAGCCCTCGGCATAGAAAGCAAGATGGTAAACGGCCGCCGCATCACCGATGCTGATATGCTGGAGGTGGTAACGATGGTATACGGCGGACTGGTAAACAAGAACCTTGTGGCCAAACTGCAAGCCAATGGTGTCAATGCCCTTGGCCTTACAGGAGCCGACATGGACGTAATACACAGTCACAAGCGCCCGCTTAAGGATGGCATTGACTTCGGTTACGTAGGCGATGTGGAACGTGCCGACGGCCACAGGCTACAAACGCTGATAGAGACAGGCATCACACCCGTCATGGCGCCGCTTACCCACGACGGAAAGGGCAATATGCTCAACACCAACGCCGACACCATAGCCAGCGAGACGGCCAAAGCCCTCGCTCCTTACTACGACGTGACGCTCATCTACAGTTTCGAGAAAAAAGGCGTTCTCAGCAACCCCGATGATGACGAGAGCGTGATACCGGTCATCACACACGCCGACTTTGAACGCTACAAGGCCGACGGCACCGTAGCAGGGGGCATGATACCCAAACTGGAGAATGCACTTGCAGCCATTGACGCCGGTGTAAAGGAAGTCATCATCACCCTCGCCACAGCCATAGACGGCAATCACGGAACAGTAATTAAGTGAAGAACGAAGAGGGAAGAGTGAAGAATCCAATAGCAGGACTATTGACTTAACTCAAGCTTCGGATTTGGCAAATTCCTCTTGTTTGGTACATCGATGGCGCTGTACCTCCTACAGTTACCAACGCTAGACTGCAAAGGCTATCATAGGAGGTACGGCGCCCTCGCCGTACCATACAAGTCAAGCAAAGGCAATCATAGCAAGCACTATCATAACAGGTATAGTGTCCATTTGCCAACATAGAGGCTAAAACTGAAGTTTGAATCTTTACTCCTTACTCCCATAAGTGAACACTGGTTGACTCCCATAGCATCAGAAAGCAAATCCTTAACAATAGTTAAATATAAGAATAATCCATACAGGCTTGTAACTTTCTTGCAAGCCAGTCGTCTTTGATAATAGAGGGATGAAAGAAATCAGTTTCCAGAACGACATCTTGCCGCTGAAAAACAAGCTCTTCAGACTGGCATTACGCATCACTCTCAACCGAGAGGAAGCGGAGGATGTCGTGCAGGATACAATGCTGAAAATATGGAACAACCGCAGCAAATGGCAGCAGCTCGACTCCATCGAAGCCTACAGCCTTACCATTGCCCGCAACCTCTCTCTGGACCGCAGCAAACGTATGGAAAATGCCAACACCTCGCTCGATGATGAGGACAGCATCCACAACGAAAGGCGTGACCAGACATACACTCCCTCAGAAAAGATGATTCAGAAAGACCGGCTGGACATCGTCAGACGCATGATAGACCGGTTGCCCGAGAAACAGCGTTGTTGCCTACAACTACGCGATATCGAGGGAAAGGCTTACAAGGACATTGCCACCATCCTCCACATCACCGAGGACCAGGTTAAGGTGAATATCTTCAGAGCCCGACAAAGCGTCAAACAACAATTTCAAGAATACGACAAATATGGATTATAAGTACATCGACCAACTATTGGAACGCTACTGGAAGTGCGAGACCTCCCTTGAGGAGGAGAACATCCTCCGCACGTTCTTCAGTCAGGAAGAAATACCTTCCCAACTGGAAAAATACAGGTCTCTCTTCGCCTACGAGCAGGAGACGGCCAAGCACGACGTACTGGGTGAGGACTTCGACCGCAAGATGATGGCCATGATAGCCTCTGCTGAGGATAACAAGACTGTCAAGACGAAGGTTGTATCGTTTACCGACCGCCTGAAGCCGCTCTTCAAGGCAGCTGCCATTGTCGCCATATTCCTTACCCTTGGCAATGCGGCACAGGTACCGTTCCAGGACGATGCCTCCCAATCTGCTGCACAGACAGGAGCTACACCCGCCAAAGGTGCATCCGTTGCCGTTATGGGCGGCGACTCGCTGTCGATAGACTCCACGCAGCAGCACACCAGCATTACCCAAATGCCTGCAGCAGAGTCTGCACCCCTGTTAAAGAGATAATTTCTATGCTTTCTATAAACAAATCATGTTTAGTAAAACAACCACGAAACTGCGAAGTTTCATTTCTCTCAAATTTTTCATAACATACTAACGAAAGAGGGCTGCCAGAGGTATCTGGCAGCCCTAATTCATTCCAATTCATTCTGTAGGAAGGGCAATTCTTTCTGTAGGCATAGCATCCTTTGCCTACGCCTTTGGCTTCTTTAGCCTCAGCACCATCTGCACAAAGCTTGGCACCATGATGCAGAGCGAGAACCCTACGGCATAATAAACGGTCTTCTCGTCGCCATGGAAGAGGTCTATGAGCTTGCCGTCGCTTTGGGGCAGCAGGTTTCCCAATACATAAGCCATCGTGTTGTTCACCCAGTGCATGAGAATGCCTGGGACAAGGCTCTTGGTACGGTAATACATCCAGCCAAGCAGCAAGCCCATCATAAGGGCATTGACAAACTGTGCCATATTGCCGTGTACAACGCCAAAGATGGCAGCAGAAATCATGATGGCCACCCAGTGGTTCTTCTTGCTCATCACTGCGAGCAAGGAGCGCAGGACAGCTCCACGGAACACGATTTCCTCAGCCAGTGGCGCAAGGATACCAATGGCCACATAGCCCCACGGCTCTTTCATCAAGCCTTCAAAATAACGCTGGGTATTGGCATCCATCTCCAGCCCTATCTTCTCGTAGACGAACTCCAGGGGAATGATGGCTCCCAACGTGAAGAGTGCCACCCATAGGAGCTGTATCCAGGGGCGTGAGAGCAGATAATCGCGCGTCAGGGGCGTCCATTTTGCCTTGAGAAATATGGCGATGGCAATGACATTGCTGAACACGAGAGTCAAAGCCAGCAACACGGCATTGGCTCCTGTACTCATCGCCCTTATCACATCCGAGTAATCTTCTTGTTTCACCGCAGCCCAGATAGCTGCACCAGCATACATCACTACAATCTGCAATAGGGCAAAGGTTACAATGTACAGCACCACATCGCCCACCGTTTTTTTCCAATTAGTCTTTTCCACAATATGTTTTTTAAGAAACAATTTCTCTCTTTATCCACTATGGGTAAGCCCAAGGGGCTACTTCTCACGTATCCTTTTCCTTAGCAAAGAGGGCAAGCACTGCCTGTTCGTCTTCACGCAATTGCTCTGCGAGTTCGTCGGCACTGTCAAACTTCCGCTCGGTCCTGATGCGCTTCACAAAACTTACCAGAAGGAGTTGGTCGTATATGTCACCCTCGAAGTTGAAGATGTGTGCCTCTAGCGTACGTACCTTCCCGCCAAAAGTCGGTCGCATACCGATGTTCATCATGCCCCATCTCATGGCCATCTGGCGCTCCATTCGCACCTTGACGGCATAGACACCGGGTGCAGGCACCAGTTGTCCGAAATGGGAAATGTCGAGATTGGCGGTAGGGAAGCCCAGTTTGCGCCCTTCATGATATCCGCTCACCACCTTACCTATGATGGTATAGGGATAGTTCAGGCATTTGTTGGCGAGTTGTACCTCCCCCTCCTTGAGCAGCGAACGCACTGCCGATGAGGAGATGTGTATGCCGTCCAGGTCGAGTGCCTGCGTCTGCACCACCTCCATGCCCATCTGCGCCCCATAGCGCACATAGTCGGCAAAGGATTCCTCCCTGTTGTGCCCAAAACGGTGGTCGTAGCCGATAAAGAGCTTGAGTACATTCAACTGCCGGTGCAGCACCTGCTGCATAAACTCCTGTGCTGACATGTCGGCAAGTCTTTTATCGAAGTGCAGCACTACCGTAGCATCGATGCCCGTCTTGGAGAGCAGAATCAGCTTAGAGTCGAGTGTACACAACAGTTCTGGCTGGTAATCACTCTGCAGCACCTTGCGAGGATGCTCGTCGAAGGTAATGACCACCGCCTTGCGCCCCTCCTCTCGAGCCGTCTTTACCAGACGGTCGATGAGGTAGCGGTGCCCCAGATGTACACCGTCAAAGAAGCCTATCGTTGCCACACAGGGCGGCATTTGCTCTTCTGGAGTTATAGGCCGGTCGGCATTATAGTATACTGTCTTCACTTAATCTTTCCTCTTCGTTCTTTTCTTTTCGTTCTTCCCTCTTACGGCGTAAGCCCTCTTTTTACCTTTTTACTTTTTTACCCTTTTACTTTTCTCTTCACCGCTCTCCACAGTTCGCCAGCCCACATCACCACGGACGTAGCAGCTATGATTACGCCCCACTCCGTTGCCGACAGCGGCACGGTGCGGAACATTTTACCACCGAAGGTTACGATGAGCCACTGGCCTACGAGTATGATGACAAGCACCAGTTGCATGCCACGGTCGCGCAGCAGTCCGCGGAAGGCAGAATGGTTGCTGCCGAGTGCCTTGGCATTGAAGAGATTCCAGAACTGCACCATGACAAAGGTCGTAAAGAACCACGTCAGTTCGTGCGTGTCCACGCCACCCTTGTTGCCTCTGCGCTCGCAGTAGACAAGGAAGGCAAACATCAGGGCAAAGAACACGATGCCGCAGAAGAGAATGCCCTTACCCATGGCAGGCGTAATGATAAAGTCGGACACCTTCCTGGGTTTGTCCTTCATCACCTCATGCGAAGGCGGCAACGAAGCCAGTGCCAGTGCTGCAAACGTATCCATGATCAGGTTAATCCAGAGAATCTGCGTTACGGTGAGCGGCATTTCCGTACCGAGCACCGAACCGCCGAGCACCAACAACAGCGCAGCCACATTTACCACAAGCTGGAAGAAGAGGAAACGCTGAATGTTACGATAGAGCGAGCGTCCCCACATCACGGCATTGGCGATAGACTTGAATGAGTCGTCGAGCAACGTCATGTCCGAAGCCTCCTTGGCCACAGACGTACCTGAGCCGAGCGACAAGCCCACATGGGCATAGTGCAATGCCGGTGCATCGTTGGTACCGTCGCCCGTGACAGCCACCACGGCACCCCTTTTCTGCAGCATGTCCACCAGGCGCTGCTTGTCTGTGGGGTGTGCGCGGCTCATCACTCTGATGTCCTTGGCACGTTCGTATGCCTCCTCATCTGAGAGGGCTTCCCACTGTTCGCCCGTTATCATCTGCTGCTCGAGCGACGTCATTTCTCCGTCAGCACCGATGTGCTCAGGATCGTCCTCAAACACACCTATCTGCTTGCCTATCTCGAGTGCCGTGGCAGCGGTATCGCCCGTCACCACCTTTACCTCGATACCGGCCTGTCTACACTCGTGTACAGCAGCCGGCACATCCTCTCGTATGGGGTCATTGATGGCTGCAACGGCCTGCAGTACGAGCGCGCCACCGTCCAGAGCCTGTTCCAGGGTCACGCCCTTCTCCACCTCTCTGTAGGCGAAGGCAAGGGTACGCATGGCCTTGTTCTGCCATGCCACCAGTTCTTCCTGTGTCTGACTTGCAAACTTGTCGTCCATACAGCATTTGCCCATCACTATCTCGGGCGCACCCTTTACGAAGAGGTAAGTATTGCCGTCCACCTCTGCAAGGGTAGCCATAAACTTGCGCTCGGTAGAGAAAGGCAACTGTTTCAGCACCTTCTGTTGCCTGCGCAGGGCAGCATAGTCCTTGCCGTGTTTCTGCAGCCACAACAACAGCGCCGACTCGGTAGGATTACCTATAGCCTTGTCCTCGTCCAGTTCGGCAGTGGAGTTAAGGGCTATGGCAGCATCGAGCAAGTGTTCGTCACCGTTTTTCAGAAGGAGGGTGCTCACCTGCATCTTGTTCTGTGTCAGCGTACCTGTCTTGTCGGTGCAGATTACGGTGACGGCACCCATTGTCTCACAGGCATGAAGCTTGCGCACAAGGTTGTTCGACTTCAGCATACGTCGCATGTTGAGTGCCAGCGAAAGGGTTACCGCCATAGGCAGTCCCTCGGGCACAGCCATAACGATGAGCGTAACAGCCATCATGAAATACTTCAGCACGATCTCTGCCAAATAGAAGTAGTCGTTGCCGCGCCATGCAGGGTTGGTCAGTATGTCATGGGTCAGGAAGATGACGAAGGCAGCCACCGACACGCCTATTCCCACCTTGGAAATCATCTTGGCCAGTTTGTCGAGCTGCACATAGAGCGGAGTCTGCACAGCAGTCTGCTCGGTGCTCTTCTGTGCCACCTTTCCTATCTCTGTATGGTCGCCCACAGCCGTTACCACCATCTCTCCCCTACCGTTCATCACCATCGTGGAGCGCAGCACCACATTGGGTGGATAGGCACCGTCGCCCGTCTCGTGGAGCGACTTCTCTGCCATGGGTTCACCGGTAAGTGCCGACTCGTTAATCTGCAGGTCGGTAGAGAGCAGCAGCTTACCGTCGGCTGGCACCTCGTCGCCCACTTCTATGAGCACCACATCGCCCACCACCACGTCGTGGCGGGGTATCTCTAGCACCTTGCCTGCCCTGCGCACCTTTACAGGCTGTTCCTCGCCGAGGGCGGTAAGCACGTCAAACTTCTTGGCGGCATCGCGCTCGAAATAGAACCCCACCGTTGTGGCAAGGAATACGGCGAGGAAGATACCGACGGTCTCCATGAATTCGCCCTCTATGAAGGCAAGGACGAGCGACACGACAGCAGCCACGAGCAGTATCTGTATGATAGGGTCGCGGTACTTGTCGAGATAGAGTTTCCACAAGGATGTTCGTTTGGGAGGTGTAAGGACATTGCGTCCCGAGCGTTCCCGGCTCTCTGTTACTTGTTGGTCGGTCAGACCAAATCTGTTGTTGTCTTGTTCCATTATTGTATAATAGATGTGGTACCATATAGTGTGTTGCCCCCTGGTACCCTTCCGGGGTTATGCCCGTCTTTTGTGCCATGATGGACAAACAAGCATTATGGGTAACAAAGTTACGCCAAAAATCTGATTATGCGACATGCACATACCTTAAAAATCTTGAAAAGTGACCGATATTGGAACATTTTCACAAAATTATTTGGTTATTTGGCAAAAACGCATTACCTTTGCAGCCGATTCCGTAAGAATCCCGGACTTGTAGCTCAGTTGGTTAGAGCAACAGACTCATAATCTGGAGGTCCTAGGTTCAAGCCCTAGCTGGTCCACAATAAAGGAAACAGTGGTCAATATTCAATGTTGACCGCTGTTTTTTTCATTTTGAAACAACACAAAATTATGAATAACATAAAAATTATCGCCTTTTTATTAATAATCCTACAAAGTTTAGCCATTCCCGCACAAACTCGCAAAAGCATCAGTTATCAAGAAGCAGCTCATCTAGTTGGAATGAAGTGGACTTGTCCCGAGATAGAAAAATACCAAAACATGCTAGTCTCTGCACAAGACAACGACTATAAGATTTATGCAAATAATGTAAAAAAGATATTTGGGATATTTACAAATCCTTCTTCACCAAAGGACAAGTATATCCTTACTCAAGCTATATTAAGTACAGAAAATCCGTTATTTAGCACTGACAATATGCTTGAATACTTAGCTAATTGGATAAAAAAGCAAAAAGGTTGGAGCAAAAACCAGGAAATAGATAAGGAAAACAAATCTGTCACATCTGATGGAGATGCTATAAATATTGCCAATTATGCTAATTTTATAACTCTATACAAAGTTACAATTTCTCCTACACTCAACATTCAAATTACAGATAACAGTTTAGTAATTTCTCTAGGAGTTGCCACTTACAAAGATAGCGAGTATGACAGCAACAACAGGTTAGCACGCACATATACTGTAAACATCTCAGACGTATATCCTTTTGTTGAGAAATCAACCCACAAAATAACATACTCGAAAGCCTATATTGGCACCTGTCAATACTTTTGGGATTTTATTTCAAATCTTCGACAAGACCTAAATTCAAATTATTCAAAGGATTTGAAACTGTTAACACAACATCGATACGAGTATTCTAAAGATTCCATAGAAGCCAAGTATGGTACACCAACAAACATCATTACTGGCCTATCAAATACAAAAGACATCAATAGTGAAATCCATTTCTATGAAAATGCTCAAAAAGTTCTTTTCTTAGGTAAGACCGTAAATTTTCAAGATATTATGAGTTGTGACATCACAGATGACCCACAGTTCATACCAGGCCGTTCTACCACTTATGGAGCAGGACTTTCATTCTTCGGAATAGGAATCGGAGGATCCGAAACAGTTTCAACTCCGGGTAAAACACTTCACAACTATGTTGTCAATGTAAAAATAGATAATTTATCAACACCGTATTTTCACATCGTCATGGGGCAGAATGCTAATAAAGCACAAGAAATTGCCTCAGCATTTGAATACATAATTCGGCACCATTATAACAACAAAAGCACCAACACACGTCAAAAGCGCAGAAGACGATAGTTTAGTCAGAGTATCTTTACAAAAAGATTTGTCTTACGAAAGTTCATTCTACAACCCCTAAAAGTATGACAGAACAAGAATTACAACAATATCTGCTTTCAAAATACCCAAAAGAAAACGAGGAATGTGAGTGGAAAGAATTCAAGAACTTGAAAAATGACTTCAATGGCAAGGAGAAGGATGATGTCATTTCTTACGTTTCCGCTTTATCAAACATGGAAGGTGGAAAATTAGTTATTGGCGTTATCGACACAACACTGAAGATTGTCGGCACCAATACTTATAACTATGACGTGCAAAAAGCAAGGCTTAGAATGACAGCCCTATGTGCAAACTTGCCATCCGAAGGACTATTGGTTGAAGAATTCGTCACGGACGATTCACACAAGACGGTCTGGGTAATCCACGTGCCCAAGCACATGAAGCGCCGTCCTGTATATGCACACAGCAAGGCATGGCAGAGGTTGGATGATTCATTGGTGGAATTGACGGATTCTCGTCTCAACGTAATACTTGACGAACAAGATGCCGCATACGATTGGACTGCACAAGTCGTTGCTGGCGCGACAATAGCCGATCTTGATCCCAAAGCCATCATGCTTGCTCGCGAAGGCTATAAGCAACGCTACCCAAAGTTTGCAAAGGATTGTGACTCTTGGAGTGATAAAGTCTTTCTTGACAAGGCGTGTTTGACCATAGACGGAAAGATTACAAAGACCACACTATTGCTTGTAGGTAAAGAAGAAAAAGCCCACAAACTCAACCATATTAGTCAAATTGTATGGAAATGCTTTCAAGATGGGCAGACCTTTGGCGACATATACACCATTCCGTTCATACGTACCACCACTGAACTGCTGAACAGAATAAGGAATTATCGCTTCAAGATTTACCCAAAGAACTCACTTATTCCAGCTGAAGTGTGGAAGTATGACACAGAGAGTATTCTTGAAGGCCTTCATAATTCAATAGCTCATCAAAGATACGAAAGTGGCTCACGAATCATCGTCACCGAAGACAAGGACAAACTAACCTTCCAAAACGATGGTGATTTCTTTGAAGGAAGCTACAACCAATACATTACTGGCGAGAAAACGCCCAAAAACTATCGCAATCCTGCGCTGGTGAAAGCCATGGTGAATATCAAGATGATTGATACCCAAGGATATGGTATTCACAAAATGTTTGTGAGCCAAAAGGAACGCTACCTTCCAATGCCCGATTATGACAAGTCGACTCCAACAGAGGTAGTGTTGACTCTTCCGGGGACTGTCATCGATGAGAACTACAGCCTATTGTTGTTAGAAAATAGAAATCTGCCTCTTACGGACGCTGTACTTTTAGACTCAGTGCAGAAAGGCAAGCGCATTTCGCCTGAAGCTGTAGCCATGCTCCGCAAGCGCAAGCTAATAGAAGGACGCTTGCCGCATATCTTCATTGCAAAGGATCTTGCCCTAGTAACAGACCAAAAAATAGAATACTCCAAGCACAAGGGATTGGATGACAAGAGATGTGAGGCATTGTTGCTTGCTTCATTAAAAGATCATGGTTCGTTGACGAAGCCTGAGATTGTACGCCTGCTATGGGACGTGTTGTCTGACCAGTTAGACGACAAACAGAAAGGCAACAAATTGGATTATTTGCTTAAACGATTAAGGAAAGCAGGGAAAATATGGACTGAAAGAAATGAAGTAACTTCCGTATGGCACCTCACGGAAAATAAGTAAAAAATTCCGTGAGCTTACAAGCGTTTTCCGTGAGGAGGCATTCGTAATCGCTACATATTAAATATTTGTTTTATTGATATTCAAGCATTTAAGTTTATAAGTGGATTGCGGATTTTTCTTTAGGCACACAAAATGTTTTGAAATTTTCCGTGAGGTTCCGTGAGTACGCCTCGAATCATCTTTCCATAATGACTAAAGGCGGGTTCTAAAAATTACCTTTGATGGATTTTTTGCATTTTAGCCGAGCAGATTTTCCTTTCTTCTTGAAGGAGTATAGCGGGCTATACGACTGAAAGATAGTGCAAGCCGAACGCAATGAAACTTGCTTCAATTGCTGAGGCGCAGCCTATCTTATGTAAAGAGAAAGGAAAAGATGCCGGATAAAATCAAAAAGACACAAAGAGCAATCCGTCTAATGATATAGTTTAACCATGCGTGGAATTTTTAGAACACGCCTAAAGAAACAAGACTTGCTTAACCCGTCCTTCGAAGGCGAATTCTACGAAAACAAAGCGAAGCGAGGGTGTGCCGCACGTGCGGCACACCCTCGCTTCGCTTTTTATTAGGAAAGTCGGGCGGGCAAGCCCGCCGACTTAACAAACTTGTCGTTTATGCATTATGTTTACTTCACGGCAAACTTGAGGTTAGAACCCTTACCGTCGAGGTCTACCACGAGGTGGTATACACCCGAGAGGGCATGACCAGCCGAGAGACTTACCTTGTCGCCGGCATGAACACCGGTGAGCGTCTTCTGTGCTACAAGCTGACCAGCGTTGCTGTAGAGCATCAGCACGGCCTTGTCGGCAGCTGTAGCGAAGGTAACCTCTGCGTTGCCGCCGTCAGCGTTGACAGTCACGTCAGCGTTGCTTCCGTCGGCTGTAACACCGCTGATGCCCGTAGGAGACTTCACTGTAACCTGGATGGTCTTGGTTGTCTTGAGACCCTGCTCGTCAGTAGCAGAGACAAGGATGGAAGCAGTACCGGGCTGCTGTCCAGCCGTTACTACGAAGCCCTGTCCTGAAGTGAAGAGCGAAGCGGCAGTGTTGTCTGCCATAGAGGCAGCGAAGCTCATCTCCTCGCCGTCAGGCTCGGTAAAGAGGTCGTTGAAGTAGTAAACACCTGATGTCTCGCCCGTATTGAGAACAATCTCTTCGAGCGTAGCAGTGTACTTCGGAGCGCGGTTGGTGTGCTCCACATTGTAGTTGACAGTAGCCGTACGCACATTGTTCTTGCTGTCGGTAGCCGTCACCTTGAAGCTGTATGCACCCGCCTTCTCATAGCCAGGAGCAAGCTCCACGTTGAGGATCAGCGACTGTCCAGCCTCCACACTGATGACACCGTCTGCGTAGCTGATGCCCTCCTGTGTGCCGTCACCGTTGGTGTAACCGGCAACAGAGCCAATGCCGCTGGCATCATCGATGCTTACAGTGAAGGCTTCGTCGTCCACTTCCTCAACAGAGACTGTAGCCGTAGCCTTGCTTGCCTCGGGCACCGTCAGCGTACCGTCGGGCACGGTGATGTAAGGAGCCGAGTTCTTGCTGTAGACGAGGTGGTAGTTGTATACCTTCTTCGTCGGGTCGTTGCTCTTCACCACGAGGGTGGCCTTGTTCTCACGCTCGAAGTAAGTGCTCTCGGGGTTCACCTCGAACTGCAGTTGCTTGCTTTCGCCTACGGCAATCTCGCCCTCGGTGTCGCTGTTGAGCAACTTGATCCAAGATTCACCCTTCTGGGTCTCTACACAAGTCATGCAGAATCCGAAGGCACCATAAGAGTAGTAGTCGTCATAGAGTGCCTCGATGTCCACCCATCCGCCGAGCGAGTTGAGGTGGCACATGTAGCGGTTGGTCTCCATTTCGCCGTCCTTAGAAGTCATGACTGCCGACGTAGCGTAACCTGCCGGATACTTCAGTACCACGTAGAAGGTGTCAGCGGGGTTGATGTACACAGGCTTGTCAAACTCGAGCATGCGCACCACACCGTAGTGGTTGCCTGCATCGTCGCTAGCCTCTTTCTTGTCCACGTGCAGCTTGCCGTGTCCAATGGTCTTGTCGGTTGCCGTCACGTCGTTGCCGAGGATGACGGAAGCCTCGATGTCCACATTCTCCAGTGTACCTACGGTACCCACGAAGTAGAGGTGCGAAAGGTTGAATCCTTCTGCCGGAGCCTCGTAGCGTGTAGCAGCATAATAGTTCTCGTCGAGATTGGAGCCCGAACCCATGATAGCGGCCTTGGCACTGCTTATGGGGTTGAGGATAGGATGGTAGAGCAGGTTAGTATAGTCGAAGTCCCTAGGCACATCATATACATACTGCTGCTCGTCCTTCACCTTCTTCACGCCCATAGCCTTCATGGCAGTCTTGAAGTTGAGCTGGCTTGCGCTGCTCTCAAGGAAGGTCTTGGTTGCTGCCTTTGCCGGCTTCACCACTACGTTGTATGCCGGGGCAATGCCGCCGTCATCGTAGTCGCTGCTGGTCTGCTCGTCACGTCCGGAGGCGTCGAGGCGCAGTGAGTAGGTGAGCTTGTATTCACCCTTGTTTTTCATATTGGTGGTGAAGATCTGCTTGCCCTCGTTGGCCACACCGTCCATGTAGAAGGTGTCCTCTTCGTCGAAGGCGAGCACAGGCAGATCGGTGATGTTGAGGTTCACATGCGAGGTCTTCGTCTCGCTGTCGAGACCTTCCACATTGAACGTGATGTCATACTCACCCTCGTGCGGCTCGTAGTTGTTGGTAAGCATAAGGCGGAACTTCAGGGTATCCTGACCTACGGTGATGGGGGCCATGTAACCCGTGTAGTAGCTCTGCCAAATCTTGGTACCGTTGTCGGAAGCGAGACCTACCACGCCACCGTCGTCACCGCCTATGTCACCGCCGCCGTTGCTCTGCGGCATGTAAACCTGCAGTTCGGCCTCGGCAGGAGTAACATCCCACAAATCTTCACCCTCTGTAGCCTCAAACATGGGCGAAGAGATGTCGGTGATGGTGAATGCCTTGGTACCCTTGTTCACTACAGAGAACTCGTAGTAGGTTGGCTCCATGGCCTCGGGGTCGGCGGGCACTTCGATGTTGAGTGTTTCGGGGAACACGGCATCAGCCTCACCCGTCACGGTAAGAGCCACAGGGATGGCTACCGATTCGTGCTGCGGGTCGTTGGTGGTGACGTTAAGCGTGTAGCTGTACTCGTCAGCCAACTTGTCTGCCTTGATCTCTACAGGGATGGAGACGGTGCCGTTGGCAGCCAACTCATAGTCCTTGTAAGGAGTAAACTCGATGGCGTTGCCCGAGTTGATGTACATGTCGGCGGGGCAGATACCGCGCGTCTTGGTCTCGTCCATGATACCGCAGAGTCCGAACACACCGAGCTGGTAGCCGTCGGGGTTGAGCTTGTACTGGAACTTGAACGAACCGTCCTTGCGCATGATGAGCTGGAAGTTCATACCCGTCATCATGGTGTTGCCGTAGTTCTTGAAGCTTACCACAACCTCGTCGTCACCTTCCTTATAGTATACACCGTCGGTAGAAGGTGTGTTCATGGTGTGGTTGCCCCAGAACGGGCAAATCATGTTGCTGTAGAGGGTACCCGTGCTGGGCAGTGTTGCCGGCGGCTCGGGGAACTCCTTGTAATCTTCCTCCGGCTTGGTGAACGATACGAAACCGGTGTCGTAGATGTACATGGTCTTGTACTTCTTGCCGTAGAAGGGGAACTCGAAGGGGAGTGTCACCTCCTTGTAGTCGGTCTTGTCAGCGAAGTAGGCGTAGGACATGTGCTCGGTATAGTCTTCGGTGATGTCCTTCCAGTCGTAGTCTACGTCGAAACCGTCGCTCTTCGACTTGAACACATACTCAACCTTACCGTTCTCGTCTGCCACCACGTCACCGGCCGTGTACCAGGTGTCGGTAGTGAGGGAGAAGGCGAGCTTCTCGTCGCCGTTGTTGGTAACGGTGAGTGTCTTCTGTACGTTCTCGCCGTAGGCTGTGGTCTCAGAGATTTCGGCAGGGTCTACGCTCCATGTGGGGCAGCCTATTACCTCGCCCTTGAGGGCTATCTCCTTCGTAGTGCCGTCGGCGTAGGTAATGACGAGCACGTCGCTCACCGTACCGCTCTCTGTGGTGGGCAGCGTAACGATGATGTCCTTGCCCTGTCCTGCGGGAACGGTGAAGCCATCCTTCACGTCGTCTGCCACAGTGAACTTGCCTGCCTTGGCAGCCACGCTTGTAACGCTGAGCACGTCCTTACCGTTGTTGCTCAACAGCACGGTGCGTGTCTGTGTAGAGGTGCGGAACACCTTGCCGTAGTCTACCGAGGTAGAGTCGTAGGCAGCCTCAGGCTTGAGGTTGTCGCCCGTGATGTTGGCAGTAAACTTGATGTTGGCACTGCTGTTTACGGGATCGTTGGTGAGCACGGTCAGGTAGTTGGTCAACTCGCCTGCGTTGAGGTCATCGCCCGCTGCCAGTGTCACGGTAATGTCCTTGCTCTCGCCGTTGCCCACGTAGCCGTCGGTGCTGGAGAGACTCTTTATCATCGACTTGGCAGGAGCCACAATCTTGATAGCGCTACCCGTCTCGATGTCGTAGTAGGCCGCGTTCAGACCACCGTTGGCTTCGGTTATCTTGGTGGCATCGGTAAAGACGCAGGGGTCGTCGCACGCGATGTCGCTGATGCCGACAAAGTTGTTGCCGCCCTGTCCGAACACGTTGTCGGGAATGTAGTTGTCGTAGTGTACCTCCACGCTTCCGTCGGGGCAGAGAGCCATGTGGAAGCTGATGGTGGTAGTCTCACCGCCACCGTCGGTAGCAGGTGTCACCACGTCCTTAAACTTGATGTAGAGCTTGCCGTCCTTATGACCGTAGGAAATCTTGGTGTTGCCACCCATCTCCATCCAGCCCGAGTTGGTGTAGGCAGAGATGTAACCCAGTCCGTTCACACAGTCGGCTGTCGGTACCATACATGAGATGCGTCCGCTGATGGCATTCATCGACACGCCACCGTAAGAGGAGACGTAAATCTGGTCGTAGTCCTTGCCGTAGAAGGGGAACTTGAAGCCCACCTTGACAGGACCCGACTGCCATACGTTGCTGTTGAACTGCGAGGTGATGTCGGTCTCGTCGGCCAGGACGGGAGCCTCCTCATAGTCGAAGGTATTGTCGCCCGCCACGTTCGACTGCAGTGTGTAGCCAAACTTGTGTACGGTGGCAGTAGAACCCTCGATGCTCTCTGACGAGAACTTGGGGAATACATACTGCAAGGGGTACTTGCCCTCGTTCTTGATGGTCACGGTCTTGGTCACCTCGTCACCGCCAACCTTCAGGTCGCCCACGTTGTACTCGGTAGTGGGCAGACTGAGCTTCGCCGGCTCCGATGCCACACCGCGTACAAGGAAGGTATGGCTTACCTGCTTGTCCTTTACGGTAATGGTGCTGGTAACGTCGCCTGCCTGGGTAGGCTTGAAGGTAACGGTAACCTTGCCCTTGGCACGTGCTGAGACGGCTGAGAGGTAAGAGGGCACCGTAAACTGGGTAGACGAAGAAGTTACCTTGCCCGAATAGCTTCCGCCGAACACGCCGTAGCCGCTGTTGGTAAGCTCTACGTCTATCGACTTGCTCTGACCCACAAGGAGACTACCGAAGTCGATGAGCTGCTGGGTGTGCAGTTCGGGCTTGTTGCCCTTCACGGTCATGGTAAGGGCTACCTTCTTCTTGGAGTCTGTAGCCTCGTTGCCCTTCACGTGAATGTTAAACTTATAGGTACCGTTTACCAACTTCTGCCCGTCGTTAGAAACGGTTACCTCCTGGCTCTCGCCAGCACGCACCTCGCCGCTTGCAGGCGACGGGTTGAGCACGGATGTCCAGTCGGGGTTCTTGCTCAATGCCGTAACACCCCATGTCAGATGGTCGGACACGCTCTCCCAGCTTGTGCCTTTCAGCACCTGGCTGAGCTGAGTCCAGCTGTTGCCGTTGTCGTTGCTGTAGAAGCTGTAGGGCGACAGACCGCTGGTAGCAGTGTAGGCTGCAGCAAGTGGATTCTTGGCTCCTGCAGGGAACTTGGCGACAACCCAGAAGCTGGAACCCGGAGCAAAGTAGATCTGCTCGGGCAGGGAGATGTCCCAGTTGTATGCCCAGAAGCTGTAGGTTACCTTCTCCAGCAAGCTGGCAGCAGAGATGGAGCGTGCTCCGTCGTAAATGGCCAGTTCGGGATTCTCGCCGTTCTGGCCTTCAAAGCGCAGGGCAGTAAGGTTGAATCCGTTGGGATAGGTAGAGGGGTCTACATAGAAGTACTGTGCCATGGCGTTGGGCACCTTGGTATCAGTATCGCCGATGTAGCTGCGCACATACGACCAGTACTTCAGGGTGTCGGGCCAATCGGCTGCCTGGTAGTCGGACATGGCTACGGCGTTGCTCTTCACTGCCTCGCTCCTCATCGTACCGCTGAAGGGCACTACCTGGCCGGGCGACGGTGCCGTCTGGCGTGAAGAGGTGGACATGGTGGCTGAGGTGGTGGCTGTAGTGAGCTGATACTTCAGCACGCCCTCACCCTCGTTCTTGATGTTGAACGAAGCCGATGCCGTATTCGACTTGGTGGCGTCTACCGCCATAGAGAGTGCAGTCTTGTCGAGACCTACCTTCGGACCGGCATTGGTAGTGGCCGACTTCACGGTCGACATCTCTGATGCCTTGCCCCAGCGGCTGTATGCCACGATGGCGAAGTAGTAGGTAGTGGTGGCCTTCAGACCATCCAGCTCGTACGACATCTTGTCGCCTGAGGTCTTGAACTTGGTGTCTACAGACACGCGGTTAAGCTCCTTCACATCGGTGGAGGCATCAAACTGGGTGGTGCTGTAGTAGATAACGTGGTGGTCGATGCTCTTCTCCTCGCAGTCGGGGATGGTCCACTCTATGAGCGCATTGTCGTGCGAAGGTGTCACCGTAAAGTCGGCCACAGCCTCAGGTGTGGAACCTTCCTTGCCCTGCAGGGCCTTGTAGGCATCGATGTAGCCCGAACCCATCTTTCCTTCGTAGGTGGGGTTCTGGGTATAGAGGTCGTTCACGGAAGAGGTAAGGAGCGTACGGAGCGTCTCGTTGGAGAAGTCCTTGCTGCCATACTTGGAAAGGATAAGGGCGGCAATACCCGATACGTGGGGGCACGCCATCGAGGTTCCCTCGTTGTATCCGTAGGTACTGTTGGGCAGGGTGCTGAGCACACCATACTGCTGGCCGCTGTCCTCCAGACCGCCGGGAGCCGTTACGTCTACCCATGTGCCGTAGTTGGAGTAGTAGGCCACGCTGCCGTCGGCAGCCAATGCACCTACAGCCACAACCTCGTCGAGACAACCGGGATAGTAGTTGCCTTCCTCACCGTTGTTACCTGACGCGAAGATACAGAGACCGCCGTTCATCTTCTCGCCGCCGCCTTCCTTGGTGAAGTAGCTTACGGCTTCGTTGATAGCCTCGTCATACACGTCGGCAGAGGAAGCACCCCATGAGCACTGGGCAATGCTGGCACCACGGTCGGCAGCATACACCAGGGCACCGGCGAAGTCGCCCTCGCCTGTACTGGTACGGCTGTCGAACACCTGGCACACCATCATCTTCACACCGCCTGTACCGTCGCTACCGCCTGCCACACCGCATACACCGATGCCGTTGCCGTTGGTAGCACCTACAGTACCTGCCACGTGTGTACCGTGCTCGTGGGCACTGATGTCGGCAGAGTTGGTAACGAAGTTGTAGCCGTAGATGTCGTCTACGTATCCGTCTTCGTCATCGTCCACACCGGGCTTGCCATTCAGCTCAGCCTCGTTGATCCACAGGTTGTCTTTCAGGTCGGGGTGGTCTATCTGGAAACCGCCGTCGATGATGGCGACAACCACATCCTTCGAACCCGTTACGCCCGTAGCCCATGCCTTGAAGATGTTGGCGTCGGCACCAGCCTTGGTTCCGTTGATGCTACCGTCGTTTTGGTAATGCCACTGGTCCTTGAGCAGGGGGTCGTTGAAGGGCATGGTAGAGGCAGCCTTGGCAGCCTTTGCCACCGCTGCCGGCGACACCTCGATAAACTTCTCTCCGCCGATGGGCTTGTACACCGGCACGCGCTGCGACTTCTGCACGCCCTGTACGGCGGCATACAGGTTGGACACCTGTGCCGGTTTCATGTCGGATGCCTCGTAACGGACATCATACCAAAGGTCGAGCCCATAAGCCTTGTGCTTCGCCTCATACTTGCCGGCATAAGGGAAGACACGCTTCATGGAGACCGCCTTTACTTTCTGGTTTACCCGGTCTAACGGGGTTACACCAGTCTGCACATACTGCTTCGAGGTGCCTTTTACCGACATCGGCAACTTGGCTTCCACCATACGCGACGCCACCTCCGGCTGGAGCTTGACGCGCACTACGCCCTCCACATACTGCTGCTGGGAGGCGGTGCTCGAAGTCTTAGTCTGTGCATTCACATACACGCTGCCGACAGACATCAGCAGGGCGCATGCAAGCAAGAGTAATCTTCTTTGCATGTTGATTGGTTTAATGATTAATATAAAAACTAAAAAGACTTTTCAAATCTTTGTTTATTCTCTCTCTTATATGTATATAGTTCTCTCTTGTATGCAGTCTATGGTTACCCTTATTATATAATATGGTTACCCTTATTATATAATAAGGTGGCGGCTGCGCCGCCCGCGTGGTTTGTCATGGTTATCCTGTAGGGCTGCCATCAGCGTGCGCCCTTACCGCGTGCAAAATTAAGCATTTTTACCGTAACAGCCAACATAACGTATCACTTTTATTCTTCTTGACGCATAAAATATTACATAATATACATTGTGGGGGGGTATGCTTACATTTTGCAATGTACCGCTACCCGCATCATACCACGTTGGTAGAAGCACACACGCAAAAGGCCGTCCGTACAGCATTAGAACACTGTACGGACGGCCTTGTAACCGCATTTTTATGATGCCAGGAAGATTATCTCATCTGGGGAAAGCATACCTTCCTTGCCTCGCCATTGGCGTAGCGCACGATGCAGATGCCGGGGCGCGGACCGTCGAGGCGTGTACCCTCGAGCGAGTAGTAGGCCACGGGCGTAGCGTCATCCTGCAGGGCTACCGCCTCGTCTATGCCGCTGGCCCCGCGGTTGACCTTACTGAAGGTAAGCGAGGCGGTGCCGTCGCTCGCCACAGCCATGTTCTTGATGTCGATGTGCATGAATTTGGTGCCGTCGCTGTTGGTGTTGTACAGGGTGGCGGCAGGCGTGCTCGTGGCAGTCAGGCTGTCATTCTCGCCGTAGGGATAGAGGTCGGTCTCTTTATCGTCATTGCCATCCGTATTGTCGGCATGGAAGATGGTAAGGCGCTGGTGGTCGTTGTAGCATAGCTCTTTGTTGGCATTATAGTACTTTCCTTCGGTGGCATTGGGCACATCATAAAACCAGATACGGTCATCGTAGTCTACGTGCGTTATCATGATGCCAGATGCCGGAAGCGACGCGTCCCAATGGGTCTTCTGTCGGTTCTCCACGATGTAGTATTCGTCTTCGTGCTCCTTGTTCTTGAGGATGTAGGCATCACCGCCATCGCTGACAGCCTTCATGCCGTTCACGTTCAAGTCCTGCTCTATATTGGTGACGTCGTGGAGCGTTATCCACCCGCACTCGTTCTTCTCGTAGGCACTGTAGCCGCAAGGCACATAGCCGCCTTCGTTGTAGTTGCCGGAGCCCATGAGGTCGAAATTTGCCATACCGAAATTGGGACCGTCAGAAGTGTCGTAGAGGTCGGGGAAGCCCATGCAGTGGGAGAACTCATGGCAGAACGTGCCGATGCCGCAGAGGCTGCCTTCGCCATTCAACTCACAGCTGCATGCATAGACATCGACATTTACATTGCCCAAGGTCAGCACATTGCCATAGGATGTATTTCTGAGTTCGTACTTGTGCGGCCAGATGGTGTCGTCTTCACCGCCGTCTGCCTGTCCCTTGCCGGCATAGAGCACGAATACCTCTTCCACGTAGCCGTCGTTGTCCCAGTCGTATCTGGAGAAGTCTACGCCGTTATTGTACGCCCACTGGCAGGCTTCGACAATCATCGCTCCGGGATTTATGTCACGCCCCCGTATCTCATTGTCTCCTCCGTAATAGGCAAGGTCGTGGGCAAGCGGACAGATGCCCACCACGTCAAAGTCGAGGTCGAACACGCCACCGCTCTGCGCATAGAAGTAGTCGCGCACACTGCCCTTGAATCCGTTCTCGGTGTAGTTTTTTTTGTTTACTATCTGCTTGTACAAGTCTACGTTGTGGTCATCGGCAAACTTGGAGTCGGTAAACTCGGCGAGGATAACGATCGCATGCTTCGTACCCTGAAAGATGCTCTTATCGGCAGTAAGTCGCGGCGCGGTGTATGCCTGCGACCGTATGCGGCGGGCACGGGCGCTGTTCTGCGCTTCCTGCTGCTCCGTCGCAGTAATCACACAATAGGCATCGGCGTTGCTGTCGTAGCGGTAGCGTGTGCCGTCGGCAGCCTGCAGACAATGGAAATGTTCGTCACCCACCTGCTCTACCTTTACCGACGTGCCGTCGGCAAGGGTGATGGTGCGCCATACACCGCGCTTGGCAGGTACGGCATGTATGGAAAGGGCGGCAGTAAAGAGCACCGCCAACAAGAAAAGTGTCCGTTTCATCGGGTTATCGTTTAATGTTATTTGATGATGATTAAAAACTTGGTAAGATTTATGTCCTTAACAGGGCGCGTAAAGAAACTAACGCCATCAGGGGAAGCATACCTTCCTTGCCTCGCCGTTGGCGTAGCGCACGATGCAGATGCCGGGGCGCGGACCGTCGAGGCGTGTGCCCTCGAGCGAGTAGTAGGCCACGGGCGTAGCGGCATCCTGCAGGGCTACCGCCTCGTCGATGCCGTCTATGCTAGGGTTCACCACCTTCACCTCGTCGAGGAAGAAACGCTTCTTGTCGGCAGCGAATGTTACCTTTACAGCACCGGTGGCATTGACCGTCACACTGAACGTGCCCCATTCGCCACGAGTCAGGGGAACGTAGCTCTTGCCCAGCGAACCGCTGGAAACGGAGAGGTTGAGCTTCGTAGCATCGCCGTCGGTGTCCCAGGCTCCGGCCTTGAAGGTCATCGTAGCCATTCCGTTTACAGTAAATGAGGGAGTGGTAACGGTACCTGCATATTTGGATGCGCCTACACGCACACACTGATTGGCACAATACAACCTGCCGTTCGTGCTGGTCCATCCGTCATTGTCGGCTTCGCCTGTCAACAGGGTATTGGTACTGATGTTGCTCCACAACCCGCCATTGCCTCCTTCCTCTGCACACTTGTCGAACGACTCGTAGAAAAGCGTGCTTCCATCGGGCGTAACGGGGTCGTCGCTGCTCGTGCGGTTGGCCTTGCTGAAAGTGAGCGAGGCGGTGCCGTCGCCCGCCACAGCCATGTTCTTGATGTCGATGTGCATGTATTTGGTACCGTCGCTGTTGGTGTTGTACAGGGTGGCGGCAGGCGTGCTCGTGGCAGTCAGACTGTCTTTCTTGAGGTAGGGATAGAGGTCGGTACTGGTGTTGTAATGGCTGGCCGTATTGTCGGCATGGAAGATGGTGACGCGCTGGTGGTCGTTGGTACAGAGTTTTCCGTTGGCATTGTAATACTGTCCATTGGTGGCATTGGGCACATTATAGTACCAGATACTCTCGTCATAGTCTACGTGCGTTATCATGATGCCCGATGCCGGGAGCGATGCGTCCCAGTTGGTCTTCTGCCGGTTCTCCACGATGTAGTATTCGTCTTCGTGCCCCTTGTTCTTGAGGATGTAGGCATCGCCGCCCTCGCTGACGGCCTTCAATTCGCTGACGTTCACGTCTTCCTCTATGTCGGTAACGTCGTGGAGCGTTATCCAGCCACACTCGTTCTTCTCGTAGGCGGTGTAGCCGCAGGGCACGTAGCCGTCTTCGTTGTAGTTGCCGTAGTCCATGAGGTCGAAAGCGTCCATACCGAAATTGGGGCCTTCATTCGTGTCGTAAAGGTCGGGGAAACCCATGCAGTGGGAGAACTCATGGCAGAAAGTACCGATGCCGCAGAGGTTGCCGTCGTAGGCCAATTCGTTGCTGCAGGCATAGACATTAATCCACACATTATTGTATGTCAGCATTTGGCCATAAGCCGCCGTCATTTCGTACTTGTGCGGCCAGATGGTGTTAGGTAAGCCGGGGCTATCGGCCTGGCCATATCCGGCATAGAGCACGAACACCTCTTCCACATAGCCGTCGTTGTCCCAGTCGTACTGGGAGAAGTCTACACCCTGTTCATGTGCCCATGTACAGGCTTCGGCTATCATCGTTCCGGGTCTGATGTCGTCACCCGCATAGTTGACGTCTGCTCCGTAATAGGCACAATCGTGGGCAAGCTGGCAGATGCCCACTACGTCAAACTGGAGGTCGAACGCGCCTCCGCTCTGCGCACGGAAATAGTCGCGCACACTGCCCTTGAATCCGTTCTCGGTATAGTTTTCACCGTTTACTATCTGCTTGTACAGCTCCACGTCGTGACCGGCAGCAAACTTGGAGTCGGTAAACTGGGCGAGGATAACGAGTGCACGCTTCGTGCCCTGGAAGATGCTCTTGTCGGCAGCAGTGCGGCGCGAGGCAGTGTATGCCTGCGACCGTATGCGGCGGGCACGGGCACGGGTCTGGGCTTGCTGCTGCTCCGTCGCTGTGAACACACAATAGGCATCGGCATCGCTGTCGTAGCGATAGCGTGTGCCGTCGGCAGCCTGCAGACAGTGGAAATGTTCGTCACCCACCTGTTCTACCTTTACCGCTGTTCCGTCGGCAAGGGTGATGGTGCGCCACACTCCGCGCTTGGCAGGTACGGCGTGAGTGGAAAGGGCGGCTGTAAAGAGTACCGCCAAAAGCAATAGGGCTTTCTTCATAATGGTCTATTAATTTAACCTTCGGATTCCGAAAGACGGGAAGTTAAGGGGAGAGAAAAGCCGATGTATCGTAACTTCCCTCTAACTTCTCTTAACTTCCCTACTTACGGAACGAGAATCTATTTAGATGTTATCGCAAAACAATCTTACAGTTGTCGAGGCTCTCCACGGTGGCGAGCGCCTCGTAGTGTATGCCCTGGCTGCGCAGGAAGTCGCCGCCATGCTGGAAGGCTTTCTCTATGATAAAGCCCATGGCCTCGATGGTGGCACCCGCCTGGCGGCAGAGGTCCATCACGCCATGGGAGGCATTGCCGTTGGCAAGGAAATCGTCGATGAAGACTACATGGTCGTCGGGGGTAAGGTAGCTCTTGCTGACGCACACCGTACAGTCGCAGTTCTTGGTAAACGAGTGTACCACGGAGGTGAGCTGGTTGTCCATCGTACGCGGCTGGTCTTTCTTCACGAAGACTACGGGCAGTCCGGTAAGGTAGCCCACCATGATGGCGGGGGCTATGCCCGATGCCTCGATGGTCACTATCTTGTTGTACTTCACATGGCGGAACAGGCGCACAAACTCCTTGGCCAGCTGCATCATCAGCACGGCATCCATCTGATGATTCACAAAACTGTCTACTTTCAGTACACCACCCGGAAAGCAACGGCCTTCCTTCATGATTCTCTCTTTCAGCAACTCCATGACGGTCTATATAGTTTCACTAACGGTTTTATAGGGCGCAAAAGTACAAACATTTTTCGAGATAGGCACCCTCTTGCCCTGTATAATTGTGCCCGCGGGCATAAAAATAATGTGCGGTTCGTTTGGCGGTGTCTGCAATAAGACGTAATTTTGCATTATGGAAAAACAATTTACCGACCTGATGTCGGACAAGAAGATTATGTACGTGCACGGTTTCCTGTCGTCGGGACAGAGCGGCACGGTGAAGATGCTGCAGGAACTGATGCCACGCGCCACACTGGTGGCAGAGGACATTCCCGTCCACCCCGAGGAGGCCATGGAGATGCTCCTGAAGTTGCAGCAGACGGAGAAGCCCGACCTCATCATAGGCACCTCCATGGGCGGCATGTATACGGAGATGCTGCGCGGCACCGACCGCATACTGGTGAACCCGGCCTTCGAGATGGGCAATACCATGAGCAGCATGACCGGCAAGCAGACGTTCCAGAACCCAAGAAAGGACGGCATACAGGAGCTGATGGTGACGAAGGGACTTATCAAGGAGTACCGCGACATTACCGAGCGGTGCTTCGACGGCATCACGCCCGAGGAGCAAGCGAGGGTTTATGGTCTCTTCGGCGACAAGGACCCTGTGGTGCATACCTTCGACCTCTTCCGCGAGCATTACCCCAACGCCATACGTTTCCACGGCGAGCACCGCCTCATAGACAAGGTGGCATTGCACTATCTCGCCCCGGTGATACGCTGGATAGACGACAGACAGAGCGGAAAGGAGCGACCCATCGTGTACATCGACTTCGACTGTCTGCACGATGCGTACATGAAGGCTACCAGTTCCATGCACAAGGCTTACGAGATGCTCATAGAGTACTACAACGTCTACGTCGTGGCAGCAGCGCCCACCAACGACCATGCCTATACGGACACGGTGCAGCAATGGGTGGAGGAATACCTCTCCACGCCCGCCTATAACCACATCATCTTTACCAACAGGAAGGAACTGCTCTACGGCGACTACTTCATCGACCCGAAGCCGTGCCCCGACTTCATGGGCACCACCATAGAGTATGGCAGCGACGAGTTTAAGAGCTTCGATGAAATCATCATTTTCTTCGAACGTCTGGGAGGGCAGTAAGTAACCGCCACTTAACTATGCTTATTTATTAAGATACACACTTGCAAACTTAGTTCAGCGTCGCTGAACATACGTACGGTGTCACCGAACGTACATACGGTGTCAGCGTACGCACGTTCGGTGTCAGCGTACAGAGATTTCTCATAGACTGAAGTACAAATTCTATATTATCCCTCGCTGTACCAAGTTATTTTTTTACCGTCACTTAATTGCAGAGCCATTAGGGAGCATCTGTCAATACTCCGTCTTCTCCGTGTTCTCTTCCCACATGCGGAAAGCACCAAGAGCCTCATCGCGCATAAGGGCAATCATGGGTTTGTGGCGGTCTTCTATACGGCGGCCTATCTCCTCGTAGATGAATTCATCGTCGAAACCTATCTTGGCAGCATCCTTGCGGTCGTTGGCATAATAGATGCGGTCGAGGTGCGCCCAGTAGATGGCCCCGAGGCACATGGGGCACGGCTCGCAGGAAGTATAAATCTCACAGCCCTCCAGGTTGAAGGTCTTCAGGGCACGCGTGGCCTGGCGTATGCAGTTGACCTCAGCGTGGGCCGTGGGGTCAAGGTCGACGGTAACGCTGTTGGAAGCCTCCGCCACGATGATGCCGTCCTTGGCAACGACTGCCCCGAAGGGACCGCCGCCGTTCTTTACACTATCCTCAGAAAGCTCAATGGCTCTATGCATCAGTTTTTCTTTTGTCATATTCGTTCTTTTTAAGGTTTTAACTTGCAAAGATAGCAAAAAATCCGCCACACACTGCCACATTTATGCTTTATTAAGACGCATAAACTGCCTTTTCCACACGAAAAGCCTTACCTTTGCTCCCCAATACACCATATTCTACCGATTTTATCTATGAGATACAATACTGTTACTTTTACCAACGGCCTGCGTGCCATCCACCTGCCTTCGGCCAGCAGCGTGCTGTACTGCGGCTACCAGATAGACGCCGGCACACGCGATGAACAGCCGGGAGAGGAGGGACTCGCCCACTTCTGCGAGCACGTTACCTTCAAGGGGACGGAAAGGCGCAAGGCGTGGCACATACTCAACAGCCTGGAGCGTGTGGGCGGCGAACTGAACGCCTACACCAACAAGGAGGGAACGGTGTACTATGCTGCCATCCTGAAGGAGCACACCGCACGCGCCGTAGACCTGCTTACGGACATCGTATTCCACTCCACCTACCCCCAACAGGAAATAAACAAGGAGGTGGAGGTTATCTGCGATGAAATCGAGAGTTACAACGACTCGCCTTCCGAACTTATCTACGATGAATTCGAGAATATTCTCTTCTCAGGCACTCCCTTGGGGCATAACATCCTGGGCACAGCCGAACAGGTGCGCAGCTTCACTACCGAGGACGCCCTGCGCTTTACCCGCAAGTTGTACAGGCCAGACAACGCCGTGTTCTTTGCCTATGGCGACATCGACTTCGGGATTCTGACAAGACTGCTGGCAAAGGCTATGAAAACAAAGGTGGCAGAAGCTCAGAAAGAAGAGGAAGAAGAGAATACAGACGAGGAAAGCGACGCAAGGGAGAACCATGCGGTTTCATCGGCCATGAAGAGCAATCCCTACGAGGGCCGCACCATCGTGCAGGAGCGAAACACCCACCAGGCACACGTGATGATAGGGACAACGGCGTACGACGTGTACGACGACCGACGCATGCCGCTCTACCTGCTGAACAACATCCTTGGCGGACCGGGTATGAACGCACGGCTCAACCTGGCCCTGCGCGAGAAGAACGGACTGGTATACACGGTGGAGAGCACCATGGTAGCGTATGGCGACACGGGCACATGGAGCATCTACTTCGGGTGTGACGGCGACGACGTGAAACGCTGTCTGCGACTGGTGCGCCGCGAACTGGACCGCCTGATGAAGAAGCCCTTGTCCCCTACCCAACTGCTGGCTGCCAAGAAACAGATAAAAGGGCAAATAGGCGTAGCGTGCGACAACCGCGAGAGCTTCGCCCTCGACATGGGCAAGAGTTACCTGCACTACGGATGGGAGAAGAACGTGGACAACCTCTACCGCCAGATAGACGGCATCACGGCAGAACAGATGCAGGCCGTGGCGTGCGAGCTGTTCGCTCAGGAAAGGCTCACCACACTGATATTCAAATAGATGGAATAAAGGAGAACACCTACTGTGATTACTTCTGCTTGAGGTGAATGGTACGGCGAGGGCGCCGTACCTCCTACAGCAAGCATTCCATAGGTGGTACGGCGCCCTTGCTATACTACTCAACCAAGTGCTGGCAACCGTAGGAGGTACGGCGCCCTCGCCGTACCAGGCAAGCCGGATTTACATAAATCCGAAACTTGAGCATTTATTACCAAGACATAACCATAAAAAGAGGATCAGAAGTCGAGCGTCATGCCCTTGTCGTCTATCTTCTTGTACGTCTTGCCGTTGACCGTCACGTTCTTAGAGTTCTTGGCATCGAAGGTGTGGGTCTTGGCACTCACCTTGATATTGTCGAGCTTCACACCGTCGGTACGGTTGATGACGATGCCCTGCTGGGCATTGTTTACCTCCATGTCGCTGATGTTGATGTTCTGCACGGGCATCTCGGGCAAGCCGTTGAAGTAGGCTGCACGGCGCGCACCGCGGCAGATGACGTGGCGGATATCTATGTTGCGGAAGGCTGGCGTGGTCTCGTCCACCTTCTTTATGTCTACCTGTTGCTGCTTCTTCTGGTCGCCGTCGTTGAGCACCTCCACAGCCGACTTGCCGCCGTAGTAGAGGTCGAAGGTTACGACATCGGTCTGGATGTCGAACATGGACATGTCCTGGATGTAGATATTCTCCACCACACCGCCACGGCCACGTGCACTCTTGAAGCGCAAGCCCACATCGGTACCGAGGAACTGGCAGTCGCGTACCACCACGTTCTTCACACCACCGCTCATCTCGCTTCCTACCACGAAACCGCCATGGCCCTTGAACACGGTACATCCGTCTACGATGACATTCTCACAGGGGATGCCGCGCTTACGGCCGTCGGCATCCTTGCCGCTCTTGATGCAGATACCGTCGTCGCCAACATCGAAGGTAGAGTTGACTATCAGCGAGTTCTTGCACGACTCCAGGTCTATGCCGTCGCCGTTCTGTGCATAGGCGGGATTACGCACCAGCACGTCCTCCACGAGCACGTTCTCGCACATCAGCGGATGGAGGTTCCATGCGGGCGAGTTCTGGAACACCACACCATTGAGCCACACGTTCTTACAGCCAATGAGGCTTACCAGTACGGGGCGCAGATAGTCCTTGGCGTCCTGCCACTCCTGTTCGGTCTTCAGTCCGAGGGGCACGTTCATACCGGCAGCTTTCTCGTCGGCCTTCAGCGCAGCCTCTGAGGGGAACCAGTAGTTGGGGTTCTTGTAGGCACCGCCACGAGAAGTAATCTCCTTCCACTGCGAAGCCGTCACCTTAGCACGCTTCAGCGGACGCCACAGTTCGCCGTTGCCGTCGATGGCACCCTGACCCGTTATGGCAACATTGGTAAGGTTGCGGCCCGAGATGGGCGACTGGCAGCGGCGCGTGTCCAGTCCTTCGAAGGATGTCTCTACCAGCGGATAGAGGTTGACATCGGCAGAAAAGAGTATCACGGCGCCCTTCACCAGATGGAGGTTGATGTTACTCTTCAGCGTGATGGGGCCGCTGAACCATACTCCCTGCGGCACGATGAGCTTGCCGCCGCCCTTCTGCTCGAGGGCACTGATGGCCTTGGCAAAAGCATCGGTGCAGAGGGTAGACCCGTCACCCACAGCACCGAAGTCCTTGAGGTTGACCTCATTGGCGGGGAACTGCGGACGGGTAACCTTCTCCATCTTGAAGGGAAGGTTCTCATAGAGCGCATCGTACTTGTCTGTCTCTGCGGCGTGCATGCCGAGTGCCAACAAGCAAGTGCATACGAAACTAAATAACTTCTTCATGTGTGTACTGTTTGCTTTAGATTAAATGTTCGTCTTTAAGTGGTTTTAGAAATATATTTGGTGCAAATATAAGGAAATATTCCAAGATACCAAAGTTTTAACGCCAAAAACTTGCGCATACGTCCAAATAGTATTAATTTTGCAGCCAAAGCTTTTAAAGGTAAAAGGGCCGATTAAAGGTAAAAAGGTAAAAAGGTAAAAAGGTAAAAAGGTAAAAAAGGGCATACGCCAGAAAAGTGAAAAGCGAAGAGTGAAGAATTCAATAGCAAAGGCTAATGAATAGAGCGACTATAGGCATAAAGACAATGCAAAGAAGAAACGACAACATAGACAACTCATACAACCGAAACAACACAGATGCTGCTCTGCAGCATGGAAATGTTGTATAAGTTGTGTTTGTTGTATAAGTTGTTGGTTCGGACACCACAAAGACTGTTGTCTTAACTCCATAACTCCTTTAACTTCCACAACTCCATTACTCCCCCATAAGAGAACATTGTATTAGGAATATATAACATTATAATTTATGAGAAAAGGAACTTTACTTATCCTTACGCTGTCCTTGGCCTTTGCCTCCTCGGCATGGGCAGGACCGCGCAGTTGGCAACAGGCCAAGGCCATTGCCGAGCAACAGGCCGCCAAACTCGGCATCACCCTCGATGAGGATGCCACTTCTAACGCCAAGGCCAACGGACAGTCTTCCACCGCAACCAACGCAAGCTACTACGTCTTTGCCAACAGCGACAGCAAGGGCTACGTCATTGTGTCGGGCGATGACGTGATGCCTGAGATAGTGGGCTACTCCACCAACGGCACCTACGACGAGAGCCAGTTGCCCGCCAACTATGCTGCCTTCCTCAAGGCATACGACGCTACCGTAAAGGCGGTGCAGAAGGGTAACCGCATAGCCATCTCCAACGTGGAGCAAGCTAAGCGATTGCGTGCAGAAAAGACCTTTACCGCTGTGGCTCCTCTCCTCGAAAAAGACGGAATCAACTGGGACCAGAACAAGCCCTACAACCTCAATTGCCCTACGTATAAAGACAAAGCGGAAAATGAATACCGGTGCGCTACTGGCTGCACAGCTACCGCCATGGCACAGATTATGAGGTACTATAAGTATCCTGCTGCCACAACGGCAGAAATTCCTTCCTATACTTATACTTCAGTGAGTGGCGCAAAAGAAACCATGGCTGCCATCCCCGCTGGCACAAAGTTCGACTGGGACAACATGCTCGGCACATACAAGGATGTCAGCTATACCGAAGAGCAGGGCAATGCCGTAGCCCAACTGATGTTGGCATGTGGTTGTTCCAAGCAGATGAGCTATGGAGTAAGTTCAGGCACAGGCTTATATGCTGCTGCGCAATTCGCTACATATTTCGGCTACAATCCCAACACGATTCAGGACGTTGACCGCGCTGCATTTACACTCGAGCAGTGGACAGATCTCATCGACACCGAGCTTGCCAACGCACGCCCCATCCTATACATGGGTGCTTCGCTTACCGGTGGACATGCTTTCGTGTGTGACGGTTCGGACGGCAACGGTCTCTACCACATCAACTGGGGATGGAGCGGTTACCAGAACAACTACTTCGACATCACCATCCTCAACCCCGAAAAGGGCGGTATCGGTTCAGGCAACGACACTGACGGCTATACCTGCTCTAACTGCATGACTATCGGCATCACCTCCGACCAAAACCTCAAGCCCGAGGAGCCGTTGGCAAACTATGCACCGATAAGCATCGCCAACTATTATAACAACACAGAAATAGAAGCTGCCTCTTTTGTGTTGCTCACTAACAAGCGCAACAGTGCATCTGACACCTTCAAAGCACAGATAAACAGTTGCTTCTACGTTAACCATGGCGACAACTTCACTGGTTCTGTCGGCTACGGCATCAAAAATAACGACGGAACCTACACCTGCCTTGTTGAGGCAGCATTAGAGGATTACGCAGTTAATAAAGGCACGGTGTTTTCAAAAGAATTCTCTTATGCCTTCCCCGTAGGAGAGACCACACTCTACCCTATTTACAAGAAAGAAGGCGAGGATACATGGAAGCGTTGTGTCGCAATAGACATCGTTCCTGTCATGGTAACCGCCAATGAGACAGAAGCAGTGGCAAGCTCGGCCATTCAAGCTGAACTTACCCTCGACACCGACCTGTACAGCAAAGTTCCCAGCAAGGCTACCATCAATTTGACCAGCCATCTGGACGAAGACTTCTATGGCGCAGCCATAATATTCGTGCAAAGTACCGAGAACAAGAAAGTTTATAATATCGCTGGCAATTTGGACATTACCCTTCCTGCCAACGGAAAGAAGACTGTTACAGTAAATGTCATTCCGAAATTTAGCGGCAATGCCGTTATCGGAATCATTGACAACGACTTAAACAGTATTTACACCGAGGATAAGGTATGGACTATAAAAGCTTCTGAGACTCCGCAGTTCAAACTCGTGGCAGTGGAAACAAATGCCGAGAAGGAAGAAACTGCCGAAATAAACGCCTTATTCAATTTTGGACAGGTCACCATGGTCGTTCCTAAAATCAAACACGACCAGATCACAGTAACATACAACATACAGAACAATGCTGGCACCCCCGGTATCCTGTCTTACGGCATTGCAGCACAAAATACAAGTACCTACGAATATAAGCAAGTAACCCAAGACGTAAGGGCAGAAGGCAACGGAGCCATAACGAAGGTTAGTGCTACATTCAGTTCTGAAGACATCGGAAAGGGAGTCAGTGTCCTGCTCAAGGCTATTAATGCGTCAACCGACAAGTACGAATACCTTGCCACAGATTTGGAAGCTAACAAGTATACGTATACAACTGACACTTCCACTTCCCCCTCTACCTTTACATCAGAAAATCCAGCCGTAATCTACGCCTACATCGCAGGCGAGTCTACCGGCATTTCCGCCACAACTACCGAGTCTGGTAGCTACGTAGCTGGCGGCAAGGGCATCATCGTTGTGAAGGCTGCAGAGAGCAAGACCATCGGCATCTACAACCTGAGCGGACAGAAGGTAACGGAGCTGAGCCTCAACGCTGGCGAGCAGCAGACCGTTTCCGTTCGTCCCGGCATCTACATCGTGGACGGAACGAAGATAGCAGTGAAGTAAAAACATCATACACATTTCATAAAGGGTGACAAGCTAATTGCCACCCTTTATTATAACAAAACGGACAAACTTATGAAGAAAAACGTTTTACTCATTCTTACGCTGTCTATGGCCTTTGCCTCCTCGGCATGGGCAGGACCGCGCAGTTGGCAACAGGCCAAGGCCATAGCCAGGCAGGAAGCCGCAAAAATCGGCATTACGCTGGACGAGAACGCCACATCCAGCGCCAAGGCCAACGGACAGACGACATCCAACGGCAACGCAAGCTACTACGTCTTTGCCAACAACAGCAAGGGCTACGTCATCGTGTCGGGCGACGACGAGATGCCCGACATCGTGGGCTACTCTACCAACGGCACGTTCGACGAGCGACGTCTGCCCGGCGGATACACAGACCTCCTCAAGGCTTACGACAACATGGTGAAGGCCGTACAACAAGGCGACAGGACTGCCCTACGCACCGTGGCAGAGGCGAAAGCCCTGCGGGCGCAGAAGACGGCGAAAAATGTCAGCCCGCTCCTTGAGAAGGAAGGCATCCGATGGAACCAAGAGTACCCTTACAACATCAAGTGCCCCATACTCGACAACGGTAACACTTGCGTAACAGGATGCTCGGCTACAGCCTTGGCACAGATGCTGAGATTCTGGAAGCACCCTGCCGAGCTGCTGGCAGACATCCCGGCATACACATCGCTAACCAAGCAGTTCAACATGCCCGCCATCGAGAAGGGCGTCAAGTACGAATGGGACAAGATGCTGCCCTACTACAATGAATATGACAGAAACTATGATACGGATGAGCAGAAAGACGCCGTAGCCACCCTGATGCTGCACTGCGGATGCTGCATGGAGATGGACTATGCGGAAACATCGGGTTCCAATCTCGAGCCACGGCACCTTACCCACTACTTCGGTTACGACAAGGAACTGGTGCAGGCGGTAAACAGGTACTCCTTTACCCTGAAGCAATGGACTGACATCATAGACAACGAACTGGCAAACGGCCGTCCGGTGCTCTATGCTGCAAACGATAAGGATGGCGGGCACCAGTTTATATGCGACGGCTCCAAGGAAGACGGTCTCTACCACATCAACTGGGGATGGGGAGGTTATGCAGACGACTACTTCGACATCACCATCCTCAACGACAGCAAGCCACACGCCACCTCATCGGACCTGGACACGGACGGTTACACACGGTTCTGCAAGATGATTATCGGCGTAATACCCGACAACGGAAAGGTGGACGAGCCGCTGGTATCATTCCCGTTGCTGTGTACAGAAGCTGATCACCAGGACAGCCTCATCTGGACCAAGAACACACGCGAATCGAGCACGGGCGAATTTGAAGGCGTGGCAATAGCCTCCTTTGAGAACACGAGTGCCAGCAACTTTAATGGCCTCGTGGCAGTAGGTCTCAAGAATACGGACGGAACCTATACAAGGATATCTGACTACGCAACGTTCGAAGAGCTTAAGCCTAACTTTTACAACACGTTCCCTCTCTACATAAAATACGCTTTCGAAGTGGGCACGTACCGACTGTACAACATCTACAGTACTGACGACGGCGAGACCTGGCAAGGCTGCAGCGACTACGACACTACTCCCTTCCTGATAACGGCAACGGAGAACGAAATAGTAACGGACAGCGCCTTGACTGCAGAGGTAACATACGACGAGGACGACGTGCTGATGGTTGGCAGCAAACTGAACCTGACCATCACCATAAAGAGCAAACTATACGAGGAATACTGCGGGCAGTTTCTGCTTACAGACCCCAAAGTAAGAACTGACGACGGCAAGAAGAAGAAACTCGGCAGTCTGTTTGTAACACTCCCCGCTGAGGGTAGCGTTACCAAGCAGGTGACAATCACTCCTCCACTTGCAGGCGAATTGGATTTGCACCTTACCGACTGTTCGGACAGAGACCTCAAGGTAATAAGTATTCCCATAGAAGACAACCCGTCAGCCATCAACACTGCCTCTGCCGAGACAGGCAACCGCATTAAGGGCGGCAAGGGCACTATCACTGCCGTTTCGCCCACCGACACACACCTCGCTGTCTACAACCTCAGCGGACAGAAGGTGGCAGAACTGAGCCTCAAGGCCGGCGAGCAGCAGACCATCACCGTGCGCCCGGGCATCTACATTGCGGACGGAACAAAGGTGGCTGTGAAGTAACGCAGTCTATACACCTATTATTATAAAAAGCGGGTATCCACCAATGTGTGGATACCCGCTTTTTCTTACAACTTCTGGAACTCGCCGTATATCTTGCCGGCGATGTCCTTGAACTCCTCCTCCGTGAGCTTGAGATGCTCCTTGCGGAAGTCGACATCCGCCTCACTGTTCATCGGGATGAGGTGAATATGGGCATGGGGCACTTCCAGACCCAGCACCACCTGCGCTACCTTGCGGCAGGGAAAAGCTGCCTTGATGGCCTTTGCCACCTTCTTGGCAAAGACTTCAAACTCGGCGAGGTCGCCATCCTCCATGTCGAAGATGTAATCCACCTCCTTACGCGGTATGACCAGCGTGTGGCCCTTGCCTACCGGACTGATGTCGAGAAAGGCATAGAACTTGTCGCTCTCGGCACACTTGTAGCTGGGTATCTCGCCCGCTGCAATCTTGGAAAATATACTTGCCATAATCCTTGCTTTTTATTACTCAAAAGAAATCTTGTCGATACGGAGCTTGATGACACCGCGAGGTATCTTTATCTCTACCTCGTCGCCCACCTTCTTGTTGAGAATGCCCTGCGCAATGGGGGTCTTGATGGAAATCTTGCCCTCCTTCAGGTTGGCCTCACTCTCGCTCACGACGGTGTAGGTCATCTTGGCCTTGTTGGCCATGTTGGTCATCTCCACCTTAGACATAATCTGCACACAGTCGGTGCTGAGCTGTTTGGTATCGATAATCTTCGCCTCGGCGATGGTCAGTTTCAGACGGTTGATCTTGTCCTCCAGGTGGGCCTGTGCCTCCTTGGCGGCATCGTACTCGGAGTTCTCGCTCAAGTCACCCTTGTCGCGGGCCTCAGCAATGGCGGCTGATGCCTTGGGGCGCTCTACGGAGACGAGCTGCTTCAGTTCTGCCACGAGCTTGTCGTAGCCTTCTTGTGACATGTAAGCCATAAATAACTTGCTTTATTGGTTTTGTTAATAATATTGTTCGCAAAGACATAAAAATAAAGAATCCTGATGCCAAATGATGCACCAGAATCCATTTCACTGCCTTATTTGCCTTCTTTCTATATTCTAATATCTGGTATGCAAAGATAGGACTTTATTTCCGAACCGCCAAACTTTTTAACTGAAATTACGCTTATAGATTTTGCAAATAGGATAATTTCATGTATATTTGCCTTCAATTTCAAGATTACGACATGGACTATACAATATACAAGAACTCGCTGGGGCTGGCGCTGACACTGATGATTTTCTTCGCCATCTACTTTTTTGTGGCAAAGACACCGGAAAAGCCCATCTTCGACAACTACAAGCGTTCGCGACGCATCATGGGATCAGCCCTGCTCGTGCTGGCGGCCAACTATTCGGTGCATCTCTTCTGCGGTCTCCGTTTCAAGAGTCAGGATGCGGCGATACTGATGAACCTCTCCACATATTTCC
>CAVFRG010000016.1:0-43746 GCA_963624905.1 Oscillospiraceae bacterium
AAGTCATGGACATACTCAAGCGTATTCACCATGAAGGAAAGTGTGTGGAACACGACAGGTTCCATCAGGTGCATCAAGGTAACGAAATAAAACGTATGCCGAACATTCGGCAAAGAACAACAACAGATCTTTTTTCTTTTACTAAAATGCAAGTAATAAAACCTTGTTAAAAACGGCCGCTGGAGGTATAGTTGCCGAGTTTGCTCACCTTCTATGGCTCCGCGGCTTTCTTTTTCAGATAAATGTTGTATCTTTGCACATAGAATATGGTTTGACAACAAGTATCTTTCACTATGATGAAACGCCTGACAACTCTGATTTACTTCCTTGCCGGCTTTCTTGCGGCACAGGCACAAGGACACCCTTTCCTATACCCGCAGATTCCAGACTCTCTCAACACTGCCGACAAACGTGCTTCTTACCTGCTGCTGCATTATTGGGACAGGTTTGACTTTTCAGACACCCTGCAACTGAAGGATGCCGACAATGCTGAACAGGGATTTGTCAACTACATAGACCTCCTTTCCCGCCTTGCAGAAGACATAAGGTACGGCAACCTGCAACATACCACTGCCAGCACATTAGAGCAAAGCGTAGCTATGTTTGGGCAGAAAGCCTTTGCCTCCCAGCCTTCCAGAAACAAGTTTGAGAGTCTTATAGACCATTACCTTGACGACCCTCAGTCGCCTATGAGGAACGACCGTACTTACCTTCTCTTCCTCAAGGAGATGGAGCAGTCCCGTTTTTTTGACGCTACGGCCAGAGAAAGACTGGCGTTCAAGATAAAGTCGAAAGGAAAGAACCTGCCGGGCGACAAGGCCACAGACTTCTCCTTTAAGGGAAAAGACGGAAAGCAGCACTGGCTGCACAACTACAAGACGGAGAAAGTGATACTCTACTTCTACGACCCCGACTGCGACAACTGCCACAGGGTTTCTGCATGGCTCGACAAACAGACGATACCTGCCGGGTACACCTTTCTGCAGGTATATGCCGACGAGAAACTGACAGAACTGTACAGTCTGGAGGCCATGCCGTCCATATACCTGTTGGATACGGACAACACTGTGCTGCTCAAAGACTGCCCGCCGGAAACACTGATAGAAGTCATCAACAACAGGCAGGAGTAACGTCTGGTTCTCGGGTGATGCGCCTTGTAAAGACGAAATCAGTCTTTTGCCTTAGACGAGTCGTAGTTCATGCTGAATACTGCCCGTACGTTGTCATTGCGTTTCACCACGATGGTATAATCGCCGTCGGCAAGTCGCCCTACTGTAGCAGTCAGGGTATAATAGCCATAATTGCCGCTGGCACCGTATGCTCCGCTCTCTGTCACTGTCATCTGGTTGCCCTGAAGCGTAGTGGTCAACTGTATGGTAGTGGCATCATCGAACACAACATTCTTGTGGGTAAGGAGCAGCTGGCCGTTCTTCAGCACTTTACAAACGAGTTTCTCGTCCATCTCGTCCGACGAATTACTGCCGTCCTTGGGCACGGGTGTACTGGCCGACTGCGAGTAATCCAACAAGGCAAACGATACGGTTCCGGATGCGCTCTGCGCATTCTGTCCAAACAAATCATCGTCTGAGGCACTGCAACCTGCCAGGGTGCATGCCAACAAACCTACCATCAACAGAGTAAATAGTTTCTTCATAACCTTATATCATTTACTGTTAATAATTTGATTCCATTTTCGCAATGTCAAAAACAACGCTGCACACACAGCGCTCAAATCATCTCTACAGTATACAATGATATTTGGTTAAGGGATGTTCCAAAGAAAGAACATCTGCCTGTCGCTGCAAATTTAGAAATTATGTCTGACGTAACAAGCGCCAACCGCGTTAAATTATATTAAACATAGACTCTAAAACCAAAAAGACCCCAAAGAGCAATCCGCCTACAGAAGAATTATCCGCTTTTTCTTGCTCCTTTTGGCAAAATTCGTTACCTTTGAATTTAATTCGCCCGACATCCATACCGGGCGGCAACCAAACAACAAGAAACTACAACCAAAGAACAGGACTGTATGAAAAAAATAATTTTCACACAAGAGTGGATGATGATGCATCCCTACGAGAAACCAGACACAGTGGACCAATACTATACCGAACTGGCCAACAGAATATACCATGTTCTCGACGAGGCATGCTTTACCCACCAGTTTAAGAACATCAACGATGCCAAGCAACTGGCTCTCGCCATTGCGGCTTACTTTGAGGATGTCATCTCGGGCACTTGTATCTGGAAAACATTCACTGCCGAATGTAAAAAGCGTTACGGCGTATACATCCCATTCTATGAGCACGAGAGCGAGTTTATACAGAACTCACTCTGCGACAACGATGCTGACTACAATCTTGAAGAAATCAACTTCGCCGACTTGAAGTTCCTTTGCTGGCACCACTTCCAGCAGAGCAGTTATGTACAGGAAGCCGTTCCTTTTCTCTTCAGTACGATGGAGCTGGCGGCAAAACTCGTCTACAACCTCCTTGACGGAGAGTACGAAACGGCACCCGAGAACGACAGGCTCCTTGACTACCTCAGTGAGATGCCGGACGAAGAGAACGAAGAACTCTGCGAAACTCAGCGCCACGACATGCTGGCATGGTTTCATTATGGCTGCTACTTCAATGTGGGCAACCAAAAACGCCTGCAGCTTACGCTTCAACAAATAGCACAATCCACCCAGCGACTAAATGACCAGATGGCTTATTCCATCCAAATGGAGATGACGGTCAACAGCAGGAACAACCTTTTGGCACTATCCTCTTATGAATGGCTTGACAAGATTTGCAAAGACCTGCCCACCCACCGCCTTTGGGATGACAAGGATTTCAAAAAGAGAATAGAAGAGGGCGAAAATACCAACCATGAACAGGCTCTCCATGACTACAACTTGCTCAAAGAGAAAGGCTACGGAGACAAGTTTCTTTTTCTTGAAGACACCAGGGCCATGAAAGAGCTCTTCAAGGAAATAGGTTTCCAAAAGGCAAACGACATCCATTTTCCCCAAAAGTACGAGAAGGGCATCGTCGTTTGCGGAAGTCCATACACGGGCATCAATATTACCTATGGTCTGGCCCATTGCATCGCTTCGCCGGAAAATCCGTACTATGACTCCGAACGCGCCAAACAGGACTGCTTCAATATCATATCGGGTGACGGCCGCCTGTTCCCCTACGAAACTGTATGCAGGATGATAGACAAACACATGCTGCCTGATGCCAACATCTTCACCAGCAAGTACGTGAAGGAAGAGGGACTGAAGATAACACAAGCCAGCCTCCAGTTCCTCGCCGACTATTATCTGCTGGGCAGAAGAGACAAGGACCTGGCACCCAAGGAGCTATGGTAATCCATGAGGGAAAAGCATTCTTAGCAACTAATGCCTGCAGTCTATAACATACTCAAGTTCTGATATGTAAGTGACGATAAAAAAAATAACTTGGTACAGCGAGGGCGCTGTACCTCCTACAGCTACCAAACCTTTCATTCCGAATGAAAGGTTCGGCAGAAAATGCAGACTTTTCACTCTCCCCCTACTCGCTATTTCGAAATAAAGACGTACCTTTGCATGAGTATAAGGCACAAAGCATAAGTATAACTATAAGGCACAAAGTGGCAGACCGGAATGAGTACTACCACAACAAAAAGCCACAATAAAGAAACAAGACAACAGGAAGAAACATGAAGATAGCAGTATTCTGTTCGGCAAACAAGAACATAGACACAGACTTCTTTACGATGACGGAAGAACTGGGCAAGTGGATGGGCGAAAACGGACACGACGTGGTGTTCGGCGGATGCAACATGGGACTGATGGACTGCATCGGCAAGGCTGTAAAAGCCCATGGCGGAAGGACAATCGGCGTGGTGCCCTCGATGGTAGAGAAAGGCGGCAGAACATTCGACGACCTTGACGTGGAGATTCCCTGCGACAACCTGTCCGACCGCAAGGACCTGATGCTCGCCCAGAGCGACATCGTCATTTCCCTGCCCGGCGGCATCGGCTCGCTCGACGAAATATTTACAGTTGCCGCCTCACACACCATCGGCTATCACAGCAAGATGGTAATCCTCTACAACATGAAGGGATTCTGGAACACCGCCATAGCCCTGCTCGACGACCTGCAAGCAAAAGGTATGATTCGCGGCGATTGGCACGACTACATAGAAGTGGCTAACGACTTCGAAGAGCTGAAGAAAAAGATAGGGGAACTGGCATAGTTTCCCCTATCTTTGAACGTTTTCCATAGCAGGCTACTTGTCTGCTATCAAGTCTTTTACCTCCTTCCGCAGATAGGGCTTGATATCCTTCAGCGCCACGTCGAAGGAGACGAGACCTTCGGAATAGGGGGCTATCTCATACTGCTGATAGACGAAGCATAGGCTGTCGCCCTCAATGTAGGGCGTATACGCAGGTAGCGGAATCAAGTTCTTTCCGCCCTTCTCGCCCATGGGGTCCAGATACTCATAGATGGAAGAAAGATTGAAGTTTTCTTCTCCCTCAAAATATTGCGCTACACCGTTTTGCAAAATCTTCTGCAGGGCACGCGTCTTGCTGGAGTCGATAGCCTTCAGGATGGGTTTTAGGGTCAGCTTGCTGATGTTGATACTGTACCAGGTGTAACTGCCGTGCGCTCCACCACCCTCATAATAACCATTCATGGCATAAGTGATGTAGGTAGCTGTTTCTGCCGTCTTGCGAATATTCACCTCGCTGCAAAAGCCCGGGTTGTCGTCACCCTGGTACTCCTTCCGTTGCGCTTTCAGGAACTTCGCTGCGCCCTTGCCATAGAAGTCAATCATCTTCTGCGCCTTGCACAGACTTCCCTTGTAACGGGGATAAGTCTTGAGGGACGCACTGTCCAAATCCTCATTATTATAAGGTACATACAGTTCCAAGAGTTGTTTGGCGATGAAAGTTCTGACAGCCTGCGAGAGACGGTCGTCGCCATGCGGAAAATCCACACTGATGGTACTATGGACGGTAGAGTCGGCATTGTAGTAGACATAACCGAACGAATCCGTCACCATCGTGTCTTGCGCTGCAGCCAAAGAGTCTACGGAATCATTGGCGAGCGAATCGGCATCCTGTTTCTGCGGGGATGTCTTGCAACCGACCACGGCACAGGAAAGGGCCATCAAGCCCAATAGAATCACAGGTAACCTTTTCATCTTGCAATTTTCCTTACGCTGCCGTCACTGTACTTCACGATGTTTATGCCCTTGGCAGAGGCAGACAACTGTTGGCCGTTCAACGAATAGCGGCACACTTCCTTCGCATCAGCAGAAAGAACCGGCCCGGCGATGCCTGTTGGGGTATATTCCTTAATATTGGTAAAACTGCTCCATACACTCGCTTTGGTGTATTCGCCGGATGTGCCCTCGGGAACATACAGTGTACATTTTTGCTTGTCTACTTTTTCAAAGGAAGAAGCATCGACTGACAAGGGGGCCGCCCAAGCTACATACACGGAGGTAAGCCCCGTGCAGCCAAAGAAAGCATTGTTTTCTATAGAGGTCACACTGGAAGGAATGACCAAACTGGACAGACTGCTGCAATAGTAAAAGGCATTATTGCCTATTGTTGTTAAAGAAGACGGGAAGTCCAGTCCTTCCAGACTTGAGCAATTATGAAAGGCATTAGCGCCTATCTCCGTCAAACCTGAAGGAAATACCACACTCTTCAAGCCCTTGCAACCATAAAAGGCCTCTAAGGGCAAAACTGTCAAGCCCGAGGGCAACTCTATACTCTCCAGCCGCTCGCAACGGGAAAAAGCTTCCGAACCCATCGAAGTCAAACCGGCGGGGAGAGACAGACTCGTCATGTGAGAACAACCATAGAAAGCTCTCATCCCTATGGTGGTTACGCTTGAAGGCAGTTTAACATTCACAAGTTGCGAACAACCATTAAAGGTAGACTTCTCTATCGAGGTCAACCCGTCAGGCAGTTCCACGCTTTCCAATCGGACACAGCCGTAAAAAGCGGACGCACCTAAAGAGGTCACGCTCGAAGGAATGACCAAACTCTTCAGCCAGCTACATTCGGAAAAGCTAGCCTCGCCAATGGTGGTTACACTGGAAAGAATCTGCAAGTCTGTCAGATTTCCGCAAGAGCTAAAGGCATAAGCGTCTATCGTCTTAAGCCCGGAAGGCAAAATAATGCTCTGCAGCATATCGCACTTGTAGAAGGCATTTTCTCCCAGGCAGTCGTTTGAGGTAGTATTGTCTTTATAGTAACTGTCGCCACCGGCTACAATCCTTGCCTCCTTCAAGTCGAGAAAAGCCAAATCACCGTTTGTGCGATTGCCGTCGCTGTCGCTTCCAGCCATCTCACGAAGCAGTTTCAGGTCTGTACCGTTAATGTCTCCGATGACCTTCAAACTGTCTATCTTGTACTTCTGGCTGTCGTCTATTTTGGTCGGCAGCGTGCCAGCCCCATCCAACTCTACAACGACCAGTCCGATTTCCGTACTGCCCGCCTTTGCCGAGAACACGCAAAGCATTACCAACAAGGCGAAAACAATCTGTCTCCTGAAAATACAATTCATCTTTACCATAAGCCTAAATATTATAATGTGTTACTTCAGTATCGAAGCACCCTCGAGCAGGGCAAGTGCCCTGTTCTCGTTCTCTTCCATAATCTCGCGCTCACCCGGTCCCTTGTCGTTGATGCCGCAAAGGTGCAGGATGCCGTGTATGATGACACGGTGCAGTTCTTCGTCGTAAGTCTTTCCGAACTTTTCGGCATTGGTGCGGACGGTATCGAGCGAAATGACGATGTCACCGCTGATGATGTCATCCTCGTCGTAGTCGAAGGTGATGACATCGGTGTAATAGTCGTGGCCGAGGTACTCGTTGTTCACTTCGAGAATCTTCTCGTCATTCACGAACATGTAACCTATCTCCCCCACCTTGCGTCCGTGGGAGGCTGCTACCTTGCGAATCCACGCGCTGGTGTCGCGGCGCTTTATCTTTGGCATTTTCACGCCATCTACATTGTATGTTATCATAATTTTTGGAGTTTAAGGAGTTTATGGAGTTAAAGGAGTTAAAGGAGTTAAGACAACAGCTTTTGCGGTCGAGAATGGGTAACTGTAGGAGGTACAGCGCCCTCGCTGTACCAAGCAAGGGGGAGGACATTGCTTTTGCTTCTTTTGAGTGGTACGGCGGGGGCGCCGTACCTCCTAACAACAGCTTTTGTGGTGTATGCTCTCTTTTTACTTTTTTACCTTTTTACTTTTTTACCTTTAATCCGCCTTTAATCTGCCTTGGGAAGGAACTCACTCACATCCCTTCCGAAGAATCTCAGTTCCCTGACGAGTGTGGAGCTTACGCTACTGTATCGTGGGTCGGAGAAGAGCAGGATGGTTTCCACACCACCTATCTGCCTGTTGATGTCCGCCTGTTCGCGCTCATACTCGAAGTCTTTGACACTCCGCACGCCACGCACCAGGTACTGGGCACCCAGACGATGTGCAAGGTCTACGGTAAGGTCGTCATACGACACCACCTCCAGGTGATGGCCCTTTGATGGGTCGGCAGCATCTACCAGCGTGGAACATTCCCCGGGAAATACCTGTCTGATGGCTTCCACACGCTGAGAGATTTCCTCCGTGGCATGTTTCAGCTTGCTCACAGCCACGGCAATGACCAGTTTGTCGAACATCGGCAAGGCTCGCTCGGCTATGTTCTGATGGCCTATCGTGAACGGGTCGAATGTACCCGTAAAGATTCCTATTCTCATATTCTTCACTCTTCGTTCTTCACTTATTCAAAGAGGTCTCCCTGCATAATGTTCCCCGCATAGGGATTTCGTCCGAGATGGTCGTACGCCAGCTTGGTGGCCATGCGTCCACGGGAGGTGCGCTTGATGAACCCCTCCATGATGAGGAAAGGCTCATACACCTCCTCCACCGTACCGCCGTCTTCACCGATGGCAGTGGCGATGGTGCTCACGCCCACAGGACCGCCATGGAACTTGTCGATGATGGTGGTGAGAATCTTGTTGTCTATCTCGTCCAGACCATACTGGTCGATGTTCAGTGCCTTCAGACCGAACTTGGCTATCTCGGTGGTAATGGTACCGTTGCCCTTCACCTGGGCAAAGTCGCGCACACGTCTCAAGAGGGAGTTGGCTATACGTGGCGTACCGCGCGAGCGACGGGATATTTCCACGGCAGCCTCGTCCTCGATGGGCACCTTCAGGAGCATGGCACTGCGCTTGATAATCTTCTGCAGCGTCCCGGGGTCGTAATATTCCAGGTGCAGGTTGATGCCGAAGCGGGCACGCAGCGGGGCTGTCAACAGTCCGCTTCTCGTTGTCGCCCCGACAAGGGTAAAGGGGTTCAGGTCTATCTGGATACTCCGTGCCGAGGGCCCCTTGTCTATCATGATGTCGATGCGATAGTCTTCCATCGCCGAATAGAGGTATTCCTCCACCACGGGCGAGAGGCGGTGTATCTCGTCGATGAAGAGCACGTCGTTTGGTTCCAGCGAGGTAAGGATACCGGCCAGGTCGCCCGGTTTGTCGAGCACCGGACCGGATGTTATCTTGAAGCCCACGCCCAGTTCGTTGGCGATGATGTTGCTCAGCGTGGTCTTTCCCAGTCCGGGAGGCCCGTGAAGGAGCGTATGGTCGAGCGGTTCGCCACGATACTTCGCTGCCTCAACAAAGACCTCGAGGTTGTCCACCACGGCAGACTGGCCGCTGAAGTCATGGAATTTCAACGGTCTGAGTGCCTTCTCGAATTCCTTCTCGGCAGGCGATACCGACTCTTTTCTTATGTCAAAATTGTCGTTCATTATCTTCTACAGCATTAGAATGCTCTACGTTACTATCAATGTGCAAAGTTACACATTTGCCGCTGAATAAAAGAATTAAGCAGAGGGAAATTTGCCCATATGGCGGGAAATCAGTACTTTTGCACACCACAAGCCACAGGCACACCACAAGAAAGCAAAAAAGTAACAATGAAGATAGGAAATATAGAATTTGGTCCACGCCCCCTCTTCCTCGCCCCTATGGAAGATGTCACGGACATCGGCTTCCGCATGCTCTGCAAGCGTTTTGGAGCCGCCATGGTCTATACGGAGTTTGTATCCGCTGAAGCACTGGTACGCTCCGTAAAGTCTACCGTCAGCAAACTAACCATCAGTGACGAGGAACGCCCCGTAGGCATCCAGATATACGGCCGCACTACAGCCGACATGGTGGAAGCGGCAAAGATAGTGGAGCAGGCAAAACCCGACGTAATAGACATCAACTTCGGGTGCCCCGTAAAGAAGGTGGCAGGCAAGGGGGCAGGTGCAGGCATGCTGCGCAACATTCCCCTGCTGCTCGACATCACACGCGAGGTAGTGAAGGCGGTAAAAGGTCCTGTAACCGTAAAGACCCGCCTGGGATGGGACAACGACAGCCTCATCATCACCGAGCTGGCTGAGCAACTGCAAGACTGCGGCATACAGGCACTCACCATACACGGCCGCACACGCAGCCAAATGTACACCGGCAGTGCCGACTGGACACTCATAGGAGAAGTGAAGAACAACCCGCGCATCCATATCCCCATCATCGGCAACGGCGACATCACCACGCCGGAGGAGGCAAAGCTCGCCTTCGACCGCTACGGTGTGGATGCCGTAATGGTGGGGCGCGCCACCTTCGGAAGACCATGGATATTCAAGGAGATGCGTGACTACATAGACCAGACGGGGGCTGCACCGCTCACCACCGACGAGAAGATAGACCTTCTGGAGGAGCAGTTGCGCATCAACATCGACCGCATAGACGAGTACCGCGGCATCTTACACACGCGCCGCCACCTTGCTGCCTCGCCCGTCTTTAAGGGCATACCCGACTTCAAGCAGACACGCATCGCCATGCTGCGTGCCAACAAGGAGGACGAACTGAGAGAGATTCTGACGGTGTGCCGCGAAAGGATAAAAGGAGAAACGGCAATTGACCTTTAGGGAGGTTCTATAAATTACCACCGTAAATATTCAAAATCGGGTGACTACATAAGTTCTACCATTACCGTCAACTACGTGTATTCCTACATAAAAACTTTTACCTATGCTTACAAAACTATTCGGTTTCGACCCCGCCAAAATGACCGTGCGCAAGGAAGTGGTGGCAGGCATCACCACCTTCCTCACCATGGCGTACATCCTTGCAGTAAACCCCTCTGTCCTTTCTGCCACGGGTATGGACAAGGGGGCTGTGTTTACCGCCACAGCCATCGCTTCAGCCCTGGCCACACTCGTGATGGCATTTTATGCCAAGATGCCGTTCGGCCTGGCTCCGGCAATGGGCCTCAACGCCTTCTTCGCCTACACGGTGTGCCTCACCATGGGCTATTCCTGGCAGTTTGCACTGACCGCCGTGTTCATTGAGGGCTTCATATTCATCATCCTCACCCTTACCGGACTGCGCAACCTCATCGTGGATGCCATGCCGCAGACACTGTGCAAGGCCATCGCTCCGGGCATTGGCCTCTTCATCGCCTTCATCGGCCTGAAGAATGCAGGAATCATCGTCAGCCACGAGTCCACATACGTTTCTCTCGGCAACCTCCACTCCCCTGCCGTACTGCTGGCCGTCCTGGGTATCATCGTCACTTCAGCACTGTTGGTGAAGAACGTGATGGGCGCACTGCTCATCGGCATCATCGTGACGACTGTCATCGGCATTCCTCTCGGCATAACCAACTTCGACGGCATCTTCGACACACCACCAAGCATTGCTCCCATAGTGTGGCAGTTAGACTGGAGCAATGTGTTCTCACTCGACATGGCCGTATGCGTGTTCACGTTTCTCTTCGTGGACATGTTCGACACCATCGGCACGCTCGTAGGAGTAAGCAACCGCGCCGGGATGGCAGACAAGGACGGCAAGATACACAACCTGTCCAAAGCCTTTATGGCCGATGCTGTGGGTACGGCTGCAGGTGCTGCGCTTGGAACCTCTACCGTAACCACCTTCGTGGAGAGTGCATCGGGAGTCAATGCTGGCGGACGCTGCGGTCTGACAGCCTTCGTCGTGGCGGTCTGCTTCGCAGTGTCCCTGTTCTTTGCCCCGCTTTTCCTCGCCATCCCGTCAGAGGCGACGGCTTCTGCGCTCTTCCTCGTCGGTGTCATGATGGTGACAGACATTAGCAAGATAGACTTCACCAAGTATGCCGAGGCCATCCCCAGCTTCATTACCATCGTCATCATGCCGCTGGCATACAGCATCTCTGATGGCATCCTGCTGGGTGTCATCTCCTACGTCATCCTCTACATTTTTACAGGCAAGATACGCCAACTGAGCATCGGCACCATTGTGCTTGCCCTGCTCTTCATTGCGCGCTACGCACTGCTTTAGCAAAGAAAGGAACAAGCAGGTACAGTTTTTGTCAAGAATTAGAGAATCTTTCCGTTTTAGCCGGATAGTTTCAGAACACGCCTATATATAATAAGGTAAGTCTAAGATTTTGAAAACCGCCCGTAACACGGCGGTTTTATTTTCGGTGTTTTCTTAAAAATAATGGCGATTTTCTTTGGAGGCTATTGCGTGATTACCTACCTTTGCAACAGAAGAACGGAACAACAAGATGTTCCATAAGTCTAATATTTCAACACAGAACGATTATGAAAAGGATAATGAAAATCATGGCAATAGCAGTAGTTGCAGTGGTAACAGCTGTAGGTTTCGCTTCTTGCAGCAAGAGTGACGATGAGAGCGGCAGTGGCAGTGGCTCTAACTACTATGGAGTGATGAAAATCAACCTCTCTGTCTCTGAGGATGTACTGAGTCTGGCAGACATCACTATCAACTACACGGACGAGAACAGCACGGAGCATACGGAGAAGCTCACGACTACCAGTTTCAAGCAGGACTTTAGGTTCAAGTCCTTGCCAGCCAGGGCGAAATACAAGATTTCCTACAAAATGAAGGAAACGGCTCCCAACAAGGAGACATTCGACATTGCTTACACGGATGATAGCTATGCGGCCAAAACAGACGGAACCAAGAGTGCGGTGATGCTTGTAAGCAAGAAAGTTGAGGAAAGCTTGGGGATCAACAAGCAGCAAGCGGAAGAAGCCATCAAAATACTCTGCAATGAGGGAGGTTTCGACCAAACCCTTCAGAAATAACATCCCGACAATTCTCCTATGAATCTATCGAGGGGAACAGGTTTTCAGAAATGATGAAGGTTGTCATGCCTTCAAACGAATATGGACGAATAAGGGGAGGGGAAATTGATTTTCTCCTCCCTTTTTCGTTGTTTTTCTTTTTTGCGTAACTATTCAGGGCGCAAGTATCGCCAAATATATTAATGATGGTACAGCGAGGGCGCTGTACCGAGCAAGAGGATAATACGATGTGCCTATCACTAAGCAGTTACGTTTTTGCTGTAACTATTCAGTGATAGACAGAACTTCGTTGGTCAATGAAGTTGGCTTCAACAGGCAACGCAATAGGCTTCATCTGCCATTGAATCCGGCTTCGATGCCCAACGAAGCCTATTACTTTTTTTGTCGCAAGCACCGCTGTACCAAACAAAAGTATGGTACGATATAACTATCGCCAAACAGTTACTGTCGAGGCTTTACTTTCCCGTCTGCAGGAGTTTGACGGCGCGGAGCACTATCTCGTTGGTTTCGTTCCATACCTGGAAGTATTGGCTCATGTCCCAAATGTCGCGCGCCACAAGAGCTTTCAGTTGGAGCGACAGGTATTTCTTCGTCTGCACCAGTTCCGCCTCGTCCTTAGGTTCTATCTTTTCCTTCTTGCCCTCGGCGATGATGTCCTCAACAAGACTCTGGGGAACCTCATAGGAGGCGAGGAACTTGTCGAAGTCCTTGTACTGGCTCTTCAGTTCCTGGCGATGGGCGTCGATGAACTTCAGACTATGGTTGATGACGATGCTCTTGGCAGCCAACTGGCGGTGCATCTTGGTGTATTTCGTAGTGTCGAGCGGCACGAAATAATCGGGCATGATACCTCCGCCCCCATACACGGTGCGGTGCCTGCGCAGAGTGTAATACTTCAGCGAGTCGGCGAGATGGATGCTGTCCTCGTTGGTAAACTCGCCATGCTTGTATCGCTTGTCGAGGTCCATGGCATAGTCCAAGCGGTCGCCTTTCTTGTAAGGCTTCTGTATGCATCGTCCGCTGGGCGTATAGTAATGGGCTATGGTAAGGCGTATCTCACTGCCGTCCTCGAAGGTGAGAGGCCGCTGTACCAGTCCCTTGCCGAAGGTGCGGCGTCCTACCACCACCCCACGGTCCTGGTCCTGGATGGCACCCGACACAATCTCTGCAGCCGAAGCCGTAAACTCATTGGTGAGCACTACTATCTTTCCCTTGCGCCAGCGGCCGTTGGCCTCAGCACGGAATTCCTGGCGCGGTGCCCTCCTTCCGTTTGTATAGACGATGAGGTCGCCCTTCTCCAGAAATTCGTTGGCTATCTGTGCCGCCGTCTGGAGGTATCCGCCACCGTTGTCCTGCAGATCGAAGATAAGGTCTTTCATGCCTTTCTTCTTCAGCGAGTCCATGGCTGCCGACACTTCCTTGTGGCTCGTCATACCGAAACCGCCGAGACGTATGTATCCTATGCCCGGACGTATCATATAAGCAGCATCCATGGTGGTAACAGGAATCTTGTCGCGTTTCACCTTAAAGGTAAGTCTGTCCTTGATGCCGCGACGCACGACGGTAAGATTTACCATCGTTCCCTTTGGACCGCGCAGGCGTTTCATAATATCCTCCTTACTCATCTTCACACCGGCTATGGCTGTATCGTTGACAGCCACGATACGGTCGCCGGCAATGATGCCCACCTTCTCCGAGGGTCCGTTCACAACAGGCTGGATAACGAGCAAAGTGTCGTCTACCATATTAAACTGCACACCGATGCCGTCAAAACTGCCGTTGAGCGACTCGTTCATCGACTGCGTCTCCTTGGCTGTGGTATAGGATGAATGGGGGTCGAGTTTCTCCAACATGCCACGGATGGCATCCTCCACGAGTTTGTTCTCGTCTACACTGTCCACATAGAGGTTGGCAATGGCTATCTCTGCCCGTCCCAGTTTCTCTATGGGACTGTCCTTGCCCATTCTGATGCGCATCTGGGCACTGGCGGCAGTAAATGCCACAAGTACCAGCATCGCCATAATCAATATTTTCTTCATCTCTTATCTATAAAAGCTGTTGAATTCTTCGTTCTAAAGGAGTTAGGGGAGAGTTTGGGAAGTTAAAGGAGTTAAGGGGTTAAAGGGGTTAAAGGAGTTAAGACAATAGCTTTGTGGTCAAAGCGAGGGTAGCTGTAGGAGGTACAACGCCCTCGCTGTACCAACCAAGCGAAACAGACATTACCTTTACTTCTTTGAGTGGTACGGCCATTCTTGCTTGAGCCTTCCTTGGGTGGTACGGCGAGGGCGCCGTACCTCCTATAGACAGCCTTTGCCGTTGAATTCTTCACTCTTCGTTCTTCACTCTCTTTTTACTTTTTTACCTTTATAACGTCCTTTAATCCATCGGTGCAGAGTCTTCCTCGGGGATGTCTTCCTCGATGACGAGGTTGTCGATGATGAAGTTCTGACGCTCCATGGTGTTCTTGCCCATGTAGTACTCCAGGAGTTTCTGCACTTGGTCAGTCTTGTGCAGCGTCACCTGCTCCAGTCGCATGTCGGGGCCTATAAAGTGTGCAAATTCCTCTGGCGATATTTCTCCGAGACCTTTGAATCGTGTTATCTCAGGGTCGGGGCCGAGGTCACGGATGGCCTGTTGGCGTTCCTCGTCGCTGTAGCAATAGTGCGTGATGAAGTCACCCTTCTTCTCCTTCGGACCGAGTTTGGCATCGGCATCGGCCACAGCCTGCTTGTTCTTTATCTTGGTACGTTTGTTGCGCACGCGGAACAGTGGAGTCTGCAATACATAGACATGCCCCTTCTTGATAAGGTCGGGGAAGAACTGCAGGAAGAACGTGATGATGAGCAGGCGGATGTGCATACCGTCCACATCGGCATCAGTAGCCACTATCACCTTATTATATCTAAGCGTGTCGAGTCCGTCCTCTATGTCGAGGGCAGCCTGCAGCAGGTTAAACTCCTCGTTCTCGTACACCACCTTCTTGGTCAGTCCGAAACTGTTCAGCGGCTTGCCGCGCAGGGAGAACACCGCCTGTGTATTCACATCGCGGCTCTTGGTGATGCTGCCGCTGGCAGAGTCGCCCTCGGTAATGAAGATGGAGCTTTCCTCCTTGCGGTCGCTCTTGGCGTCGCTGAAGTGTATGCGGCAGTCGCGCAACTTGCGGTTGTGCAGGTTGGCCTTCTTGGCACGCTCACGCGCCAGTTTGGTAACACCCGCCATGGCCTTGCGCTCCCGCTCGCTCTCCTTTATCTTGTTCTCGAGTATCTCCGCCACGTCCTTATGGATGTGCAGGTAGTTGTCCACCTCCTTCTTCAGGAAGTCGCCCACATACTTGTTGATAGTCTCACCGCCGTTGGGCACCATGGTGGTGCTTCCCAGTTTGATTTTCGTCTGACTCTCGAATACAGGCTCCTCCACGTTGATGGCAATAGCTGCCACAAGTCCGTTGCGGATGTCACCATACTCATACTTGCCGTAAAACTCCTTGATGGTCTTGGCGATGTGCTCCTTGAAGGCACTCTGATGTGTGCCGCCCTGCGTGGTGTGCTGGCCATTGACAAAGGAGTAGTATTCCTCGCCATACTGGTTGGCATGGGTGAACGCCACCTCTATGTCCTCACCCTTCATGTGTATGATTTCGTAGAGACCCTCGTTGGTCATGTTGTCGGTGAGGAGGTCCTGCAGTCCATGACGGCTCAGGATGCGGCGGCCGTTATGCATGATGGTAAGCCCCGTATTGAGATAGGTATAGTTGCGCAGCATCGTCTCCACGATGTCATCGTGGAAAGAGTAGTTCTTGAAGAGCGTATTGTCGGGTTCGAAGAAGATGTAGGTACCGTTCTCGTCCTCCGTAGACTCCGTGTTGTCACTAAGCAGATTTCCTTTCTCGAAGACAAGATGGCGCACCTTTCCGTCACGGTACGACTTCACCTCGAAGCGGGAACTGAGGGCGTTGACCGCCTTCACACCCACACCGTTCAGTCCGACGCTCTTCTTGAAAGCCTTGCTGTCGTACTTTCCGCCCGTGTTGAGCACACTTACTGCTTCCTTAAGCTTTCCCTGTGGGATGCCGCGTCCGTAGTCGCGCACGCTTACCCTCAGATTGTCCTCTATGTCAATCTCGAGACGCGTTCCCGCCCCCATCTTAAACTCGTCGATGGAGTTGTCCACCACTTCCTTCAAGAGCACGTAGATGCCATCCTCGGGCAGGTTGCCGTCGCCAAGTCGGCCGATGTACATACCCGGACGGGTGCGCACATGCTCCATGTCGCTGAGGTGGCGGATGTTGTCGTCGGTATACTCCACAGGCTGCTGCAGTGGAGTGTCTATTTCGTTGATGTTTTCTTCTGCCATTTTTATAAAGAAGTTAAAGGAGTTTTTTGGAGTTAAGGAGTTAAAGGAGTTAAAGGAGTTAAAGGAGTTAAGACAACAGCTTTTGTGGTCGCGAGAGGTATCTGTAGGAGGTACAGCTTTTCTGGCGTATGCCCTCTTTTTACTTTTTTACCTTTTTACTTTTAGAACGCCTTTTTACCTTTATTTTATCTCTTTCTTGTAACACTTGCGACGCTTGTGCAGGATGGGGTCGAGCACGCCCCACTGCCCCTGTACACCGGCATTGCCTTCCATCTCCACCTGCGTCTCTCCCCACTCGATGCCATACTGCCGGTAACGCGGTATGAGGTCGGAGAAGAGCAGTGCGTTGGCACCCTTGGCGCGGTATTCGGGCAGGATGCCCACGAGGAGCAGGTCCACGATGTTGGTTTTATGGAACTTGATGGCCTTCAGTACGTGCCACCAACCGAAGGGGAAGAGTCTGCCGCGCCTACACTTCTGCAGCGCATGCGAGAGGGAGGGGATGGTAATGCCCATACCCACCATCTTGTGGTCGGGCGTGTTCCAGTCCTCTATGATGACCACCAGGTTGAGGTCGAGGTAGTTGAAGTAGCTCTTCAGGTACTGCTGTATCTGCCGTTCCGTCAGTTCGGAGAAGCCGTAGAGGTCGCTGTAGGTGGCGTTTACCATCTCGAGCACCTTGCGCCCGTATCCGCCGCCCATCACGTCGCGCCGCTTCAACTTGTGTACGTGCAGGTTGTAGCGTTTCTCTATCATCTGGGCTATCTTGGTATACTTCTCGGGAATCTTGTCGGGCACTATCAGCTTGTACTCCACATACTTGTTGTCTACCGTCACGCCCTCCATAGCCTCCAGATGCCCGGGATAATAAGGGAAGTTGTAGATGGTGGCCATGGTACCGAGCTGGTCGAATCCCTCGGTAAGCATACCCTCGGGGTCCATATCGGTAAAGCCGAGCGGACCTATCATCTCCTCCATGCCCTTACTCCGTCCGAAGTCTTCCACGGCAGCGAGCAACGCAGCCGACACCTCACGGTCGTCCACGAAGTCAATCCAGCCAAAGCGTACCGACTTGCGGTTCCAGCGCTCGTTGGCCCTGTAGTTGACGATGGCAGCCACACGCCCCACCAGCCTGTCCTCCTTATAGGCCAGGTAATACTCCGCCTCACAGAAGTCGAAGGCGGCGTTCTTGTTCTTGTCGAGCGTGTTCATCTCGTCGGCAAAAAGGTTGGGCACGTCATACGGATTGCCCTTGTACAGGTCGTAGTGGAAGTCGACAAACGTCTTGAGTTGTTTCCTACTTTCGACCTTCTTTATGATGATAGATGGCATAATATTTCTTACTGGTAAATTGCTTAAAGCATACAAAAATAGCAATATTTAGCCAAACGACCAAATATTGCTATTATTTTTGCAGTTTTTTAGGGTTTTAAGACCACTATACTGCCCTTAAAAACCACAGTTCCCGGGACTGGGATTAGGAAAAAGTGTTTGCCCCGCAGGTATACTTACCTAACGGAACAAACACCTTTTTATAATAGCTGATTATGTTTTTTTATTCGTCATTGCTGAGAAACGTGAACTGATGGTACTATCGGTTCAGCTTGACGACATTCTTGCTGCCATCGGCCATGGTGTCCACACGGATTACCATGCCGTGGGCAGAAGCAGCGGCTATGCGCTGGCCCTGCGCGTTGTAGTAAGTGGAAGATGAGACGGCGGAAGTGGTTGCAGCCTCGGCAATGGCCGTGCCCGTTCCGGCTTCGGCGGCTACGCCCAGACCACCCATGGCATTGGCTGCGGCAACGGTGTACTTTGCACCGGCTTCTGCCGTCACGCCGAACGAGGTATCGGTGGTGTTTCCCAGGTATTCGCCATTCTTGTAGACCACATAGCCCAGTGCGTTCTCCACGGCGTTCCACGAAAGGGTGTTGCCGGAGATGCCTACGGCAGGTGCAGCCACCTGCAGGGTCATCTTGGCAGGTTCCCATCCGTCCTCGCCTCCGAGGATGTTGTGTACGTCAAACTCGGCAGCCTCAGCATCGGTAAGAATGGGCGAATAGGTATTCAGGCTGGTAGGACTGTTGCCACGTTTGCCCAGGTCGAGCTGGTTGCCGTCTTTGTCCATGGAGTTGTATTCGTAGAAGTGGGTAATGAGACTGCCCATTCCTCTCCAGCCCAGGTCGGCTGGCAGTATCTCCATAGTGGTATTGAGCCAGTAGCAGCGCGGTTCGCCCTGCCAGGGACGAGCCAGCGAGTAGCCCTCGTAGGTGACATTAGCCTCAGCGTAGCAGGCATTGCCGGCCTTGATGGTGCAACCGTCGAAGACCAAGCCCCACTGTTGGGAAACGTTGGTAGCGGGAGCACCTATGACACCGCCGTTCTCCATGACGATGGTATTGTTCTGGAAGAGGTTGTCGCCGCCGGCATAGATAAAGTCTGTCGTGCCGTGGACGGTGCAGTCCTCGTGGTAGCCGCGATGGCCGCAAAGGTAGGTGTCCTGATTGCTCTGCAGCGTGACGTTCTTCATCACGGTCTTCTCGCCACCATTGACGTAGACAGCCAGCAGGCGGCCATAAGAGGTGTTGGAGGCAAGGAACTGCTCCGTGCGGAAGTCGGCTGTGCGCAGGGTGAGGTCCTGAAGGTAGGTGTTCTGCCCCTTCAGTTCGAGCACGGCTGTGCCCTGTCCGTCGTTGGTGCAGAGACTGCGCAGAATGACACTCCCCTCCGACTGGCCTACTATGGACACATTATTTGCCGTGAGCGTAAGGGCAGCCTTTCCCTTTCCGTCCTCATACTTCTCGGTAGTGTCGAGCACATAATCGCCGTTCTTGACGAAGATGCGTTTGCGGGGCGAGTCAACGCTGGTATTGGTGGCGTTCACGGCCTCAACGGCAGCATGCAGTTCGTCGGCAGTTGCCACCACGTAGTCGTACTGTGCCATCTCCACCGGCTGCACTGCAGCTGTACGGAACGAGCAGTTGATGGCCTCGGCATACTTGTTTCTGAACACGTCCTCCACCGAGTTGGCGGCAAGCGTAAGGGTATGCGTGGCGGAGGGCGTCAAGTCCCAGTAGTAGACTATAAGGGCTGAGCCTTTGACCTGATAGCGCACGGGCGTGCCGTCTATCGTGACCTTGGCATCGGCGGTGGCAGAAACCTCACGGTCGAAGGTGAGCTTCACCGTACCCGACACGTTTTTCTCCACATCGCCAGCAGTATCGGTACCGATGTAGCCGAGCGTATTGTCGTTGATTTGAGAATAGGCAATGATGATTTTCTCGAACGCTGTCTGCGCACATTTCTTCACAGAGAACTCGACAGGCGTACCTGCCTGATGGTTGGCGAAGGTTACCTTAATGTCGCGCGAAGTGGTAATGGAGGCATCGCCGTTCTCGAATGTTCCGGCTGTACCGCCCGAAGTTACGGGATTCCACTCTGAGTCGGTGTTGGCATCGGTGTCCTTATTATAATAGTTCTCGTAGCAGTCGACAAAGGTTATCGACTCTACCTTTGCATTGGCCGGCACCAGGAGTGCGTACTTCTCGCCCGCCTTTATCTTGAAGCGACTGTCGGAGTAAACATTGGTAGCACCCACGATGCTGAATGCGGCGTTGGCCACCGACGTGCGCTTGGCACGGTATGTGCCGTCACTGCTGACGTAGGTCTGGTCGGTGGTGCCATCGCCCGTGGTCCATGTAAAGCTGTAGCCCTCAGCCACACCCACATACACGTACTTGACAGTGTAGGTCTTGAGCAGTTCGTGGCCATCCTTCTTGTAGAGTTTCACGGTGGCAGTCATACTCTCGGCTGTTGCCTGTTCTACCTCGACCTCGGCCAATTCGTTGGCGGTAGCCGCAATCTCGGGCAGGGGATTGCCCTCTGGGACATTGACCGTATAGGTGTCGCTCTCCTTCATGTTGGCGAGGATGTCCTTGCCGCCCAGCGTAAAGGCAGAGAGGGCAGGCGACGGAGGATAGGTGCGGTAGACTTTCAGGCCGTCCACATTGCCGCAGTAGCTACTGCCTCCGAATGTTATTCTAACGTAGTTCAAACCCTGTTTCAAGGTCAAGGTAACATCGAGGGGGAGCTTGGCGTGCCAGTTGCCACTGCCGTTGGGTATGTCAAGAGTTTCCACATCGGTATAGGCAATGTCGGCATCGGTCTCGCCCACAGCCGCCAGTTCATCGGCCGACTGCGCCACGGCGAGGGTATGGCTACCGTCTTTGGCGTGGGCGGCAGCAAACTCAAACAGGTAAAGGCCCGCCTCGGGAGCATTGACTGCAAAGGTCCAGTAGTCGCCGTTGTACGAACCGCCTATTTTCAGGTCGGTGGTGGTGGCGTCGAAGGTGGCTGCATCTGGCACGGTATTCTTGTTGCCGTTGGGAAACTCGCGCCTGTTGGAATAACAGAGCACGTTGGCTACGGTAGCCTCCACACCCGCCTGGTCGACGGTCAACTGGAGGGGAGCACCATAATAAGGGCTCGCTGTCTGCGCCTGCACAATGACGCAGAAGAACAAAACAACCCATAGACAGGCTGTCCTAAATTGATATTGTCTCATAAAATAAGTTTGGTTGGTTATAGATTCGTCGGAAGAAACACACGTACGTGCTACGGCAGACGCAAGTACGTGACTGGGCCGATGCACGTACGTGTGTGGAGGGAAAGACGTACGTCCGTGGGGCAACGGACGTACGTGCATTTTTTCTTTCAGTGCGTTATTTTATCCAGCGTGTATCGCCCGCGCGGTTGGTGTAGATGGGCGAACTGGTGTCCTTGATGGTATAGTCACCGTTGGCGGGGTCGGCGAAGAGGTCGGCGGCAGAGACATCGAGGTCGGTGGCGTTCATCTTCGAGCCGCCCAACTTGTAGTCGGTCGTGGTGTAGTTGTTGGCAAACTTGGTGGTACCCGTACCCATGCGGTAGAGTTCGCCTGCAGGCGAAGCCATCACCACGCCTTCCATGATAAGCTCGGAGCCAGCCGCATTGGTAAGGTCAATGAGGCGGTTGTTGACGCAGAAGTCGTAGAAGGTGACGTTCTTTATCTCAAGGTGCATGGGGCAGTCGGATGTACTCATGTTCACGAGGTTACCCCATCCGAAACCTGTATTCTCCTGATATCCGCCACGGCTGAAGGTACAGTTCTTGATGATGAGGCGGTCTATCTCGTCGTTGGAAGCCACCGAGTTCTTGGCGGCAGAACCGAAGGCGAAGGTGCCGTATGAGCCGGTTTGCCATCCGCACTTGTCGAAGCGGCATCCCTCGAACTCCATGCTCATGATGCGCTTCTTGTTCTCGCCCTGATGGCGCCAGAATCCGCGCATGATGTTGACAAAGTCTACATTGACGAAGCTTGCACTCTCGAGGGTGAAGGGGTTGCCGCAGTTGAAGAAGTACTGTCCTGTGGCTGCGTTCTGCACCTCTACGTTCTGGAACTCGATGCTCTGGATGTAAGCCCCCGACTCAAACTTCCACGAACCGTTGACGATAATCTTGGCCTTGTTTTCGCCTGTGGCGCCCACGATGCGGAATCCCTTCTTGATGCCGAAGGTAGAGATGGTGTAGGTGCTGCCTGCGGGGAGGTAGTACTCCGTTCCCTCGGGTATCTCCGGGTCTTCGTTGTTGTCGGAAAGGATAGCGGAGAGGTCGTCCGTCACACCTATTATTATAGACTGTGCTGCGGGTCCTGCGGTACGGAAGGTCACCTCGTTGTAGGGTTTGTCGTACTTGCGGGGCTTGGAGGTATCGTAGAGGTTGACGGTGTAAAGGGTGTTCTTGGTCAGTCCGTCTATCTCTGCGCATCCCTTGGCCTTCTCGTCATCGGTAAGGTAGCGCGTAACGCTCTCTATGGTATTGTCCATCTTGGGTGCCACACAGATACTGTCGGCAGGGTTGGCAGGGTCTACAGTCCAGCGTATCACTGCCGAGCTTTCGGTTATCTCTGTCTTCGACACGTCCTGTACGATCTCTGCATACTCAGGGCGTTTCTCGGTGGTGGCGCTGGTGTTTGCCCACTGCGAGTTGTGTACGTCCTCGGCTGCATTACACCTTACTTTAATATAATAGGTGGTGGCATAGGGGATGTCGTCAATCACTACGCTGGGGTCTGTCACCACTGTCTCGGCAAAGAGATTGGTGTAGTAGTTGTCGGTGAATACCTGTACGGTATACGACTTGGCATTATTGACCTGGTACCAGACGAGTTTGATGGTATTGCCCTCCACCACGGGGTCTTGTGCGAAGCGTGGCTGGAAGAGGTCGCCACGACTGGTATATTCGTCTTCCTTACATCCCTGGAGCGACATGCCGCAAGCGCACATCACCACCATGGCCAGGAGGAAATCATATATTATCTTTTTCATGTCTGTTAGGTGTTTAGTATCCATAATTGTTCTTAATCAGACCTCTGTGGTCGGTAATGACCTTGGAGGGGTAAGGACAGAGGTAGCGCACGGGCGAACTGGCCGTAACGGAACCTTCGGTGCCTGGAGTGATGAAGCCGCGGAAACTCCATTGTATCTGCGAGGAGAGCTCCCACTCGCCTGTCTCCTTGTCGAGCACGAGCCATCCGGCGGCAAAGTCTTCGGTTTTCCATCCCTTGGGCTGGCTTATGCCGTCGCCGTAGGCATCGATGCCGCTAAATTTCAGTTCCTTGCGCCCTGCAGCATTGGTTTCCCAAGTGTAGTAGATGTGCGCAGGTACGGAGTCGAGCCCTACGACATACTGGCCCTGGGCAGCCTTGGCCCAGTTGGCAAACTCGTGGTAGAGATTGTAGATTACCTCTCCATACTTGTTCCAGCGTGCCAGGTCGTACTTGCGTATTCCCTCGCCGCCAAACTCCCACTTGCGTTCGTCCATGATGGCTTTGAAGAAGCTCTCCTTGTCACCCAGGTTATCCACATAGGCTTCCACCATTTCGGGGCGGTCGGCAGCGGCAAAAGCACGGCTGCGCACTTGCTTCAGTGCAGCCCTGGCTTCGGCGGTAGGTCCGTTGTTCACTTCGTTGAGTGCCTCGGCATACATCAGCAGTACGTCGGCATAACGCATGCGGATACTGTTGATGCCCGTACCACCGCCGCTGTTGCTTCCGAGCGGGCTCTCCATCTTCATCTTCGACCACTTGGCGGCACCAAAGCCGTTGATGTTCTTGTAGGAGAAGTCTATCTGCTGGTCCAGGTTCTTGTCGTACTTCAGGAACGACACTGTCTCGTCTCGTCGCAGGTCGCGCTTGTCGAAGGAGAAGGGATAGGTGCCGGCAAACTTGAGGTAGTTTTTGGCCTCGCCGTAGGAGTGGGTGCCGCTCTCTATAGTAACACCGATGCGGTAGCCCAACTGTGAAGTGACGTTCTTCAGCTCGGGCACCTCGAAGATGATGTCATCGTCGTCGGCCACCTTCCAGTTGCACTCGTTGTACCACAGGTCGTGGTAACTCTGCTTCAGCGCATGGGTACCGCCGTTTACCACCTTGCCGAGGTATTCCACGGCCATATTATAATAGGTAAGGTAATCGTCGGCGCGTTTCATCACGCCCTGGGTAGTGCCCTGCTGGGGATAGAGGGCATAGCCGCCACGATAGAGGGCCAACTGGCCTATGAGTGCCTGGCAGTACTCGCGCGAGGCACGCTCCACACCCTCGTCTATCTGGCTGGCGTACTTCATCATCGGTTCTACGCTCTTCAGGTCGTTGATGAGCGCGGTGAGAATTTCGTTGCGGTCGGTCGTTCCGGTATGGAAGAAGTCATCCTCTGTAGTGGTGGGAGTGGTGGTGTACACCACGTCTCCCCAAGTACGTATGAGGTCCAGATAGAACATGGCGCGCAGGGTTTTCACCTCTCCGTACATCTGCTGGACGGCAGTGGGGCCGCCCTCAGCCACCTGTGTGGAGAAGACGGGGCTTTTCTCGCAGTTGGTTATGAAGTCGTTGGCTATGTTGATAGCGTTGTAGAGGTTGTTCCACGTACTGTTGAGCGTACCCCATGTAGGCTTGGCGTCAAAGCAGCCTATGTCGCCGCCCTTGGCATCGGCTATCTCGCTGCTGTAGGTAGACAGCTCCACGTCTGTATTGGTATTGAGACCGTAGACGAGCGTAGAGCCATAGAGACCGTCTGTGGTCATGAGGGAGTACAGTTCGGTAAGGAGCGACTTCATGTCGGTCTCGTTGGAGAATACTTTCTCCACACTGTATCCGTCAGCGGGGTCGTTCTCAAGGAAGTCGTTGCACGAGGTCGTTGCCAACGCCGAGCATATCATCACTGCATATAATAGTTTCTTTTTCATGTCTTGTGTGGTTAAGAGTGTCTTTACAATGTCAACTGCACACCGAAGGTATAGGTGCGGCTACGCGGGTAGCGGTTGTTGTCGATGTTAGGTGTCAGTCCGGTAGCGATATCCACCTCAGGGTCATAGCCTGAATAGCCGGTGATGGTAAACAGGTTGTAACCCGTAACGTAGAAGCGGCACTTCTGGAAACCGATGGCCTTCATCCAGCTCTTGGGCAACGAATAGCCCAGGGTGAGGTTGTTGAGGCGAAGGAACGATCCGTCCTCTACGGCATACGACATGGTGACGGCACTGGTGAGCGAGGTGGGGTTCCACATGGTGGCGTTCTTGTTGAATTCGGCCAGCACCTCGGGATTGTAGCGTATCTCGTTGCCCATGTCGTCGAAGTTGCGCCAGCGCTTTTCGAGTCCTACCTCGGTGGAGAAGTTGTTGTAGGTATTGTTCACCCAAGAGGTGAGCACTATCTTGTTATAGTTGTACACGTCGAAGCCACACATGTAGCTGAAGAATACGCTGGCATCGAAGCCCTTCCAGGCAGCGTTCAGTCCGAAACCGCCCGAAAACTTGGGAGTGGTGTTGCCCAGCACCGTACGGTCACTGGAGGTGAGCACGTTGGTGCCGTCGTCGGTAAGTTTCTTGAACTTGGCGTTTCCGGGGCGCGGTGTACCGCTGAGGATGGAGCAGTCTACCACACCGTCCTTGAGGTGCCATGTACGCGACTTGTCGTCGAAATAGTCGAAGTCTTCCACCTTATAGAATCCGTCATTGACGTATCCGTAGATAAGACCTGTCGAACCGCCCACATAGGCACGGTAGTCGTCCTCGTTGCTGAGGTTCTTCAGCCCCGACTGCAGAATCCACTCGGTCTCGCCGCTTGCCAGCTTGTCAATCTTGTTCTTGTTGTGTCCGATGTTGAAGTTGGCGCTTAGCGTGAAATCCTTTTTCTCGATGATGTAGGCATTGAGCGACAGCTCGATACCCTTGTTGGAGGTCTGACCCACGTTGGTCATCATCTTGGTAAAGCCTGAGTAGCCGGGGATATCCGACGGCACAAGCAAGTCCTTGACTGTATTCCAGTACACCTCCACCGTACCGCTCAAGCGTTCGTGGAAGAGGCCGAAGTCAAGACCCAGGTTACGGGTGACGGTGGTCTCCCACTTCACGTTGGGGTTGACGGGATAGGTGGTATTGTAGAACTTGTAGTAGAAACGGCTTTCCTCGCCCCACCCTGCCGGGCGGCTGCTGCTAATGCCGTAGAGCGAGTTGTAGAGGTTGGCGGAGATGCGGTCATTTCCCGACTCGCCCCACGAGAGGCGCAGTTTCAGATTGGAGAGCCACTTCACGTCCTTGAGGAATTTCTCCTGCGAGGCACGCCATGCCACAGCCACAGCGGGGAACACGCCCCAGCGGTTGTTCTTGGAGAACTTGGAGCTGCCGTCGGCACGCAGTGTGAAGGTGGCGAGGTAGCGGTCATCGTAGGCATAGTTTACGCGTCCGAAGAAGGAAGAAATCCTTGTGGGCGAACCATACGACGAACTGTTCTCGTAAGGTGTACCGAGGGCGAGGTTGTCGAAGGCCTGCGAGGACGTGGTGCCCTCGGGAAAGTAGCGTGTGGAGAAGGTGCGGCTCTTGCTCTCGCTGCTTTTTATCTCCTGTCCCAGCATGGCCTGGATGTCGTGCTTGCCGAGCGAGAAGTTGTAGTTCAGCACATTGGTAACCTGCCACTTCTTGCCGTCGCTCTCGCTCTGCGTTACCATGGGCAGATTGCCGTTGCTCTTGTAGTTGCTGGTACCCTTGCCGTAGTAGCGCTGGGTGGTCTGGGTATTCTCCTCGTAACCGAACTCGTTGCGGAGGGTGAGGCCCTTGGCTATCTTCCAGGTGAGGGCCACCTGTGTATTGAGGAACTTGTTCTTGCGCTTCTTGTAGTTCATCTCGTTCTCCTCTATGGGATTGAAGCGTGTCACCTCACTGAGGGTAGACGAGTCGAAGTACTCGTTGTTGGCAGGCGTGTTCATGTAGTCGTCCAGACCCTCGGTAGGCGCCTGGCGCAGTGCACTCAAGAGGCTCACGCCGTCGGTGCCGGCTCCATTCACGGTCTTGTTCATGTAGCGTGTGCGGTACTCCAGGTCGAGGAACTTGAGGAGCTTGACATTGAGCTGGCCGTTGATGTTATTCTGGCGCAGGCCGTTGCCCTGCATCACAGAGGGCTGGTCCTGATGGATGAACGCCAACTTGTACTTCACCTTGTCGTTGCCACCGCTCACCGACACGTCGGTGTAGTTTGACACGGGATGCGAACCGAATATTTCGTCCTGCCAGTCGTAACCAGCGTCACCCTGGTAGATGTAATACTCGCTGGCCTTGCCGTACTTGTTGAAAAAAGCGGTGGGGTTGCTGCTCTTCTGGCGGGCATACTCGTACTGCATCATCACGTACTCGTAGGGGTCCATGACATCGAGCTTGTTGGACAGTTCCTTGGTTTGGATGTACGAGTTAACATTGATGGTTAGCTTGCCCTCGCTGGGGCGCTTGGTGGTGACGAGCACAACACCGTTGGCACCGCGCGCACCGTAGATGGCTGTAGAGGCGGCATCCTTGAGCACGTCGATGCTCTCTACGTCCGTAGGAGGAATGTCGTTCAGGCTGCTCACCTCAAATCCGTCGACGATGATGAGCGGGTTGTTGTCCTGCGTGATGGAGCCACCGCCACGCACGCGGATGGTCTGCTCGGCATCGGGCGAACCATCGGCTGTGGTAATCTGCACACCGGGCAAACGACCCACGAGGGCCTCACCCACACTGGCAGTAGGAACTTTCTCCAGGTTCTTGCCTGCCACGGAGGCTACGGCACCGGTGAGATTGACACGCTTCTGCGTGCCGTAACCCACCACGACAACCTCGTTGAGCTGTCCCATGCTTTCCTTCATGACTATGTTGATGCCCGAAGTGCGTCCCTTGAGGGGTTCCTTGAAGTCTTCCATGCCCACGTAGCTTACCTGGAGCACGGCCTTGTCGGCATTTTTTACGTTGTTCAACTTGAAGTTGCCGTCCATGTCGGTAACTGCCATGTTGGACGTGCCGGCTATCTTGACCGTGGCACCGATGATAGGCCCCATGTTGTCGGACACATTGCCCGACACGGTGCCGTTCTGCGCCATCACGCCTGTGGTGATCAGCAGCGCGGCTACTGTACCTAATATATGTCTGTTCATATGATAGTGTCTTTTTTACTTGTTTTTATAGAGGAGGTTACTGTATGGTTAGCGCCAGCGGCTGGCGCCGATGCCGTTGATGTAGACTACCGACTGCTTGTCCTTGACGGTAAGGTTGCCGGAGGCTGCATCCTCGAAGAGCTGGTCCATCGTGTCGGACAGTTCTGCCGGCTCCTTGCCTTCCTCTACGCCCCATGCGTTGACGGTGTACCCGCTGGTAAAGTAGTTGTCGGAGAGGGTCTGCGTGTCGGTCATGGTGAGACTGAACACGGTGGGTGTGCCTCCGCCCTTGCCGCTGAACACGTTCTTGCGCGCCGTGAAGTTGAAGGTGTCGGTCTGGTCGCCCTTGAACTCGAACCATGAGGTTGAGGAGCCGGCCATGTCTACGAAGGTACAGTTCTCTATGTCTACGGTCATCGTTTTGTCTGTCTTGCCGGTGTTGTTGACCAGCGGTTTGCCGAAGGACACGACGTGGAAGGTGGAGTTGCGGAATATCCAATTGTAGACGGGTGCTATCTTCTTGTTGCTAAGACCGAAGAGTGCGCTCTTGCCCAGGGTAAGGTTGATGAAGGTGGTACCGTCGAAGCGTACACAGTCTACCATCTGTTGGTGATCGGCATTGGTTTCCTGATACCACAGGGTACCGTTGAAACCGTTAAAGTCGCAGTCTACGAAGGCTATCTCGCCCACATGGAACTCCTGGTTTTTCAACTTGAAGAAGCGGTCGTTGCCTGCCACAATGATGTTTTCGAAGTGGATGGCGCTCATATCGCCTTTCATACTGATGTTGCCCGTAAAGGAGACGGTGGCCTTCTGCTTGCCTGTCTTGGGTGTCTGGGCCTTGATGTAGAGGGCCTTAGGACAGTCGTTGAGCGTCTTGCTGCCAAAGGTATAGGTCTCGCCGGCCTTCAGGTAAAGCTTTATCTCGTCCACACTGGCATCGGCCTTCAGATTGTTGAATACGTCGTCGATGTTGTCCTTAGGACTGACATAGGTGTAGCCGTCTGGCACCACCACGGGTGCACTGGGGTTGAGCGTCTCGTCCTGCCATCCCTCTGAGGCTATCTGCACGGTGTAGTTCTGTATCATAGGCTCGTCGGCATTGTTCAGTGCAAAGGATATCTGCGTGGTATCGTTGGGGTTGACGGGGAAGGTGCCGCTGATGGGCTTGGACTGTATTACGTTGCCCTGACTGTCCATATAGTCGATACGCACGCCCACCTGCTTGCCTGCCGTCTTTGTCTCGAGCAGCACGAAATCGTCGCTGTAGCTTACGCCACCGCTATTGGTAGCCTTGTCGTGGCTAAGCACTGTCTCGCCCTCTACGAAGGAAGCATCGGAGACCTTGTAAGCCGAGATCGGCGTGGTTACCACGGCACGTACCGTAGAGTAGCGTTTGTCGGCTTTGGTATCGGTGGCTTTGAGTCGCAACAGACCCGTGCGTGTGTACATGTCCAACTGGAGTGGACTGCCTGCCGAGTAAGCCACTGGGGCGGAGATAGCAAAGCTCTGCTTGGCTGTTGAGTCTTGCTTGATGACCAATTCATTCAGATTCTGCATTTTCGCTGTCAACTGGTCGGTAATCAAAGCCGACTCCGATGTGGCAAAGACACGGTAGGTGCCGTTGGCCAACTGGAAGGGATAGAGAGAAGAGTAGTTGGCCAGATAACTGCCGTCATCGCCGAAGATAAACAACGGTTTTCCGGTTGTGCCGAAATAGATAGACCAGTCGTTGCCGTCCTTCGTAATCTGATAGTTCTTTACGACAGAGGAGTCGTATGCCTCTTCGTTGGAGCAGGAACTCAGTCCGCCCAAGAGAGCCATCACTGCTGAAATATATAATAGGTTCTTTTTCATGCTCTGTGTATCTTTAGAATTGGGTAACTGTCACGCTCACGGGCTTGCTGACGGCTGATGCCTTGCTATGGGCCGAAGCTTTGGCCGAAGTGCTCCATGCCGACTCGAGGTATTCCTCGTTGGTAAGCGGTATGTTCACGGTGTAGCGCATGGACGGCTCGAAGACGATACCTGCGTCTACGAGGGCTGCCGTCTGGTTGACAAAAGCTCCGTCCTTGTACATCTTGTAGGTAAGGCCGGTGGAGGTGCCTGCCGTAACGGTGGAGAAGGAGTAAGCCTGGGCTTTGAAGCCCTTGGTGAGGTCGGTAGAGAGGGTAACATCACGTGTAATCACCTCGCCCGACTGTACCTTGTAGCCTGTAGCCATATTGGTGAAGGTTACGTCCACACGGTCGAATTTGCCGAAGGAAGAGAGTGTAGCCTCGTCTTCCAGAGGCTGGAGCACTACCTGACCCACCAGACGGTGGAGGGTAACGGCTACGTTCTGTGTAGTGTAGTCGCTCTTAAAGCTCACGATGTCGCTGATGTAAACCTCGTTGCTGCAATCGGCATCAAGGTTGACGGTGACGGTGGCAAGACTGTCGGCATCGGTCACCGAGGCAGCATTGGCCACAACGAAGGTTTGGAGGTTCTCGCCCAGCGGCAGCTCCACCTGGAGGTTGCCGTCACCGAGCTGGAGGGTCTTGGCGTAGACCAAGGAGTCTACCTTGCGCTCCACCTGATAAACATAGATACTTACTTCGCTGATGTCAGCCTGCGGGGCAGTGGCATCGTCGGAAGAACGTGTCAGACTCAATGTCACCGTGCGCTTCTGGCTTGCGCCCTGCGTCTGCCCCTGGCTCTGGCTTCCCGTCAAATCGTCTACCGATGACGAGCAGGATGAAAGGAGCAGCAGTGACACTGCAAACAATGTCAGTAGTTTCTTCATTTCGTTTGTTTTGATATTAGGTTTGTTTTACTTGTTTTTAGTTATTGGTGGCAAAGGTATTGCCTTTTGCCCGAAAAGCAGGGGGTATTTTTGCCGCAAAGAGGGGAAAAACTGGCAAATAGCCCTTATTCGTTATTTATATAATAGGGCTTTTGCCCTTACATTCGGGATGTTTCGCCATTAGTAACGACAAAGCTTTGCCATTAGCAATGGCAAAGCCTCGTCATTAGTAGGAGCAGCTACAGCTTCATCTCTATCGTCTTGAGGTCGTCGGCCTTGCTCGACGTACCCACCATGAGCTGGTACTTCTTGCCGGGCACTACGCGCATGGTGTTGGTCTGGGCGTCCCATGTGGCGAAGTCGTCGCGGTTCATGACGATTTCCACCGTCTTCGTCTCGCCGGCCTTCAAGTCTACACGCTGGAAGGCACGCAGGGTCTTGATGGGACCGTCCACATCGTCGGTACGCTTCAGATAGACCTGTACCACCTCGGTGCCGTCCTTCTTGCCCGTATTCTTGACCACGGCACTTACCTTAAGGTTCTTCTTGTCAAACTTGGGTTTGCCTACCTCGAAGGTGGTGTAGCTCAGGCCGTAGCCGAAGGGATAGAGCGGCTCGCCCTTGAAGTAACGGTAGGTGTGTCCCGCCATGCGGTAGTCTTCATAGTCGGGCAACTGGTCAGTACTCTTGTAGAAGGTAATGGGCAACTTGCCGCTGGGGTTGACGTCGCCGAAGAGAATCTCTGCCACGGCCTGTCCGCCCTTCTCGCCACCATACCATGCCTGGAGGATGGCATCAGAGTGCGCTGCCTCGGGGACAAGTGCCACAGCACTGCCCGAACAGTTGACGTACACCACCTTCTTGCCGGCATCGTGCAGGGCGGCAATGGCGTTGCGCTGTGCCTCGGGCAACTCGATGCTGGTGCGGTCGCCGCCGCGGAAACCGGGTTCCTTGACACTCATCTCCTCGCCTTCGAGACGGGGCGAGATGCCGCCGACGAAGACTACCACGTCGGCATCGCCCACCTTGGCCACCAACTGCTGCGGTGTCATAGGCACCAGTCGGCCCAGGTCAAACTGCAGCACGGCCATGTCGTTCTGCTGAACATAGTCTATCTGGATACGGTATTCCTTGCCAGCCTCCACCTTATATTTCTTGTTGGACACGTTGACGCGGTTGCGCGCCTTCCAACTGTTGATGACGGTATCGCCGTTGATGATGAGGCGCGCCAGATCGTCGCTGGCCAACTGCAGCTGCAGTTCCTCGCTGTCCTTAGGCCGGAACACGCCCTCGAGGCGGGCTGAGAAGTGCTCGAGGTTTACGCCCGGTGCGAAGACCGTGGCACCACCGTTGCTGAGGTTGACAGGCTCGCTGAGGGTGAGACTGGTGACGGGCGTGCCATCCATCTTCTCGTTGTTCCAGTAGGTTACCTGCAGGCCCGGCTTGCCGTCGGGGGAGGAAATGGCGGCGTAACGGCTGTAGAATTCCTCACTGCGGGTATGGCCGCAACCGCCCACGTAGCGCACGTCGCCAGCCAACTTGCGGATGCCCTGCAGGATGGTGACTGTCTCAGTGGGATAACCGTTGTAGTTGCCCCACATCATGGTGGAGTCGGCTGCATTGGGTCCCACCACCACAATCTTCTGTCCGCTCTTGCTAAGGGGCAGGATGCCATCGTTCTTCAGGAGTACCATGCTCTGGCGCGCCATGTCGAGGGCCAACTGCTTGTGTTCCTTAGAGGCGATGACTTCGGGAGAGATACGTTTCCAGGGCACAAGCGACTCGTCGTCGAAGTCGCCCAGTTCGAATCGTTCCTTCAGCAGACGCTTCACGCTCACGTCTATCTGTGCCTCTGTTATCTGGCCGTTCTTCACTGCACGGGGCAGAGAGGCGTAGTTGCCACCACACTCCACATCGGTGCCGGCGAGCACAGCCTTGGAGGAGGCATCGCCCGCCGACGAGGAAACACCGTGGCGACCGGGACGGAAAAAGTCACCAATGGCACCGCAGTCACTGCACACCAACCCCTGGAAGCCCCATTCGTTACGGAGTATCTGCTGCAGGTAACGGTTGTTGCCGCAACAGGGCTGGCCGTCTATGCGCTGGTAGGCACACATTACCTGCGCCACGTGGCCCTGCTGTACGGCAGCCTTAAAGGCGGGCATGTAGGTTTCCCAAAGGTCGCGTTCGGGCAGGTTCTCAAGATTGAAGGAGTGGCGGTTCCATTCGGGTCCGCTGTGTACGGCGAAGTGCTTGGCACAGGCAGAAAGCTTACGGTAGGGGGAGTTTTCCGTACCCTGCAGACCGCGTATCACGGCCAGTCCCATGCGGGTGGTGAGATAGGGGTCTTCGCCGTAGGTCTCCTGTCCGCGTCCCCAACGGGGGTCACGGAAGATGTTGATGTTGGGCGTCCATATGGAGATGCCCTGGTACTTCTTAATGCTGCCGCTGTGGCGCGCCAGATTGTTCTTGGCACGCACCTCATCGCTCACCGCCTCGAACACACGCTGCAGCAGGGCATCATTGAAGGAGGAGGCCATACCTGTAGTGTTGGTGAAGACCGTGGCAAAACCGTTGCGCGCTGCTCCGTGCAGGGCTTCGCTCCACCACTCAAACTGGGGAATGCCAAGACGCGCAATGGCAGGGGAGCCGTTGCGCATGAGGTCGGCCTTCTCTTCCAGAGTGAGACGCGAGCACAGGTCGGCTGCACGCTCCTCGGCTGAGAGGGCGGGATTCTGGTAAGGGAGCATCTGCGCTGAGCCTTGCACGGCGATGAACGCAGACACCAAGACTGTCATGAGTCGTCTATTCATTCTTTGTTTATCTATTAAAAGGTTAATGTTTTTAAAGGTAAAAGAGCAAAAGAGAGCATGCGTCAGAAAAGGCCGTGGGCTTAACTCCTTAACCCCTTGAGCCTTTATCTTGGCCTCTACTTTTTCTCCACATCTGCAAAAGTAATACAAGAACTGCATAATATAGGGGAATATTTGCGCCAAAGGCACGATGGCGATAATTTATACCCTATCTTGCGGCAATTATTACCTGTTTCCGCTTGCACATACCAAATGTTTTGGTTAATTTTGCAGAAGGAATGACAACAACTACCTTTCTACACGCAAAAATCACTATAAGGAAGCTACCTAAAGAAAAACTACTATAAAAACATGAGAACAAGACTAACCGTGCTCGTCACCTTCATACTCTGGACTGCCAACCTCTGGGCACAACCGTACTGTACGGTGAGGACATTCAACATACGCGACGGACTCGCCGCCAACACCATCTCGGGCATAGGACAGGACAACCGACAACTGATGTGGTTCAGCACATGGAACGGACTGTGCTGCTTTGACGGATACCGCTTTACCACCTTCAGGGATGCACACGGTACGGACGAGGTACTCACTACCAACCGTCTGCTCATGACCATACCCAACTCCAATGGCAACATCTGGTGTGCCACCTACGACAAACGGCCCTATGTATTTGACACACACCTGTGCAGGTTTGTAGACATAGCCAAACTCGTAAAGGACAAGTACGGCATAGAGATGCACACACGCAAGTTCTACACCCTCGGCAACGGCTTTACATGGATAGTAGGACTGGACGGGTACAACATACGCATCAAAGACCGCGCCGATGGTGACAAGTACGAAATGCAGCTCATAGGAAAGGACACACGGCCTACGAGAAGCAACAAGATAAGGAAGGTGATGCTCGACTGCAAAGGAAGGGAATGGGTAGTAACCGACAACGGAACCGAAGTGTTCGGGCAGAAGACGGCAAGCCCCTACAAATTCGAATTTCTTACCCAATGCCGCAACAGGGTGTACCTCGCAAGCATGGACGGACATCTGGCATGCTACGACGAGGGACGCAAGAAGCTGTTGCCCGTCAACCTGCCCACTGGCACAAGCCGCATCAACAGTCTGAAGGCTGTAGACAACAACATACTGGCGCTGGCTACCGACAGGGGTGTCGTCATCATTGCTGCAGCAGACAACCGCACTACCCTTCTCTCTGTGCAGAACCCTGCACAAGCCTCACCCGAAGTGACCGACCTGCACGTGGACAGCAAAAAGAGACTGTGGGCATTCGGATCGGGACTAGGGGCAAGCCTCGTCAACATCGCCGACAGGAGCGTAGCATGGGTACCCGAAATGAAACCGGAATCGCCCTACGCCACCACCTGCAAGAAGCCAATATGGGTGGAAGACAAGGAGCACACCGTGTGGATTACGCCCAAGAACGGATTCTTCGGCTATTACGACGAGCAGGCGCACACCATTCGCCCCTATATCCTGAGCGGAAAGGAGTATAACCATACGTACATTGACAACATCAGCAAGTGGTTTGTAGACAACCAGAAGAACCTATGGCTGACCAGTGCGCACGACCTGACACTCCTGAACCTGCGTACACGCAAGTTCAAAACCATACAGCAGGAGAAAGGCAAGGAGACACGCTCGGCATGCTGCGATGCATACGGCAATCGATATTTCGGCACCACCACGGGCAACGTGCTCGTATACGACAAGACATGGAGCTTCAAGGGCTACCTCTCGCCCACAGGCAAATTGGCGTCCACACCCGCACCGCTTGACGGGAAGGTGTATGCCCTGTATGCCGACCGGGAGAACCGTCTGTGGATAGGATGTAAGGGAGGTGGACTGTATGTGCGCTTTGCCGACGGGGATATGCGCCACTACATGCCCGAAGCAGGCAACAAACTCTCCATCAACTCCGATGAGATTTACGCCATAGACCAGGATGACAGGGGCAATATCTGGATAGGTACCTACACAAATGGACTGAATCTGGCCACCGTACAAGCTGACAGGAGCATCAGCTTCTGCAACAGCAGCAACGGCATGGCCATACCCGCCAAAGACAGCTACTACCGCATACGTCGCATCACACACACGGCGGACGGTATTATCATCATGTCGACAACCGACGGACTGGTATGCTTCAGCAACCGGTTCCTGTCGCCACGCAGCATACGCTTCTATACCAACACTCATGTGCAGGGCAGCACGACAACGCTGGCAGGAAGCGACGTGACACAGGCACTTGTGACAAGAAACGGAAAGGTGTACGTGGCAACAATGTCGGGCGGGCTACAGGTTACCGACGGAGGCAAAAACCTGTTGTCGGGCAACATTCAGTTCGGGAACGTAGACCTGCCTACCGCCGAGGAGGGCATCATACAGTCGCTCACCGAAGACAAGAACGGCAACATCTGGATTACACGCGAGAGCAGCATTGACATGTACTGCCCAGCCAACGGCAGCATGCAACTCTTCGGACCCAACGACTTCGGCGAGAACACAGAGTTCTGCGAGGCTCTGTCGGCCACGGATGGCAACGGAGAAATCATGGTAGGGGCTATGGGAGGAGCCATCGCCTTCACCCCCAAGAACATCACCAAGAGCAACTACAAACCTAACATCGTGTTCTCAGCCATACAGTACCAGGGAGAGACCACGCCCCACCCCATACTCTATACTGACCGGCTGGAGATTCCGTCAGACAAGCGTAGCTTCACCATCAACTTTGCAGCACTCGACTACCAGGACAACAGCACTGTAAAGTATGCCTACAGGCTACAGGGCATAGACAAGGAGTGGAACTACCTCAGCAACAAGGAGCACAGCGTGTCGTACAGCCATTTCCCGGCAGGTAAGTACACACTGCTAGTGAGGAGCACCAACACCGACGGCGTATGGGTGGAGAACGTGAAGAAACTCGTCATCTACGCACAGCCCACCTTCTGGGAAACCATCTGGGCAAAACTGCTCTATCTGCTCATTGCCGCAACCATGGTGTATGCGGGCATACGCTACTACGTGCTGAAGCACAAGGCACAGATGGAGCATGACATGACGGAGATGAAGACACGCTTCTTTACAGAAATAGGGCACAAACTGCGCACACCGCTCACGCTGATAGGAGGTCCCGTGACGGAGGTGATGGAGAAGGAGAGCCTCAGCACACAGGGAAGGCAACAGATGGAGATGGTGCAGCGCAACTCGCGCAACATGCTGGAACTCGTAAACCAGATGCTTACGCACAACAACACGGCCAACTATTTCGTGGACGATGACAGCGCACCCGTATTCAAAAAAGCACTGGAGGAAGATGACAAGGACACAACACACGACAATGACACGACAAACGGTACGGACAGGAGCACCCGACTCCTTGTCGTGGAAGACAACGAAGACCTGCGAACCTTCCTCGTAGGCATACTGAGCGACCGCTACACAGTGCTGCAGGCTGAGAATGGAAAGAAAGGACTGGAGAAGGCCGCGAAGGAGATGCCCGACTTCATCATCACCGATGTCATGATGCCCGTTATGGACGGACTGACCATGGTGCACCTGATAAAACAGAACAAGGACATCTGCCACATTCCCATCATCGTGCTCTCGGCCAAGGCATCGCTCGACGACAAGCTACAGGGACTCAACGAGGGCATTGACGACTACATCACAAAACCCTTCTCTGCTACCTACCTGCGCCACCGCGTGGAAAACATCATTGCACAGCGCAGGATGCTGCAGCAGAACTACCTCGACCAACTGGCTCCTGCCGCCGGCAAGGGTGACAGTGAGGCAGACCGACAGGAATACCGACTCGAGTCCGTGCAGATAGTAGATGCGGACAAACAGATGATGGACAAGCTGATGGCGTTCCTCGAGGAGAACATTGGCAATGCGGAACTGAAGATAGAAGACCTCGCCAACTCTGTCAACTTGGGACGAACGGTATTCTACGAAAAGATGAAGAGCATCGTGGGCATGTCGCCCATCGACTTCCTGCGCCACATACGCCTGCAGCGGGCTGAGGAACTGGTGGCAAAGAGCACCGACACTTTCTCGCAGATAGCCTACAGCATAGGGTTCACCGATCCGAAGTACTTCGGCAAATGCTTCAAAAAAGAAACGGGCATGACTCCATCGGAATACCGTGAAAAAGCAAAGACGGAACAGAAGTAACACCAAAAAGGGACGAAGGGGATACCGCAAATCACTGCGACATCCCCTCCATGTCCCTTTTTTACTAATCTACTACTAAAAAACCGTGTTCCGTTTATCCTGACTACATCTCGCCTAAAACGAAAATACCATAATCTCTTGAACTATCTGAAAGATGCGGAACACAAACTAACCTACTAAAAGTATATAAACCTAAATGACTGAATATCGCAAATTGCTATATATAACACGATTAGAACGCTGTTATAACCCTCTTACATGATAACGACCTTCTTGCCGCCAACGATGTAGACGCCTTTCTGCAGATTGCCTGTACTAACCTTCTTGCCATCGAGGGTGTATACCTGCACCTCCTTGACAGTAACAGCGTTGACCTCGGTTATACCTGATGAGGATTTGGGCGTAAACTTGAGATTGCCTACATTGCAGGTATACTTCGTTCCCTTGAAATTGAGGATGAAATAACGCAGTCCTGTGGGCAGGATGTCTGTATCGATGCTGTGCTCTACAAACCTGGTCCAGTTGCCGGTATTCTCTACCGTCACCGTACCAGTCCATTCCTTGTTGCCGTCGCCGTCGGTAACCTCCAGTTCGAGGCTCGGCTCACTGTTCTTGGCCGCTGCAAGAAACGACACTGTGTAAGACTGGCGTACTGTATTGTCGATAACAAAGCTCCAATATTGGCCGTTGCGCACATTGTCTATCGTCTCCATACCGTTCACTTCCTTGATGGAACCACCCGTTTGGGTAGCCTTGGACAAGTCGAAATACTCGTCCGTTGGAAGTGTTATGGCATTCGTTCCGTCTATTGCACTGGGCGTCAGGGGACCGGTGGTAGCAATATCCTCACCAGTCGTTTCTCCGTCGGCATACTGCGCCTCGGTAATGTCGGCAACGAGCGAGTTGATGTAGTTCTCAAGGTTGGTGTAGCCGTTGGATGCCACCTTGGCTCCGTCCGCAGCATCGTTGGGGTCCAGACCGTTGGCTGTCTCCCAAGCATCGGGCATGCCATCACCATCGGTATCTACAGGGGCTGTCGTGCTGTTTAGCAGGGGCCATGCATCGGTACCGTTAGTCTTTGCCTCGTCCTGAGAGTCTATGATGCCCGGACGGTCTGTCTCATTGGCACCAGTAAAGGTGGTGGTTCCATTCTTTACATCGTCAGCAATTATCTTGTCTAGGGCATCGCGGCGATAGCATGCTCCGGCATAAGCCACCACCTTTTCAAATGCCTGGTCGGCAGTATGGGTGGTGACAAGGGCGAAGGGCATCGCTGCTTCCGCCTTGATAGTGTCGCGCGTTGTTTTGTTCCACCCGTACTCGGCCGCGTCGCTTATCTGATCGGTCACCCCTATTTTCCAGTTGTCGGCCGTTACGTCTTCCCACTTGGTGTTCTTGTTGCCTGCCACGTAGTAATGGCCCCATACGTATTCCTCCACCTCGGTGGTGTTGTTGCCCTGGGCATCCTTCACATAGTGGGTGCCGTGACTGGTGCCGAGGATGCGCTTCTGCACATTGTCAGGACGCTTTTCGGTCAGAGGACCGGGCTTGTAATAGTTGTTCACGATGTTGATATTCATCTCCTCGCCGCCGTAGGCTCCATTGCCACCCCAGTTGTAGACCACGTTGTTGCGCCAGTCGGTGGGATGCTCCTTGGAGGTGTCGTCGCCGCTGCGGAACACGTAGCGCGGTGTACGCGAATCGTGGTGGGCTATAAGGTTGTGATGGTAAGTGGTGCGTCCGCCGCCCATCATCGCTCCATATCCGTGTGCACCCTTGGAGTGGCCCGACTCGCGCAAGCTCTGATAGGCCATGCACCACTGCACAGTGGTATTGCGGTTGCCGTAGACGGCAAGGCACTCGTCGATGCTCCAGCTCACGGAGCAGTGGTCGATGATGATGTTGGACCCGTCAAAGCCGCCCAGTCCGTCACCCTCGTGACCGCCGTCGCCATCGGTACGGCTCACGTTGCGGTTGCCGCAACGGAAACGCAGGTAGCGCAGTATGACGTTAGGGCCCTTAATGACGAAAGGCCAGTCGGCTATACAAATGCCGTCTCCGGGAGCTGTCTGTCCGGCAATGGTAACGTCACCGCTTGTAAGGTCAAGCTGACTCTTGAGGAATATGGTACCGGAAACATCGAAGACAATGGTGCGCGCGCCCTTCTGGTTACAAGCGTAACGGAAAGAGCCTTTCTCGCCCGTGTCTTCAAGCGTGGTAACGTGGTAAACCACTCCGCCGCGGCCTCCGGTAACATACATGCCGTAACCCTGCGCTCCGGGAAAGGAGGGTACCTTATTGCTGGTCTGTGCTGTCGCCGGTGACAGCGAAAGGAGCATACCGCCAAAGAGCATGCCACTGAAAAGATTGCTGAGTAATGTCTGTTTCATAAGGTTGGTTTTAAGTTATCAGGTATGAAAGAACCGCTAACCTATCATTAGAAGTTGTATCTCCACGACAGGAAGGAGTGATTCCATCATCCACTTGCAAAATTAGCAGAAAGGGCAACACCGAACGGGGGTATTTCTGTCGCTATAGGAGGAGAAAACGTCAGCAACAAACCCGTCTGACGGTTTTTACCCGCCTTTCCGTACTATCTTCGCCCATGCAATGCCTTTTCTATAGTACCTTTGCCATACCGAACAAACCAACATACTCAAAACCATCACCGGCATGGACAACAACAAACACCTTTTTATAAAAGACTACTATACTGCCAACCGCCTGCGACTCATCTGCTATTCGCAGAAGTGTGGAATGTGTCACGAGGATGCCGAGGACATCGTGCAGGATGCCTTCCTCCAGCTCATGAACAGCGAGCGCATCCTCGACGACAATACGCTCCCAGCTCTGATGCACAGCATCGTGAGCAACAAGATAAAGGACTACCGACGCCACCAGGCACTCATAGCCCAGCATGAACACTACATCAAGAAAATTGGAAACACCTGCGAAGACGGCATGAGCGTCGTCTCCATGCACGAAACGGAAATGTGGCTGCAGAAGAGCATGGCAAGACTAGACAGCAAGATTTGCCGCGTCTTCCGCATGAACATAGAGGACGGGAAGAAAGTGGCTGAAATAGCCTTGTGCCTGAACATAAAATACAAGATAGCGGAAAACCGCCTCGGCATAGCCCGCAAGAAAGTGAGACAATACATGGCGGCCATGTGTCTGTAAAGGACACGGGCTGATTGCCCTCCGACACCTTTAACTTCTCAAACTCCCCCGCACTTGAATAGCACATGGGAACCGTCGGCCAGCGTGGTGGCAAAAAGGTAGGTTCCGCCACCATCCTTCAACTTGAGCCGTTTGCGCAGTTCGGCCACGGAGAGAGGGAAGTTGCGGGTAGCTATATTGGCATGGGTCACACCGGAAAGACAGCGTTTCACTTCCTTCTTGTTGAGTGTACACACCGTCTGAATCGGGAAACGGCGACCAGGAAAGTCGGCCACAAGGCCTGCACTTACAAAGAGATGGGAGTTGGGGGCAAGCATCTCCACTCCGTAACGTTCGGAAATGAGACCGAAGCAGCCTGCCTTCATCAGCGAGGCGTTGGGCTCGTAGAGCCAGCGCATATCATCAGTCAGCACGGAAGCTATGCGCACACGAACCTGTTCCATCTCTTGCAATCCACAAGAGACCGTCTGCCCGTTGTTGACGCAGTAGAGCATCGGAAAAGGTTCAGCGATGGCACCTTCACTGGGCATCGCAGCAGAAAGCACCAAAAGGAGTTCCTTACACTCGTTGTTCTTTGCCACAATGTGTACCTCCCGTACATTCTTCATCTCGCTTACGGCACGGTGCCAGTCGAGCATGGGCGACAACTTCACTATGACAAAGTCGGCCTTGGCAAGCATCTCGTCCTGCAGAAGAGTAACGTCAGGGGTACAGTCTTGCAGCGATACCATCTTGCGCCCGGCATCGTCACGGCGGGCTGGGTCTATAAAAATGAGTTTGAGATGCTGGAGAGTATGAAGCGTCTCTATACCGTCACCGGTCACAACTGCCGCATTGTCCAGACCCAAGAGGGCAAAGTTTTCCCTTGCCACTTCACAAAGGTGCGCTTGCCGCTCCACATATACAGAGCGGACACCAAGGCGGGAGGCGATGTAGGAGAAGTCGACACCAAAGCCGCCCGTCAGGTCTATAAAAGAGACTGCACCGTTTGACATAGGTTCGGGAACAGCCACCCCTTTATCTTTTGCTGCCAGTTCGCCAAGGTCAGCAGTCTGCAACCCTAACAGTCTGGCAGCAAGCTCTGCCTTGTAGAGAGCCGTCTGTTCTGACGAGCATTGCTCCATGGAGAGGTGCGGAGGATAGACTATGCCGTCGATGACTGCCCAACGGGGCAACTTGTCCCTGGCCATCTGGCGGCCGCGTATCTGGTCGAGGGCAAAAGGAAAATCAACCTCGGGGTATTTGTCCCCGAGGAATGCCAGAGTGCGCACATCCTTGTCCTTATGTTGACGGATAAAGTCACGGGTAGGCTGGTTCATCATGATGCACGGCAATATCAGATAAACTTATCACCTTTCTTAATCTGCACCTCGTTGACATACTTCCTGATGAGAGCAGAGGAGTCTTGTTTGCGGCAGACAAGCAGCACATTGTCCTTCTCTGCCACGATAAATCCGTCCAAGCCGTTGAGGACTGCAAGCTTGCCCTTCGGCATCTTGACAATATTGTTGTGACAGTCTTCCATCAGCACGTCACTGTCTATCACCACATTGTCGCTCTCGCTTTTCTTCATGCCCTCGTATATGCTGTGCCAGGTACCGAGATCGGCCCACCCGAAGTTACACTTCATCACCATGACTTTATTCGACTTCTCCAAGATGCCAAGGTCTATGGAGATATTGGGATAGGAAGGGAAGTTTTCCTTCATGTATGCGTTCTCCGTCGCAATGTCAAATTCGGGATGCTTCTCATCGAAGTCACGCAACACCGTAGGCAGCAACTCCGAAAAGCACTTGCTCAGATGGCGTACATTGGAAAGGAAAAGGCCTGTGTTCCAGTAGAACTCTCCGCTCTCCACGAATATCTCCGCAAACTCGCGTTCAGGCTTCTCCGTAAACGACTGCACCTTGTAAAAGCTGCCGCCCATGGGGTCGCCCAACTGTATGTATCCGTACCCCGGTTCAGGGCGGGTGGGCTTCACACCCATTGTAAGGCAACAGTCGTTTTCCGCCACGAAGCGCAGACCGTCGAGTATATTCTTGCAAAACGCCTCCTCGTTGAACACAGCCTGGTCTGACGGTGTTGAGACAATGCACGCCTTAGGGTTCAACCTGCTGATACGGTGACAGGCCCATGCCGTGCTCGGGGCAGTATTGCGGTGGATGGGCTCTACCAGAATATTGTCGGGACTGACATCCGGCAACTGTTCACGCACAAGGTCGACGTAGTCTTCGCTGGTACTAATATAGATATGGTCGGCAGGCACAACTCTGGCCATGCGGTCAAACGTCTGTTGCAGTTGGGTACGCCCCAAACCGAAAAAGTCGACAAACTGCTTGGGACAGGCGTTGCGGCTGCATGGCCACAATCTTCTTCCTTTTCCTCCGGCAAGTATCACGCAGTAATTGTTGTTTGCACTGTTTGTCATGTCTTTACTTATATATATGTTTTTGTTATGGTAGTTCTTTTGTCAGTGTAAAGGTATGAATTATCCTCGAACCTACCAAGATAATTTCCATTATTTAATACAGCCATGGAGAAATAAAACAAATATTTAGTTTTCCAGACTATCGGCAAGCTATGCGGACACACAAAACAAAGCGAAAATAACTTTTATAAAAGTTTTCTGCCAAAAAGTTTGTCAGTTCAAATATTATTTGTACCTTTGCACTCGCTAATCGCCCAGATGGCGGAATCGGTAGACGCGCTGGTCTCAAACACCAGTGGGGCAACCCATCCCGGTTCGAGCCCGGGTCTGGGTACTGAGTCGGAATCTTCTTCGGAA
>CAVFRG010000017.1:0-43683 GCA_963624905.1 Oscillospiraceae bacterium
AGGGACATCGTGTTAGTCTAAATCTTTAATGTACGAACCGAACAAAGCATTGAACGCAGTCAGTTTTTGATAGAACCATTCAAATTGTTGTTTCCATTTAGATTCATCGTTGAGACTGTAGCTTGTAGCTATCTCAATAGCCTTGGTGCTATTGCCTTCTTTGTCCACCCATACCAAATCCTCCCCGAAGATTTTATGCCCTTCTTCGAAGCACTTTTCTTTCAAGAAGTCATAACGTGTCCTTGCTTTTGGACCCTCCAAGTATACCATTGTTTTAATGACATTGTGCACGGAGTCAATAGTGAGGGCGTAGAATATTTGCGATTTCCCTACAGAAAGGTTGTTGTAATGTGTTCTCGCAGGTTTTGGCAGCGAACCTTTGTAACCCTTGTCTTGCAAATATTCGCTTAGGCAAGTCCAATAGCTATAACGAGTCGCCTCAAGTTGGGATTTAGGGTCACCATTAGCAATTGATTTTGCAACCTTACGCCATTCGTTGGGCTGGGCAACAACCTTCAAGTATGGAGCCGGTGCAGAGTCACCTATCTTGAACAGGTGGATTTCGATTGCGAAGAATTGGCGATTGTTCCCTGTCTCATCGTTAAGCCATTTGACTGCCGTCAGGTGTGGCTCAGTAAAAGTAGGTGCAATCCAAACAACAGCTCCAGCATCCACTCCTGCAGCATAGGTCATTATCTTGCCGAAATGGTCATGGTCTGTTCTTTCCAATTGGTTCTCAATAACGACTTTACCGACATTGTCATCTTTACAGACTATATCTGCTCGAAATGACCCGATATGAAGTTCTTTATCTGTAACTTCAAGGTTCATTCCTATGGCTTCATTTAGTATTTCAATATTGTCTGCTAGCCATTCTGAAAAGTTATATTGTTCGTGTGGCCATACCGAGCGAATGTCAGTCACTTCTTCGATTCTACCGATGGGTATTTGAGTGTGTTGCTTTTGTTGTGTCATAATTTCTTCGTCTAATATTTTTCGTTTTATCTCCAATCGAATTCTTCTATTCCAAGTATCTCATATCCGAGGTATTTCCATACTTCTTGATAGTAGTTCGGCGTGTACCTCGCCATGACGAGATGGTGGTCGTATTCCTCTTTCGACCATCTGTTATTGTTGAACGTCAAAGCCTTTTCCCATATCGGTTCCGGCACTTCGCTGTTGTCGAGCTGATAGAAGATGGTACCGATGCGCTTCAAGTGGTAGCCATCTTCCTTGCACATTCGCAAGGTCAAGCTATGGTTGTCCAGCGGAAAGCCGTAGAATCCTTCCCCGTCTTCACCCACAATGGAGGCCAGACATAATGCGCCCATCTCAGAACCATCGGGATACGTCACTTGCACGATGTCTCCTGTGAACATACGGCTCTTATCGTCATCGTCAAAGCCAGTATCTATACCAGCAAAGATATGGCGGCTGGTATAGCCTCGTCCCTTGCAGTCATGCCCGAAAAAGTCCTCTACCACATCTGGATTATGGTCTTCCGCATACTCATCTTCCTTGTGCCAAACGTACAGTCCGTTGTCCACCCAGAAGAAGTAGTCGCCGAAATCGGCATACCCGAACTTCTTGTTGTCAAGGACATAGCGTATGCGTACTTTCGGCAGTTTCTTCTTTTTCTTCAGGTTGTAGCCTATCTCTACCTTGTATTTGACGCAAAGGTAAAACAGATTCTCATCGTCCATTACCCTCGGAATCAAATCTTCGTCAGTACGTATAGGACAAACCTCGTAATCATCCCAAGTTTCCAAATTCAACAGTTCATCGAACCATTCATCAGGCAACTGCACATTGGGCAATGTGATAGCATCCTTGAACAACGGGATTACATCTTCCTCATTTATCAACGACCGCTCGCAGCGGATGCGGCTGACGATGAATCTTCGTTCGTCATGCTGCCTGGCATAAGCGATGAAGTCTTCCACGAGCCATGTAAACTCACCTTCAACTGTCCCAAAGTCTGTCGGGATGGCATAGCTGTTACCGTGTCTGCCCACACAAAAGCCATCAATCGCTCCGTATTGCTCCTTTGCTATCTTCGCCGTGCCATAGTTATGAGTGCCACCGGGATGACTCTCGTAAACGAAGATCGGCTTCAACATATCTGGAGACGGAATATTGCACGTCTCTGCGTTCCTTATCTGCATTTTCTTTTCTTCCATAGTCTTCTCGTTTATGATTCGAGTGCAAAGTTAGCCGCAGGGTGTAACAATATCCGTGACAAGTTTGAGAAAAAATGCTGTCTGCTACTCTATATTGTTGCAGTATATCTGTTGAACCTTGAACGGCTGTGCATCCAGAAAGGCTTATGCTTCTTCTGTCATACCACTTTCAGTTTTTGTTGCCCTTTTCGTTTTGAATGATGATACAAAGATAATATATTGTTTCCAAACAACATACAAGCCCTTGTTGTTTTACCTCTTTGAACTTCATTTTTAACACATAAGAGCGATTTGCTTTCGTATATATACTATTTAAAAGATGCCTAAGTAGGCTGGTTAGGATGCCTAAGTAGGCTGGTTAGGATGCCTAAGTGTGCTGGTTAGGATGGCTAAACAGGCCATTTGCGAAAGCTATGCGGGCTGGTGGCAAAGGATGGGCTTCTATGACACATGACACTTATGACACTTGTTTTTATAATTATTACTATAAATATTTAGTTTATGTATGTAAAAATAAAACTTTCCTGCCTGCGCGCGTAGGGATTTATGAAAACAAGTGTCATAAGTGTCATGTGTCATGGACCTGAGGCGCATCTCGCGGGGTATCTAACCCTACGTATCTTACTAACAATCAGCTGATAAGTAGCTCCAGCAAGCCTGTATCTCGTCAGCTGTGCGGCAGATGACGATAAAGCCTTGGCTACTGTTGTTGCCCGTTCCGCAGAATGAGGAAATGTGCCGCCGATGCTCGTGTAAGTGGACATAGGCAGCTTGCTGTTGAAGGTGTGGAATAGACTTATGTTCATGGTGTTCCAGTATTGATAGTTAGTCGTTAATTTTTTTTGTGCAAAGATACAAAAACACCAAAAAACGTCCGCCCCGACATGTTGGGGCGGATTTAACAGTCGGCATATATTATTCACTTAATTTAATACAACTTAGACAACTTTTTGCCAGTCCTGTTTGCGCTACAGCATCCTTGTTGTCTATGTTGTATGTGTTGTTCTCCCATTGTTACAGCGAGGGCGCCGTACCACTCAGCCAGACAAAGACTACCATGTAGGGTGTCCTGTTTCCGGCTCTGCCGCCATCACCATTTCCTCTTCCGGCAACTCGTATTTCTTAACCTTGTGGTCTTCGAGGAAGATATGGTTGAGGGTGTATTCGAGCGACTGCAGCGTCTGTTCTCTTACTTTGGGCTTCAACTGACATTCCCATACGGTGATGCAGTGCCAGCCCATGCTTGCCAGTTTATGCTGTTCTTCCTTGTCGCGAGCTTTGTTGCGTTCTATCTTCGCTTGCCAGAAGTCAGTCCGGCTCTTGGGCATCACGAAATTCCTGCAACCCTCGTGGCCATGCCAGAAGCAGCCGTTGACAAAGATGACAGTCCGGTATTTTCCTTCAATACGTTCTCTATTTTCTTTATCCAGTAGTCGCTGATGCCTACGGCTTCTGCATATCCCTTGAACTTGGCTACCACTTCGGCAACCTCGTCTATGATGTTGGCTGCATTCTTGATGTCTTGTCGCTGGGCGAAGAGTAACAGGTCTTTTCTTGTGATGTTGTTGCGCTTGCCAAGAATGGAAAGCTCGTGGTTGCGGTAGAAATGGGAGTCGGGGTCGGCGGAGAATATCATGTCATAGGCTGGTGACAACCTCCATTCGCCTTCCTCGTTCATAATAAAGGAGAAGTTCTTTGTATGGTCGTCCACATTCACCGCCAGCACATTGAATACCATTCTGCGGAACTGCTGGGCTTGTTCGTTGGCAGTCAGATTGATTTTTCGCCCTACGATGAAAAGGTCCTCGTATGTATCTGCCAAGGAACTCATGGCCGCTAACGTCTGGGTATGCAACTTCTTCCCATTCTCCCTGTCGAAGCGTTGGGTGAGGAAGTTTTGCGTGCCTTCGATTTCTACCAGTTGGGATGGCATCATGTCGATGCCTGCGTCCTTTGCCATGAGATAATAAGCCATTTCCACCTTTGTGTACGGAAAATCCTTGGGCTTGCTGGTGTCGAATTTCAGGATGTAATGCTTGAAGTTGGCAGGAAGATCGGCTTGGCCTGAACGAACGACACCTGTTTCGCCGTCAATGGCGATGATGGCCTTGGGACGTTGACCGCCAGCGGAAGTACCTACCTTGTATAAGTCTTCCATAATGAGGCTGTTGCTGATGTCGATAGCCACGTCTTGCCGGTCCATGAATATCTTGTTGGCCAATTCGTAGAGCGATGTTAGTTCGATATTGACGGAGGCATCCTCAAGAATGTGTGCTGGCTGAAATTCCAAGGCACCCATGGCACGTTTGCCGATAAACGACAGTCTATCTACGGCATTGATTTGCTTGGACCGCAGGTGATTGGCCTCCAACCATTTTTGAAAAACGACATTTCCCCAATGGTCGGGCAGGGAGTCGGCGATAAACTCTGGCAACCCTGCATAGAGTTTATCCTTGTTTCCTGACATAGGAAAAGCTTTTTGCAGGTATGAGGAATCCAATGGTGCTGTCAGTGGGGCGATGTTTAAGCCATATTGCGAAAAGTTCTCGTCGAATTGAAAGACAGAGCATCCTCGCTTCTCATCCCATGACAACACTCCCACGGCCTTGTCCCATATCCGTACTTCCACTACATTATCTTTCATGCCTTACCCTTTCCTTCTTGTCCTTGGATTTCTTGATCTGGCTTGGCAGTATGGGCAATGGGGGAAGGAGCTTTTCTGCCTCTTCCAGAAACCCGATGCTTCTCAGCAGGGAGAGTATAGTGCCGTATCCAATGTTGCGAGCCTCGCCTTTCTCAAATTGGCTGATAGTGAAAATGCTCACGCCCGACTTCTCGGCAACCTCTTTCTGTGTGAGGTTGCTGAACAGTCTGTATTCCTTGAATCGACCGCCCAACTCGGAGATGATTTCCGAGTTAGACTTTGCTTCTATGCCATATTCCGTTATCATGCTGCAAATATAGTTATTTCTTTATTTACGGCCAAATATGGATTTAAATATTTAAATATCTTTAGTAATCTATTGCCTGCGAAGTAACTATTCTGTCACTTTCTTCGCCGCCAAGCACAAAAAAGCCTTCCAGCGAGCAAAATGCTGAAAGGCGAAACGATTATTCGGCAGAACCTTGCAGTCCATACAAGAAAGCATCTATATCTATCGCTGTAAAATCATATTTCGGGTTGAATCTTACCACATCATAGTGACTATCTTGCGTAACGATATACTTGGCTTTAGCTGTAATCGCACAATCAACAAACTTATTGTCATCTGGGTCCGCAGTTATCAAATGATAACGATTCTGAGGATTAACTAAAATTGTATTGGGCGCAGCAAGTATTGCATTCACTATATTATTTGCAACAACCCTTCCTACTTTTACTGACAATATCTCTTCATATTCCAATATCACCTCATTTGATACACAAAGAAAATACCTACCAGCAAGAAAGTCTAATAGAACCTGATGATAAAGGCTTCTTCGTGGTATCGACATCAACAAACAGTTGGTATCCAAAACAATGCGTTGCTTATTACTCATAATAAGGAGTCCTCATATGTTCGTGCTTCCACTCTTCAATAGTTTGCTCGCCTATCATTCCACAATCCCACAACTCATCAGCCGCATCAAAAGCTTTCTGCGCAAAGTAGCGAACTAACAGATTTGAAATCTCCATCTGCTGCTGTTCATCGACATTGGCCATCAAATCGACGACCTGTCTTTGATATTGATTTAAAGTTGTTGCTTGCATAGTCTTTCCTTTCTTCTTAATTCAATCCTTGTATGCCCGCCATCCGAAGAATGACGCCACAAAAATAACGAAAAGATTTGGTATCGCCAAATTATTCAGTCACTTTCTTTGTTGTCAGCTGAAAGTTTCTTCGTTGCTTTGTTTTATGCGTTTTAGTTGTTCTATTTTTGCGCATTTGAATTCTTCACTCTTTGGGGGAGTTAAAGAAGTTAAGAGAAGTTAGAGAAGTTAAGGGACAACAGCTTTTGCTTGTCTGAGCGGTACGGCGGGGGCGCCGTACCTCCTAACAACAGCCTTTCCGGCGTATGCCCTCTTTTTACTTTTTTACCTTTAAGTGACGATAAAAAAATAACTTGGTACAGCGAGGGCCTATCTTGCCCACCCCAAAGTCGATTTTGTCACAAGATATATCCATTCTGTGTTTTAATCTAAAAAAATAAATATTTGCAAAAGTACAAATAATCTATGAGAGAACGCCACAAAAATAATGTGAAACGGAAAAAAGCAAGGGGTGAACCATCCGATTTGTCTTTTTCCTCTTCGGTTACGACAATAAAATAGGACTGACTTCTATGAAAGAAATCAGCCCTAATTTTATTTTTATGCCTCCCACGTGCCAGTACGCACTTAAAGGGATTATTTATTGACAACGATTAATTTGCCCTTAACTACGTAGATGCCGTTGCTGAGAATGTCGGACACCTTAGAGGGGATGATTTGACGAGCCACGAGATTGCCTGCGAGATTGTATACATCCACAGGGGCATTGTCGCCGAGACTGTTAGTGTCAATAACGTCAATGCCAGTAGGTTCGCTTGCTGTATACACGTCACTGGTAGCGGTGATAGCAGTCACTGAATCATCCACGTAAGAGTTGGCACTGAAGCGGTACATATAACTTTTTTTCACTGGTACGGTAACTGTAGCCTCGGCCGTAAGCGCATTGAATGATACAGGGATATTCTCGCTCCAGGTCTTGCCCTCGTCAGTAGAGTAGTTGATATAAGGCTTGTCAGTATCCTTCATGGTAATCTGCAGGTCAGGGTTGATGGCAACCTTGACGGTGTGAGTATATGTCTTGTCAGTTGCGTTGTATCCGTCGGTGACATTGCCGGAAAGAGTGACGCTCTCTATGGCAGGACTATAAGAAACTTCAGGACCTTGGACGGTAGCGCTTGGCTTGAAAGCGTCAATGTCAGACAACGCATCGATTGGGGTCTCTGCGATGCGGAACATATAGGAAGTGTATCCTGGCACTACTGAAATGGATGCTGTGCCAGAAGCGGACGTCACGGTTTTTGCAAGAGTCCAATTTGTGCCTTTGTCGTGGGAATAGTAGAGACCGGCACTCTGGAATGCGTTGGTCATATTTTCCGAGGTGCTCCAAGTGATTTCAGGATTGAAAGTGCCCTTCTCTGCATTGTAGCTACTCTTCATCTCGTCTGCAGTAGGTGTCTTGTCAATGCTGCAAGATATGCCTAGAGGGAGATTAATGTCTGCGGTAGGGAAGACCCAACATCCTTCCTTTACTATAGATTTGTAGTTGTCTTGAGGGTATGCAGTTACGCGGAATCTTACCTTGGTCTTGTCCCAAATGGCAGTCGTAGTAATAAGTCCCGACATAGAGTCGTAAGTGCCCACTTCTGTCCAAGTGGAGCCTCCATCAAAGCTGACTTCGGCCACAGCGTTTTTAAACAACGCTTCTGTAGGTCCGGCAATGTTATATACAACATTCATAGTATATTTCGTGCCATCGAAAGTGATACTTTGAAACATGACATAAGCTTTTGCGCATACATAAAAATCACTTGCTATAGAAGAGATGTCTCCTCCTATGTCGCAAAAGGTGACATCAGCAGAAGACTGGGAGTTGACCTTTAAAAAGTAGCTTTTATTCTTTTCGGAACCAATCGTTCTGATGTGTGCGGATGTATAATCGTCGTATATGGCATATCTATAGTCTTTACTGAAAGATCCGCTACGGGACAATTTCTTGCCACCGTCAATCTTCCAATAGGTATAGGCATATTTGTCTGTATTCTTAATCCACCCCCAAATTTGATTACCATTGTCGTTAATTCCAAGCAGAGTGTATGAAAAGTCTGAGCCAGACCCCTGACCTGTGTTAATGATAACACTTTTGGCATTATAGACCGCTGATACAGGTAGTATGCCACCAATAACCATCACCAGCAGAACCAAGAAATTCAAGTAAAAATTTTTCCGCATTAGCTTAATTGTTAAAAGTTTGTTTAACTAAAGTTTCCCACCCCAAATAAAAGGGTAAAAATAACAGTTTCTCGATAAAAAGTTGTATCTTTGTAATCGCTAAAGAACAAAACTTCAACGATTTAAAGAGTAACTGTTATGGATGCAAAAATAAGCAATTTTTCTGAGTTATCAAACATATTATGTGTTAAAAGTTCATTGCGTACCAATTTAATGACACTTTTCACAAGATTTGGACAGGGTCTATACCGATAGATTTGTCCTTGCATTGTGAGAAAGGCAAGAAAAAAGCAATAGGTTGCAACAAGTTGGTACAGCGTCCCCGCTGTACCAACAACAATCACTACCTGTCCCTGTACAGCCACATGAGTATCCTGTTGAGAAAGCGGTTGCAAAAACGGAACCAACGGTATTTGGCTACAGGCTTGCCCCCAAATCCCAAAATAAAATTGCGGAAAGGATTCTTATACCAAGGCAGTCCTACATCCATAAAATAGATATGGGCGAACCCGCGCCTGTACGCATCGTCTATGGCGTGCCACACCGACATAAGGTCAGGATGAAGGGCAGCATAACTCTTGCGCTTGCTGGCCAAATACCACAGATAGGCATTGCCGCCACAGTATATACAGGCGCAACAACCTATCACAATGCCGTGCCACTCAGTCAGGAACATACCGGAATGGCGGCTCGACAGCATTTCCTCAAAATAGCGTTCGTCCGGTATGTAACGCCGGGGCTTGAAACGATAATAACGCTTCAGAAGCCGATGGAAGACATGCACATCCGCCATGTCCGACACCTCATGCGTCACCACCCCCTTGGAGGCAAGACGGTCTATGCGGCGGAGTGTCTTCCCGTCAAGACGGTCGCGAGGCGGCATACTATGCAGCGAGTTGTGTACCTCCTGCCACACGATGGGGAAATAGCCTTGCTGCCTCAAGTGCCGATAACCGAACATCTTCTTTCTGATGCCGGAAAACTCGATGTAGAGACACAGGTGACTGTCCAGCATGCGGGTGACGGCAGATGCCATAGCCCCAAAAACCTCCTCACGGTCTACACCGTCAGCATACACACCCTCTTCGTGTGCGTGCGCATGCTTATATAAATAAGGTGGAAGCCAACTGTGGCGGTGATGCACACTGAGCAACAACTGCCCCACAACACCACCATTCGGCGAAGAAGCGACAGCCATACAAGGAGTACTGCCGGGCGTTTTCTCCAAGATGCAGAACAACTCACGGCTATGGAAGAAATTGCCATCGAGCAATGGCGGCAAACTTTCCGATTTTGTATAGACCTGTACCAGGTAAGGACGTTCTTTTTCTGTCACGTATATGCTCCTGTCATAGTGCCGGCAAACAATGCCGCACCTGTGGTTTTCGGAATATAGCGGCAAAAATAACAAATTATTTTTAAAAAAGCAAACTCGTTGACACGCTTGTCCCATCTTTTTAGTATTTTTGCACTATGAAGACTATAATGATAGGAGCCGGCAACGTGGCAACCCATTTGGGGAAAGCCCTTCTCGCTGCAGGCCACGACATGCTACAAGTATACAGCCGCACTATGGAGTCGGCATCGACACTGGCAACCGCCGTTGGCGCTTCGCCAAGCACCGACATCTCTGCCGTGCGCGATGATGCCGACGTTTACATCGTCTCGGTAAAAGACAGCGTAATGGCAGAACTGCTGCCAAGGCTCTGCCGCGGAAAAGAAAACAGAGTGTTCCTGCACACGGCAGGAAGCATGCCTATAGATGTGTTCAGAGGCATGGCGTTACACTACGGAGTACTGTACCCCATGCAGACTTTCTCAAAAACAAGAGAGGTGGACTTCTCGGACATACCGTGCTTTATTGAGGCTTCGGACGAGTATGCACGAAAGGTGTTGGACGAACTGGTGCACAGCATCAGCCGGAGGGTGTACGAGCTGTCGAGCGAAGACAGGAAATACCTGCATCTTTCCGCAGTGTTTGCATGCAACTTTGTCAACCACTGCTATGCTGCCAGTGCTGAGATTCTCACCAAGCATAACCTTCCCTTCGACATCATGTTGCCCCTCATCGACGAGACGGCACGAAAGGTACACCAGCTGTCGCCCGTAGAGGCACAAACCGGACCGGCCGTGCGCTATGACGAGAATGTGATACGCAAGCAGGTCGCGCTCCTTAACGGCAATCCGCCGCTCAGGGACATCTACGAGCGCATGAGCATGGACATACACCGCATGGAGCTGCACTACAAACAGAAGGAGAAAAACGAGAAAATATGATCAACTACGACTTGAAGAAAATTAAAGCCGTCGTCTTCGATGTGGACGGAGTGCTGTCGCGCCAAACGATTACGCTCTCAGAGACAGGTGAACCACTGCGCACAGTAAACATCAAGGACGGATATGCCATACAACTGGCTCAGAAATCGGGCCTTCGCATCGCCATCATCACAGGCGGCCGTGCTGAAGCCACCAAGGTGCGCTACAGCAGTCTGGGGGTAGAAGACATCTATATGGGGTGTGCCGTAAAAATACAGACATACAAACTGTTTCTGGAGAAGTATGCCCTCAGCAATGAGGAAGTGGCATATGTGGGCGACGACATACCCGACTATGAGGTGATGCGGCACTGCGGCTGCCCCTGCTGTCCTGCCGATGCCTGCAGCGACATCAAAAATACGGCCCTCTACGTATCTGACTGCAACGGCGGAGAAGGCATTGGCCGCGACGTGATAGAGCAAGTGCTCAGAGCTCAAGGCAAATGGCTCGCCGACGAACGTGCATTCGGATGGTAGTTTAAAAGTAAAAAGGTAAAAAGGCCGATTAAAGGTAAAAAAGTAAAAAGGTAAAAAAGTAAAAAGGTAAAAAAGTAAAAAGAGGGCATACGCCGAAAAGGTGCTGTTAGGAGGTACGGCGCCCCCGCCGTACCACTCAGAAAAGCTAAAGCTGTTGTCTTAACTCCTCTAACTTCCCTTACCTTCTTTAACTCCCCAAAATCTCCCTTAACTCCTCTAACAACATACTATCAGAAACTATGAAATACAAAATAATACTGGCAAGCAACTCGCCACGCAGAAGAGAACTGCTTGCAGGACTTGACATTGACTTTGAAGTAAAAGTACTGCCCGGGGTGGACGAAAGCTACCCCCCTACCCTCGATTCCTACGACGTAGCACAGTACATCGCACACCAGAAAGCGGAAGCACACCGATGCCTCCTGCATGACGACAACACCCTTGTGCTCACCGCTGATACCGTGGTGATAGTGCCCGGTAAAGACCATGCCGAAATACTTGGCAAACCCAAAGACGCGGCAGACGCACGGCGTATGCTGCACATGCTGAGCGGAAAGACACATCACGTCGTGACAGGCGTATGCCTTACCACACTCCACACCCAACACCAGTTTTCCGTAACCACGGAAGTATCGTTCAGAGTGCTTGAAGACAATGAGATAGAATACTACATAGACCACTACCGGCCATACGACAAAGCTGGCGCATACGGCATACAGGAATGGATAGGTTATGTGGGGTGCGCAGGACTGAAAGGCAGCTACTACAACGTGATGGGACTGCCCGTGCAACGCATCTACGAAGAAATGAAACAGCTGTAAGGAAAACGGTCTACAAGCAAGGGAAACCACCTGTCGTAACATGCCACCCTGTCACAATTTAGATTTTTTAAAATAAGAATTTGCCTTATGTCGTGAAATATGGCTATCTTTGTGCGTTTTATGTAACTAACAAGGATATGACTGACAAAGAAATGGTCAAGGCGAGAACTGTTTTGGACGACTATCTGAAGACCAACCAGCACCGCAAGACCCCGGAACGGTATGCCATTCTGGATGCCGTATACAGCATAGGAGGGCACTTCACACTGGAAGCCCTGAACGAGCTGCTGGAGAAAAAGAAATTCCACGTGAGCAGAGCGACGCTCTACAATACTATACGCCTGTTCCTGGAACTACGCATCGTGGTAAGGCACAACCTCATAGACGGCATCAAGTACGAAGCATGCTACGACAACGAGAGCCACGTGCACCAGGTATGTACCGTCTGCGGCAAAGTGACAGAGATTCAGATGCCAGCCGTGAACCGTGCCATTGCCCAAGCGAAACCGGGCAACTTCAGGCGCGATGCCTTCGCCCTATATATATACGGTGTATGCCTGGAATGTCAGGCACGGCCAAAGGAGAGCACGCAAGACTGAGAAAATAACAATCGGGGGTACTGCCCTGCGCAGCCTGCCCCCCAAACAACGATATAAACAACATGAACACAGGTAAAGTGGATGTCCTGCTGGGTTTGCAGTGGGGCGATGAAGGAAAAGGTAAGGTGGTCGACGTGTTGACCCCCAAGTATGATGTCGTGGCACGCTTTCAGGGAGGTCCCAATGCCGGTCACACGCTGGAGTTTGAGGGACAGAAATATGTGCTCCGCTCCATACCGTCGGGCATCTTCCAGGGCGGCAAGGTCAACATCATCGGCAACGGAGTAGTGCTGGCTCCCGACCTCTTCATGCAGGAGGCCAAGGATCTGGAGAAGAGCGGGCACGACCTGAAGAGCCGTCTGCACATCTCGAAGAAGGCACACCTCATTATGCCTACACACCGTGTACTCGATGCTGCCATCGAGGCTTCTAAAGGAAAGAACAAGGTGGGCACCACCGGCAAAGGCATAGGTCCCACATACACCGACAAGGTGAGCCGCACCGGTTTGCGCGTGGGCGACATCCTCGACGGGTTCGAGCAGAAATACGAAGCACACAAGGCTGCACACCTGCGCCAGATTGCCTCTTTGGGATTTACCGACTTCGACATCACCGAGACAGAGAAGACATGGATGGAGGGCATAGAATACCTCAAGCAGTTTGAAATCGTAGACAGCGAAGTGGAAATCAACAAGATTCTGCGCTCGGGCAAGAGCATCCTCTGCGAAGGCGCCCAGGGCACCATGCTCGATGTCGACTTCGGCTCCTACCCCTTCGTTACCTCTTCCAACACGATTTGTGCCGGTGCATGTACCGGACTGGGCATCGGTCCGGGCAAGATTGGCAACGTGTTCGGTATCATGAAGGCTTACTGTACACGCGTGGGAGCAGGTCCTTTCCCCACTGAGCTTTTCGACGAGACTGGGGCAAAGATACGCGACTTGGGACACGAGTACGGTGCGGTGACAGGACGTGAGCGCCGCTGCGGATGGTGCGACCTCGTACAGCTGAAGTATTCCATCATGGTGAACGGCGTTACCGAGCTTATCATGATGAAGAGTGATGTACTGGACGGATTTGACACCGTCAAGGCTTGCGTAGCCTACAAGCTGAAGAACGGAGAAACCACTACCGACTTCCCCTACGAAATAGACGACGTGGAACCCGTATACAAGGAGTTCAAGGGATGGAAGACCGACATGACACAGTTTACGAGCGAAAACCAGTTCCCGCAGGAGTTCAAAGACTATGTCTCCTTCCTGGAAGATTTCCTCGAGACACGTATCGGTATCATCTCCATCGGCCCCGACCGCGAACAGACCATCGTCAGAAAATAATACATGACCCGGCTTCCTTTGTACCCTACAGAGGAAGCCGACTAAATAAAAAACGTCAATAAATGGCACAAAAACCAAGCATACCAAAAGGAACGCGCGACTTCGGCCCCGTCGAGATGGCCAAACGCAACTATATATTCAATACCATCAGGGACGTTTATGCCCTCTATGGATTCCAGCAGATAGAGACACCTGCCATGGAGACCCTGCAGACGCTGATGGGCAAATACGGTGAAGAGGGTGACAAACTGCTCTTCAAAGTGCTCAACTCGGGCGACTACATGAGCAAGGTGAGCGATGAGGACATCCACCAGCTCGGTTCACTGCGACTGGCTGCAAAGCTCTGCGAGAAAGGACTGCGCTACGACCTTACCGTACCCTTCGCACGCTACGTGGTGCAGCACCGTGAGGAGTTGCAACTGCCCTTCAAACGCTACCAGATACAACCCGTATGGCGCGCCGACCGACCACAGAAAGGACGTTACCGCGAGTTCTACCAGTGTGACGCAGACGTGGTAGGGTCTGACTCCCTCCTCAACGAGGTGGAACTGATGCAGATAGTGGACACCGTCTTCACCAAACTGGGGGTAAGAGTGTGCATCAAAATCAATAACCGCAAAATCCTTACGGGCATCGCAGAGGTAATAGGCGAAGCGGAAAAGATAGTGGACATAACTGTTGCTATCGACAAACTGGACAAAATAGGCATTGACAACGTAAACGAGGAGCTGCGTAGCAACGGCATTTCGGAGGAGGCCATCGGAAAACTGCAGCCCATCATCTCACTCTCAGGTACCAACGAGGAGAAACTCGCCGTCATAGCACAGGTGCTGGCCGAATCGGAAACAGGACTGAAGGGCGTAGAAGAGACCCGCTTTATCCTGGACACTCTGAAACAGGTAGGACTGAACAACGAGATGGAACTGGACCTTACGTTGGCACGCGGCCTGAACTACTATACCGGTGCCATCTTCGAGGTTAAGGCGATGGACACACCCATGGGAAGCATCACGGGAGGCGGACGCTACGATAACCTTACGGGTATCTTCGGACTGCCCGGACTGAGTGGCGTGGGTATCTCTTTCGGTGCTGACCGCATCTACGACGTACTCAATGCCCTCGACCTCTACCCCAAGGAGGCCATCAACGCAACACAGGTATTGTTCATCAACTTCGGTGACACCGAAACGGCCTACTGTCTGCCCATCGCCACCAAGGCACGCCAGGCAGGCATCCGCACCGAGATATTCCCCGACAAGGCGAAGATGAAGAAGCAGATGAGCTATGCCAACGCCAAGGGTATCCCATACGTAGCACTTGCCGGAGAGAACGAGATAAAGGCTGGCAAGATAACGCTCAAGAACATGGCTACGGGCGAACAGCAGATGGTTACTGCCGACGAACTCGTGGAAGCCGTCAAGTAAAAAACGTAAGAAAACGATGAAGAGAAACAGATTATTAGGTATGCTGCTGTGTATGGTGTTTGCACTGACACTCACCTCGAGCAGCAAGATTACCACCATATTTGTAATAGGCGACTCCACTGCCGCCGAGAAGAAGAACTTCCAAAAAAGTCCTGAGCGCGGCTGGGGCATGGTGCTGCAAGGCTGCTTTGACGACAAGGTGCTTGTAGACAACCATGCCGTGAACGGGCGCAGTTCCAAAAGTTTCATAACCGAGGGAAGATGGAAGAAAGTGCTCGACCGCATACGTCCGGGTGACTATGTATTCATACAGTTCGGACACAACGACGAGAAGCCGGACCCAAAACGACACACCGATCCGGGGTCTACCTTCGATGCCAATCTCCGCCGCTACGTACAGGAGACACGCGACAAGGGTGGCATCCCTGTACTCTTCAACGCCGTGGTAAGACGTTGCTGGTATGTGGAAGGCGACAAGAACGACGATGACGAGAAACTGCGCAAAACGGTATTCGACGGTGAAGAGAATATAAACAGCGACACACTCGTCGACACACACGGTGCGTATGTCGTGGCTCCGCGCAAAGTGGCTGAAGAGATGAACGTACCCTTTGTCGATGCTACGAAGATAACACACGACATCGAGACCAAGATGGGGCCCAAGGACAGCCGCCGCCTGCACATGTGGTACCGCCCGGGAGAGATAGCAGCCCTGCGTAAAGGAAGAATGGACAACACGCACTACAACGTGTTCGGTGCACACATCGTGGCCAATGCACTGGCCGATGCCGTAGGCGAAAAGGTACCAGCCCTCAAGAAGCATGTACGCCACTACGACTATGTGGTCTCTGCTGAAGGACGCGGCAACTACCTATCCCTGCAGGATGCCGTCAACGATGTTCCCACAGGAAAAAAGGTGTCTGTCCTGATTCTGGGAGGCACTTGGCAGAAACCTACAGGCACGGACGGCAAAAAAATTAAGTACGTGAAATATTGGGGAGCTAAGATCAATTGAAGAATGCTCTTGCAAGCATAAGAGGGTGTGGCTTAAGTCACACCCTCTTCGTTTTCTATTAAAACACTACTCCTTCCCACCTCCCTACCCTTGCCGCATCCCCCTGGCCACGGGAATAAAGAAAACACTTTTTTGCTTGGTTATATCAATGGAAAAATGTAACTTTGCAGATATATAGAGCAATAGAGCTGTCAATGAAACACTACAACATAGAACAAGATATGAGATACCTGCAGCTGCTGGCACAGTCATTCCCCACTGTGGCAGAAGCAAGTACCGAAATCATCAACTTGCAGGCCATACTGAACCTGCCAAAAGGTACGGAACACTTTCTGGCCGACATACACGGAGAATACGAGGCTTTCCTGCATGTTCTGAAGAACGCTTCGGGCAACATCAAGCGCAAAGTGAACGAACTGTTCGGCAACACACTGCGCGAACAGGAGAAACGTGAACTGTGTACCCTCATCTACTATCCCGAGCAGAAACTGGAAACCGTAAAGCAGAACGAAACGGATATAGATGACTGGTACCATATCACGCTGCACCAACTCGTGGCGGTATGCCGCGACGTGTCGAGCAAGTACACACGCTCCAAAGTACGCAAGTCGCTGCCCGCAGACTTCTCGTACATCATACAGGAACTGCTGCACGAACATACCGAAGACCATGACAAGACAGCATACGTCAACGTGATTGTGGACACCATCATCTCCACGGGCCGTGCCGATGACTTTATCATTGCCATAGCCAACGTGATACAACGCCTCGCCATAGACCAGTTGCACATTCTGGGCGACATCTACGACAGAGGACCGGGAGCACACATCATCCTTGACAAAATGAGCAAATACCACAGTTGGGACATGCAGTGGGGAAACCACGATGTACTGTGGATGGGGGCTGCAGCAGGCAACGATGCATGTATCTGCAACGTGATAAGGTTGAGCTTGCGCTATGCCAACCTGCCTACTCTGGAGGAGGGATATGGCATCAACCTCATCCCGCTTGCCACCTTTGCCATGGACACCTACGGCAACGACGAATGCCGAGAGTTCATTCCACGCCTCTGTGGAGGAGCCGTAGCCATGGACCCCAAGACGCTGCGCCTTTCCGCACAGATGCACAAGGCCATCGCCGTCATACAGTTCAAGATAGAAGGACAGCTGTTTGCCCAGCACCCGGAATGGCACATGGAGAAGCGCAGACTGTTCGAACACATCGACTACCAAAGGGGGACGATAGAAATAGACGGGAAGGAATATGCCATGACCTCATGCCACTTCCCAACCATCGACCCGCAGAATCCATACGCACTTACCACCGAGGAAGAGACGCTCATGCAGAAGTTGCACCACTCCTTCATGGTGTGCGAGAAACTACACAAGCACATACGTACCATGCTGCAGCATGGGTGCATGTACACCATCATCAACAACAACCTGCTGTTCCATGCTTCCTGCCCGCTCAACGCCGACGGTTCGCTGAAGGAGGTGGAGATATTTCCAGGCAAGAGATACAGCGGTAGAGAACTGATGCACAGCACGGGCATGCAGATACGCACAGCCTTCCAGAACGACTCCGACCCCAAGGAACGGCAGTATGCCATCGACTACTTTATCTATCTGTGGTGCGGACCGGACAGCCCGCTCTTCGACAAGAGTAAAATGGCTACCTTCGAGCGTTATTTCATCGAGGACAAGGAGACCCATAAGGAGGAGAAAGGTTACTATTTCCTGCTGCGCGATGACGAAAAGGTGATAGACAACATCATGGATGCCTTCGGGGTGAAAGGCGAAAACCGGCACATCATCAACGGACACGTGCCCGTACGTACCACCAAGGGCGAGAACCCCATCAAAGCTGGAGGCAAACTGATGGTAATAGACGGGGGCTTCTCCAAAGCCTACCACAACGAGACCGGTATAGCCGGCTACACACTGGTATATCACTCCAGAGGTTTCCAACTGGTACAGCACGAACCTTTTACCAGTACGGAAGACGCCATACAACAGGGAACGGACATCAAGAGCACGATACAAATAGTGGAAATGTCCAACAGACGTATGCTGGTGGCTGACACAGACATAGGCCGGGAGCTGCGTAAGCAGATAGCAGACCTGGAGGAACTGCTGTATGCATACCGCCACGGTTTCATCAAGGAAAGCGAAAAGAAAAAATAGCCCATTGCACACTTTCTGCACTTCAAGAAAAACTGAATGAAAGCACGATAAGGCCAAAATAAAAAGTGCATCGTTCCAAACCGAACGATGCACTTTTGCTTTGGGGTACTTGAATATCGTCTATTACGCAAGAACGACCTTGTCGTCCTCACCCTTTACCTTACCCTCCTTGAAGAGCCAGCCGATACCGAGAAGCGCATCTTCTGTACTGATCTTGGCAGCCTTGGCTATCTCTGCGAGAGACAGAGCCTTACCGGCAGCAGCAAGAGCCTGGTAAACATCACCAGCCTTGAAACCTGCATTTTCCTCATTCAGATACAATACTTCCTTTTTGGCAGCTGCAGCCTTCTTGGTTGCAGGAGCCTTCTTTGCAGCTGCGGGAGTAGCCTTCTTTGCAGCTGCCTTTGGTGTGGTTTTCTTTTCTACCATATTCGTTGATTTATATGTTACAGTTATCTCAGGTTGTACATTGCCATCATAACTGTATGATGCTTAATGACTAATCCTAATAACTCGCTGCAAATTTACGACTTTTGTTCGACTTTATTAATTTTTCACATAAAAAAGTTGCATTTTCAAAAAGAAATCACCGCATTTCTTGACTTATATCAAGATAATGCGGTGATTTTATAGCTTTTACACCCTATATGGAGTAATAGTGATGCCTATTTGTCCACTACAGCTATCTGCAGTTCATCGAGCTGTTTCTGGTCTATCACGGAAGGTGCATCGAGCATCACGTCACGACCGGAATTGTTTTTCGGGAAAGCGATACAATCGCGTATACTGTCGAGACCGGCCATTATGCTGACAAAGCGGTCAAGACCGAATGCAAGTCCAGCATGGGGAGGTGCACCGTACTTGAAGGCATTCATGAGGAAGCCAAACTGAGCCTCGGCACGCTCAGGCGTGAAGCCAAGCACTTCGAACATCTTCTCCTGCAACTGGGTATCGTGTATACGCAGCGATCCACCGCCTACCTCTATACCGTTGCAGACAAAGTCGTATGCTTTGGCACGTACCTGCTCGGGATGCTCATCGAGCAGAGGTATGTCATCAGGATTGGGCATTGTAAATGGATGGTGTGTGGCCATCAGGCGCTGCTCCTCATCACTCCACTCAAACAGGGGGAAGTCTACAATCCACAGGCACTTGAACACGTTCTTGTCGCGCAGACCGAGACGGTCGCCCATCTCCAGACGCAACGAGCACAGCTGCACACGTGTCTTGTTGGCATTGTCACCGCTCAGTATAAGCACCAGGTCGCCGTCCTTGGCACCCATTACTTCCTTGATTTCCTGCAGCACCTCTGGGCTATAGAACTTGTCGATGCTACTCTTCACCGTACCGTCTGTATTGTACTTGATGAAGACCAGACCTTTGGCACCCACCTGCGGACGCTTTACAAAGTCGGTCAGCTCGTTGAGCTGCTTGCGGCTATAGTCTGCACAGCCTGGTACGCAGATACCGCCAATGTATTTTGCCTCGTCAAAGACAGAGAACTCACCCTTACCCGAGAAGGCTTCCTTCAGTTCGACAAACTCCATGCCGAAACGCAAATCGGGCTTGTCACTACCGAAGCGACGCATAGCCTCGTGCCATGTCATCTGCTCAAGTTTAGGGAGTTCCACCCCACGGATCTCCTTGAAAAGATGACGCGCCAACTCTTCGAACAAGTCTATGACATCATCCTGATCCACAAAACTCATCTCGCAGTCTATCTGGGTAAACTCGGGCTGACGGTCAGCACGAAGATCCTCGTCACGGAAACACTTGGCTATCTGGAAATAGCGGTCGAAACCTGCTACCATCAACAATTGTTTCAGTGTCTGCGGACTCTGCGGCAAGGCATAAAACTGTCCCGGATTCATACGCGAAGGCACGACAAAGTCGCGTGCACCCTCAGGCGTACTGCCTATAAGAATAGGTGTCTCCACCTCCATGAAATGATAGTTGTCGAGGAAATTGCGTATCAGTATCGTCATGCGGTGGCGCAATTCAAGATTACGGCGTACAGCAGGACGGCGCAAGTCAAGATAACGGTACTTCATGCGAATGTCATCGCCTCCGTCCGTATTGTCTTCTATAGTAAATGGAGGTGTCGCACTCTGCGAAAGAACGACCAGTTCACTGGCGAGAATCTCGATGTCACCAGTTGGCATCTTGGAATTCTTGCTCTCGCGCTCGCTTACTGTTCCTTTCACCTGTATGCAATACTCGCGTCCCAACTTGTTGGCAGCCTCACACAAGTCTTTGTCTACAGCCTCGTTGAACACTAACTGGGTGATGCCATAGCGGTCACGGATATCTACAAAGGTCATGCCGCCCATCTTGCGCGAACGCTGAACCCATCCGGCAAGAGTAACTACCTTGCCTGCATCGGGGAGACGAAGTTCTCCACACGTATTAGTCCTATACATAATCGTATCTCATGTTTTTGTTACGAAGTGCAAAGTTATATTTTTTCGGCGAAACAGCCAAACATCTTCCATTGTTTTAGGAACAAACACATTAAAGAAAAGTTAAATTCCCCGCTTTCGGAAGAATAGAAAGCGGGGAATTCAAGGGGAGGCTAACAAAGTCATCACATTTTCAGAAAACCGGATTAAAATCAGTTCTGCGGTTTTGGTCTCATGCGCTTGAACATCATACGGTGGAATTTCTCTTCTGCCTTGATGACGCTCATCACCTTTCCTGCCGGCAAAATGAGCATAAAGCGGCCGTGATATTCCTGCTGCAGCTGCTTCATCTCGATATCCAGTTCGTCCTGTTTGCGGATGGCCTGCGCACAGGCTTCATTGTTGCGGGTATCTACATGGTGGTAACGTTTCATCTCATCAAAGAGCATGCGTTGGCGCTTCATCAACTGGCGGTAGACGGGAAAGAAAGCTGCAGCTTCTTGGGGCGAAAGAGCAGCTTCCGTTGTAACAAACTGCTCCAGCTCGGCCTCGAATTTCTTGGGATCGAACCCCTTGTTCTTTCCTTGAGCCATCATTGGCGAAGCTCCAACAAGGACAAATGCCAGGCAGAGCAACAAGTGCTTAGCGTATCTTGTGATGGTTTCTGATGTCATATTTGTTGGTTGTTAGCATTTTTAATTCGGGAAGCCACCCTATCGGTGAGAACATTGCGTATTCATTGCTTTCCTTCGGACAAGAGCGAAGCATAGATGTCCTGATTGTCGATCATGGCATAGTCTACCGCCTCGTCAAACATACAGTAATCGGCATGCGATGCCTCGGTTTGGGCAGAAAGGGAGATAGCCTCCTGGGTCCTGTCTTTATAGTGGACTATACCGACCGTAATGCCAGTCAAGACAGCGACAAGAGCAACAGCTGCCGCCGCTCTCCTGACGACAAGCCTGAACGACAAGGAATTCTTGCCGCCACTCTGCTGTACACCACTCGTCACAGAGACATGTGTGCCCGAGGACTCAGGAATAGACCCCATAACCCTTGAGGTTACCGTGTCGAAATACCCTTCGGGAACGCGAAACGAAGTTTTGCGCCCGAACTTCTCCATCAGTATTTGCTCTTCCTTTATCATAATATATACCTTCTTATTATATAAGTAAGACGTGTATTTTACCGCAAGGTTTAATCGAACCGATGCAAATATTCTGCAATTTTTTTCACAGCCAGATGATACGAAGCCTTCAGTGCCCCCTCGGTGGTTCCAAGCACCTTACTAATTTCTGAATACTTCATTTCTTCGAAGTATTTCATGGTAAACACCGTACGTTGTACATCGGGCAACGTAGATACAGCCTCATGGAGAAGGGCTTCGGTCCGGTCACCGTCAAAATAGCTGTCGGCCAACAGGCGGTTGGCCACACCTGAAGCATCCTCAAAACTTGCCGCCGCTCCTCCCCGGTGCTTTCTCAAATGGTCGAGCGACTCATTTACCGCTATGCGGTAGAGCCATGTAGACACAGACGATTTGCCCTGAAAGGTGTCGAGAGCCTGCCAGGCTTTCAGAAAGGTGTTCTGCAGCACGTCATCAGCATCATCATGGGCAAGGACAATATGGCGAATCTTCCAGTACAGTCTTTCACTGTACTGTCGCACCAATGCCTCAAAGCCTTCGCGCCTTGTCAGTTTGCAGGCCAGCATCTCTACTATTTCCTTGTCTGTCAATACCATCTGTATCTCTGTTTCGTTTCTGCCTGGTCAGATGAAATTAAGCAGTCCTCTGTATATCACCTGATCATAACCGTAGATGTCTGGATATTCGGCCATTCTACCGTTTGCCATCCTGTAAAGGGTATAGTAGGTGATGAAAATGGGCACTTCCGGTTCCACCCTTATGCTCCCCACTACCTTGCTGCGGTCTACTATAGAGTCGGTCTCCATGCAGTAACGCACTTTTTCCTTGAGCGTCTCCTGTCCGCGCCCCATCAAGAACTCAGCCAGTTCGTAGGGTTTCTCCACCCTGACACAACCATGCGACACACTGCGGTCGGCCTGTTGGAACACCCCCCGACTCGACGTATCGTGAAGGAACACCGAGAAATTGTTGTCAAAACGGAAGATGATGCGTCCCAGACTGTTTCCTTTGCCGCCGCGTTGCACTACAGCATAGGCCGGGTCCAGCAGCATCGCTTGCGATACCTGATCCAAGCCCACTTCCCTGCCGGTACGGCGCTCCACAACATAAAACCTTCTGCTCTCGAAGTAATGCCTGTTTCCGGCATGATGCAGGATGTCACGCTCCACAATGCTTCGCGGAATAAACCATTTTGGATTAACATCCATACGCTTTATCCAACTCGTAAGCAAAGGGGTTTTTGTCTTATTGCTGCCACATCCTATACGCATGGCGAGCGTGTCGGCATGGTCTATCGCCATGAGATGAAGTGACGGTATATTTACCAGGACATAGCGCCGGTGCTGCTGTGGGGTGTCCGCCAAACGCCAGCGGCATCGTTCCATATTACACAACACCTTGATACGTTCTCCCCTGGACAAACCACCCTGCAGTGATTTTAGCAAAACTTCGTACAGTTCATCATGAGGCTGTACTTCTTCCAGAAAAGCTGCCACAGAATCGTTTCTCACCTTACGCATAGCCTCCGAGAAGAACGCACGCGAAGCATGCTCCATGCGGATATCGAAGAGACCGCGGTAACGTACCGGCCGCTTCAGCGTATCGGGGCGCGCAGGCTCTATGGTATCAAGCCTGTTGAATACAAAGGTAGGATTGACATAGCCGAAACGCTGCCCTGCCACATAGCGCAGATAAGCCTTGGTAAGAGAATATTCCAGTCGGGCAAACACATCGTCCAACTCCTCACCGTCCGACTGTAGCGTACGGACAGCAAGGAGGTCTTTCTCAATCTGCCCTACACAAAATTTCCTAAGGGAGAACCCCATATTCGACACCGAGCGCAAGCGGGCCACAAGCGTGTCTGCTCTATGGTCTACACCCTTCCTGTCTATCCACAGAAACAGGCCGCCATTACAATAATAGCTACGCGTACGATAATCGGCAGCCATAGAGTCGCGGTCTTGCGATGCCAAGGCTTCAATGTTCCGACGTATCCGATTGGCATGGATACCATAACGGTTATCCGACAGTGAGTCGAAACTCGCCATGGAAACATTACGGTTTGTATTCGTTGTTTTTTGACCGCATCCGGTCAGCAGCACAACGAAACACAAAAGAGAAAAAACACAAGATGACCTCACCTCTAACGGTTAACGGATATCTTACGCACCACGTCGCCCACCTTGATGATGTAGCAACCAGACTTGAGCGGCAAGTCTATACGCTTGTCATTGCCTTCCACCTTGATAGAAGCCACTTTCACTCCCAGCACGTTATATACCTGCAGCACCTGTCCGTTGGCACCGCTTACATGCAACACGCCACCAGTAGAAACGGTAATGCTTATCTGCTGGAAATCGTTGTCTATAATCTCTATGTTAGGTGCAGCCGACACCTGCAAGGGCATTATGCCAAGCAGCACTGCGGCAAACATGGTTGTCAGTAGTATTCTTTTCATATGCGCATATTTTTCGCAAAGGTATAAAAAATGCACGTATCTTGATACCTCCAGGCAGACGAATTATCTTACATTTACATTTATTTAACCAAAAACCACCACACACCAACCCATCTTGCGCCTCTTTTGAGTTCTCTGAGCAAAAATGGCGGCACTGCTACCACCGGGCGCTTTTATCAGCATATAAATGATAACGCAGGCACACCGCCCCCTCTTTTTCGAATATTTAACCGTAGGACGACTTTTGTATGCTTTTTTTTTCGTAACTTTGCACGGAATTATGAGAAAAGCGGAATGAACAGCCCTCTTTTCGCATACAACACAAGACAAAAACAACACATAATAACAAATTATGAGCAAACAAACAGAAAAGATCAAGGAGCTGATCGCCAAACGCGAGCAGGCTCGTCTGGGCGGTGGGGAGAAAGCCATCGAGAAACAGCACCAGCGTGGCAAATATACAGCCCGTGAGCGTATAGAAATGTTGGTTGACGCCGGCAGTTTTGAGGAGTACGACATGTTCAAGTTGCACCGCTGCACCAACTTCGGTATGGAGAAGAAACAATACCTCGGCGATGGTGTCGTAGCCGGTAGTGCTACCATCGCAGGCCGTTTGGTTTATGTATATGCCCAGGACTTTACCGTCAATGGCGGTTCGCTCTCTGAGACCATGGCCCAGAAGATATGCAAGGTAATGGATATGGCCATGACTATGGGTGCACCTGTTATCTGCATGAACGACTCTGGTGGCGCCCGCATCCAGGAAGGCATCTGCGCACTCGCCGGCTACGGTGAGATCTTCGAGCGCAACATCCTCGCCTCAGGTGTCATCCCGCAGATTTCTGCTATCATGGGGCCTTGCGCCGGTGGTGCAGTTTACTCTCCTGCCCTGACCGACTTCATCATCATGAAGGAGCAGACATCCTATATGTTCCTTACGGGTCCTAAGGTTGTGAAGACCGTTACAGGCGAGGACATCGACGCAGAGCACCTCGGCGGCGCATCAGTTCACGCTACCAAGAGCGGTGTGACCCACTTTGCTGCCAAGACAGAGGAAGAGGCTATCGAGATGATCAAGAGCCTGCTTTCTTACATCCCCAGCAACAACACCGAGGAGGCTCCCCGCGTAGAATGCACAGACCCCATCGACCGCATGGACGACACGCTGAACGAGATTATTCCAGAGGACCCCAACCAGGCTTACGATATGTACAAGGTGATTGGTGCCGTGACCGACAACGGCGAGTTCTTCGAGGTACAGCCCAAGTTCGCCAAGAACATCATCACCGGTTTCGCCCGCTTCAACGGCCAGAGCGTAGGTATCGTCGCCAACCAGCCTTCAGCATACGCCGGCGTGCTCGATGTAAACGCCAGCCGCAAGGCAGCTCGCTTCGTTCGTTTCTGCGATGCCTTCAACATCCCTATCGTATCCCTCGTGGATGTACCGGGATTCTTGCCAGGCACAGGCCAGGAGTACAACGCTGTCATCCAGCACGGCGCACAGTTGCTCTACGCTTACGGCGAGGCTACCGTGCCAAAGATTACCATCACCCTGCGCAAGAGCTATGGTGGCAGCCACATCGTGATGGGCTGCAAGCAGCTCCGTGCCGACCTCAACTTCGCATGGCCATCTTCTGAGATTGCCGTGATGGGTGCCAGCGGTGCCGTTGCCATTCTCTGTGGCAAGGAAGCCAAGGCCAAGAAGGATGCCGGCGAGGACGTGAAGGCGTTCTTGGCCGAGAAGGAAGAGGAATACACCGAGAAGTTTGCCAACCCATACCAGGCAGCCCAATATGGCTACATCGATGACGTCATCGAGCCACGCAACACCCGCTTCCGCATCTGCCGCGGTTTGGCTCAGCTCGCCACCAAGCGTCAGAGCCTGCCAGCCAAGAAGCACGGTTGTATGCCGATGTAATGAGGCAATGTTTAATGTTTAGTGTTTAATGTTTACCGAGTAGGCATTGACACTGACTATTAAACATTAAACATTAATAACTAAACATTAGAATAAATGGATAAGAATATTTATGCTGCTATTGCCATGGCACTCTACGAGTACCAGGGCAATAACGTACACGACAAGGAGCCTGGCATCATCACAATCCAGCCACGTCAGACGATGTGGAACGCCAAGTTCTTGAGTTTAACAGCTAAACCATAACAGAGACAAGAAATGAAAGAATTCAAATATACTATCGACGGAAAAGAATACAAAGTTCAGATTGAGGGTGTTGAGGATAACATCGCAAGCGTGAACGTTAATGGCGAAGCTTACAAGGTGGAGATGGAGAAAGAAGCAGAGCCTGAAAAGAAAAAGGTAGTTTTGGGCAAGCCCGCTGCCGCTCAGGACGAAGCCGAGGCTACTCCTGCTGCCAATGTCAACGCAGCCAACGCTGTAAAGGCTCCCCTCCCAGGCACCATCACCAGCATCGAGGTGGCTGTAGGCCAGGAAGTGAAAGCAGGCGACACGGTTGTTGTCCTGGAGGCCATGAAGATGCAGAACAACATCGAGGCCGAGAAAGACGGCAAGGTAACTGCCATCTGCGTAAAACCCGGTCAGGCGGTACTCGAAGAGGACGCATTGGTTGTTATCGAGTAAGCATCGAGTTGTTATCGAGTAAACATAGAGTTATCATCGAGTAAACATAGAGTTGTTATCGAGTAGGCATCGAGTAAGCACCGAGCGCACAGCGTGCGCCCTACCCTACTTCTCAACTAACTACATATAAGAAAGAGGAGAAATGTCTTCAGGCAATGACAGACATTTCTCCTCTTTTTGTGTTGTATTCTTTTCCATGACTAACCTGCAGGCTTACTCTAAAGTCCGCATCAAGGTTACATACAAAGGGGCATCTTCTTCCTTTTCTTCCTTCCCCGTATGCTGCCCTGCTGACAGCTGTATCAAGCAGATGTATCAAAGTGTATCATTTTAATTTTTGATACAAAATGATAGTTAATATATTAATATATAGATAGTTAGACTGTATCACTAGCGATACAGCAAGTGTATCGGAAAAGCACAAAGTGTATCGCTTCCGATACACCCTAATATACTATATTACAACAACTTAGCTTATATTTTGTATCGTTTTGGAAATGATACACTTTTGATACACGAGGAAAGTGATACAAGGAAGGCGATACAGGAATGATACAAGGAAGGTGATACATAAAGGTGATTAAAAATACCCTTGAAGGGGCATACACTACGTAAGTATGCCATTTAGAACAGACAACTATGGTAGTTGTCATTCCGAAAATCCACCAAAGGTATTTTTTAGAACCTACCTACAAGGAATCAGTAGTTTACAGTTTATTCCCCTCCTTGGGGAATACAACTACCGGGCTGTAGTTCTTGGCTTCCTCAAAGTCCATCAGGGCATAGGCGATAATGATGACCGTGTCGCCCACCTGAACCTTGCGGGCTGCAGCACCGTTGAGGCAGATACAACCGCTGCCCCGTTCGCCCTTTATAATATAAGTCTCCAACCGTTCGCCATTGTTATTGTCCACTATCTGCACCTTCTCACCGGCTATCAGCTCGGCTGCGTCCATCAGGTCTTCGTCTATCGTGATGCTCCCCATATAGTTGAGGTTGGCCTCTGTCACCGTCACACAATGGAGCTTACTCTTCAATACTTCTATCTGCATAATATGCTTTGTATTCCTTGTTTTTTGTTATCTTATCAATAATCTTGTCTTTCCTGCATCCTACCCCTTGTAGCGGATATGGTCTATCAGGCGTATGGGGGTCTTGCCACAATAAACCGTGATGCAACCCACCACATACGGTGACTCGTCCCATGAAGAGACAGACTGCAACGTATCACCGTCCACAATTTCGAAATATTCCACCTCGAGTCCGTCTACGGCGTTGATGCCTGCCACCACCTTGTCGTGCGTCTCCTTCACCGTATGTTCCTTGGCATAGTCTACGCTGTCCTTCAAGGCAGCATATATCTTGGGGGCAATGGCTCGTTCATCGTCAGCAAGCAACGTGTTGCGGCTACTCTTAGCCAGACCGTCGGCATCACGCACAATAGGACACTCCACTATCTGCACATCGGCTCCAATAAACTTCACCAACTGTTTGATGACGGCAATCTGCTGCCAGTCTTTCTCTCCAAAATAGGCACGCGTAGGGCGAACTATATAGAACAGACGGCTCACCACCTGACAGACGCCATTGAAATGGCCCGGCCGTTTGGCTCCTTCCATCACCGTGGATACGGGCGGAAACTCAAAATGACGCTCATCGGGGGTAGGATACATCTCCTCTACCGATGGGGCAAAGACATAATCGGCTCCACATGCCTCAAGCAACTTGCAGTCGGCATCCAGTGTGCGGGGATACCGGTCCAAATCGCCTTTGTCGTTAAACTGAGTGGGATTGAGAAAGACAGAGACAACGGTAACCGCATTTTCCTTTACACTACGCTTTACCAACGAGGCGTGACCTTCGTGGAGTGCTCCCATTGTCGGCACAAGACCTATTTCCTTACCCTCCTTGCGAACAGAAAACAGTTCGTTCTGGAGGTCTACAATCTTATCAAATACTTTCATCGTTCATTTTCTTTTCAGCGTGCAAAATAACAACATTTTTCTTAAATAAGAAAGAAATATCATAAAAATATGCCAATAAACGGGGCGTTTTGTCTGATTTCGCCAAAAACCTGAACGCATCTGAGTTTTTTTTCGTAACTTTGCACCTAATTCGTAAGAATACAAAGTAACAATTATGGCAAAGAAAGTATTATTCATCAATCAGGAGATAAATCCTTACGTGGCAGAGAGCCACATGTCGGTGATGGGACGCGAGTTGCCCCAAAAGATGCAGGAAGCAGGCTTTGAAATCCGCATCTTCATGCCCAAATGGGGCATCATCAACGAGCGCCGCGGCCAATTGCACGAGGTGATACGCCTGTCGGGCATGAACTTGATCATCGACGACACAGACCACCCCCTGATTATCAAGGTTGCCTCCATTCCGACAACCCGTCAACAAATTTACTTCATAGACAACGACGACTATTTCAACAACCGCAAGATGGGAACAGACCAGGACGGCAAAGAATACGAGGACAACGGCGAACGTGCCATCTTCTTTGCCAGAGGCGTACTGGAAACAGTAAAGAAACTGCGCTGGCAGCCCGATGTCATCGTATGTCAGGGCTGGATGGGGGCAGTAGTACCCATCTATATCAAAACCGCCTATGCCGACGAACCGTCATTTGCTAACTCCAAGGTTATCTTCACCCTTAACAATCACGGTCTCGAGGGATGTGTAGGAGAGAACTTCAAGGACTGCGTAGCCTTCAAGTCGGCCAAGCGAAGCATGCTGGACGGATACAGCGAGCCTTTCACGCATGAAGAACTGGCAAAGCTCGCCATCGACTACAGCGACGGTGTGGTGGAGGCAGAGGAAGGGATATCCGAGACCCTGAAGACGTACGCATCAGAAAAGGGAAAGCCACTGATGGCATACCCCGGCGAAGACTTCACCGAAGCATACAAGAATTTTATCAACGAAATCTGCCCCGACGAACAATAATCGGGCACAAAAATTTTCTTGACAAATGAAACTATCCAGACTATTCGTACTCATCGCCGTTGCCGCACTCTTCATGGTCTCGTGCGATGACACTACTGACAATATCGGCCATTCTGTCACCAACAGAATTGATGGTCTCTCCATCTCCGATTCCACCTTCAACGTCACTACCGAGTCGATGGGCAACTACAGCATACTCAGCAACAGCAGGCAGGGCATTGTAGGTATGATGAAGGACCCGGAGACCAACACATACGTCACAGCCGACTATATGGCGCAGTTCTCCTCGATGCCGAATTTCGCACTCGACACACTGGAATACATCAAGGCCGCAAACGACGGACTGGTAACGGCAGACTCCTGCTACATCCTCATCAATTACCAGACAACATACGGTGACACGCTCGCCCCCATGAACGTAACGGCATACGAGATGAGCAAACCCATGGAGGAAGGCCAGAAGTACTACACCGACTTCGACCCTATCGCCAACGGATACGTCGACACGGAGAATGCCTATAAGGTAAACACTACCTATTCGCTCAAGAAAAAGTACTTCAAGATTTACCTCAACGACAAGTACACTGCCAAAGACGGTACAGTATACAACAACTACGGAGAGTACATCATGCACACGCGCATGAACCACCCGGAGTATTTCAAGAACAACTATCAGTTCGTACACAATGTATGCCCGGGCTTTTACATCAAGCACGAAAGCGGTGTGGGCAATATGGTGAAGATTTATACCACACAGCTCGTATTCTGCTGGAAGAGACAGAAAGAGGTGGTGTCTTCCACCGGGGTGAAAGACAGCACCGTACTGAACAACTACAGCTACTCTTTCTTCGGAACAGAAGAAGTGCTGCAGACCAACCGTATCGAGAACAGCAAGGCACGACTCGAAGAATTGGTAGCCGACAACAGCTGCACTTACATCAAGTCGCCTGCCGGCATCATAACGGTAGCAACACTGCCCGTAGACGGCATTCTGAAGGGACACGAAAAGGATACACTGTCGACGGTTTCGGTTACTTTCCCCAAGATAAACAACCAGACCGACGATGACTATGCTTTCGAAACACCTTACAACGTCCTGATGATTCCCGTCGACAGTCTGACGTCATTCTTCGAAAACCGTAAGGTTACCGACTACCGCATTTCCTACAGTTCGACATACAATACGAGCAGCAGTACATCCACCAAGAACGCATATACCTTCCCCAACATCAGCAATCTGGTGACGGTAATGGGCAAGATACCGACAGCCCAGCGTTCTGCCAACTGGAACAAGGTGGCTATCCTGCCCGTAGACATCGACTACATCACCCGGGACAATTACCAGTATGTCAATACCATCACCCACGAAATGGGCCTTTCGTCCGTCCGACTCGTCAAAGGCGAAGACACTTACGACGAACAACACAAGCCCACGGGAAGCATACAGGCAAAGGTTATCTACAGTAAGTTCCAAGAGAAATAGCAATAGCAAAGCAAAAGGCACACATTTGGTGCATTACACCTTATTATATATATAAGGAGTCGAAAAAGAACACAAAAAAATCAAGAGCAATGGCTGACAACTATCTGGAAAGCCATCGCGAGGAATACGAAGCAAGAAAGGCAGCATGGCTCAGAAAGAAGAAACACTTCCCTCGTCTGAAAGCCAAGGCTGCCTTTCAGCGTCCTGACGATGAGGCTTTATAAAAAACACGACAAAAGACAAACAAGCATACATTCTTGTCATATATGAGACTAGAAAGGAACCGTATGATTGATATGAGTCAAAAAATCGATTGTTTTCATACATTTGTTACACGTTCGTTATGCCATTTCAACATAAAGGCATTACCTTTGCACTCGAAAAGGTAAAGATTGAAAAAGGATAACATGTAGAACAAGAGAACTCAAAGGGAGCTCTCAGAAAAGAAAGAAAGGTAAAAAGATTATGGTAACAATGATGATTGTTCTGATTGTCGGCACTATGGTAGCACAGGCAGTCGCAGTGAACAGAAAGATTGAAATGGGCAAATAAAATACACGAGAGACACAGCCCACAGTATTAACAAAAAAAAGAGAAAGGATAACAATTATGAAAACAATGATCAAGAACATCAAGAGAATGATTGAGAACGTAGCAGGAAGCTACAAGTCGGCCATGAACTTCTATGGCGAAGCCCTTATGAAGGGTTGCGGCTATGGTTGCGCATAACCACCGACAAGCTCATCTATAAGGAGAGGCGTACAGACATACAGTTTGTACGCCTCTTTTTTTACAGAAAACATTTGGAGTTTCAGCTGTTTTTCATTACCTTTGCAAACATGATGAGAATAGACATTATCACAGTACTGCCAGAGATGCTCGAAGGATTCATCGGTGAAAGCATCTTGGCACGTGCCCGCAAGAAAGGTCTCGCAGAGGTACACCTCCACAACCTGCGCGACTATACGCTCGACAAATGGAGGCGCGTGGACGACTATCCCTATGGCGGAAGCGCAGGCATGGTGATGCAGTGCGAACCCATAGACCGCTGCATCTCCGCCCTTAAGGCCGAGCGCGAATACGATGACGTTATCTATGTGTCGCCTGACGGCGAGACCTTCAACCAGAAGATAGCCAACGAGATGTCGCTGCAGGGGAACCTCATTATCCTCTGTGGACACTACAAAGGCATAGACCAACGCATAAGAGACCATTTCATCACTCGAGAGATATCCGTAGGCGACTATGTGCTGACGGGCGGCGAACTGGCGGCTGCCATCATTGCCGATGCGGTAATCCGTCTTGTGCCCGGTGTCATCAGCGACGAGCAAAGTGCACTTTCCGACTGTTTTCAGGACGACATTCTCGCAGCACCCATCTACACCCGCCCCGCCGACTACAAGGGATGGAAAGTACCCGAGATACTACTGAGCGGCAATGAAGCTAAGATTCGCCAATGGGAGTTCGACCAGGCCATGGAGCGTACCAGACGGTTAAGGCCCGACTTGCTGGAAGAGTAATGGGATTTTCCTTACATAGGTTACCTAACTAAAAAACATAAAATTATGGAAAACTACACAGAACTTCCCCAAGTGGGATTCATCGAAGCCAACAAGTTGGCCTTTACAAAGATTGTCGATTTCAAAGGCAGGATTCGCCGTTCCGAATTTTGGTGGGCCACATTGGGTTTGAGCATCATTGCCATCCTTACCACGTGGGTTCCCTTCGTAGGCAACGCCATAGCACTTGCGATAGCACTCGCCCAGGTATCCCTCACGTTCCGCCGTCTGCACGACACAAACCGCAGCGGGTGGTGGATAGGAGGACAGATTATCTTCGGCACACTGCTGGTGGTGCTCATTTTTGTAATCTTCGGTGCTGCCATCCTGAGCGGTGACGTTTCCTCCATCAATGCAGAAGAGCTTGCTGCCAATTCCATCGGTTCCATCATCGCACTTGTCATCGGCTATATTGTAGCCCTTATCTGGGAGGTAGTAATCATTGTATTCTGCTGCATCGATTCGGATGTCGAAGCCAATAAGTACGGGGAAAGTCCAAAGTACCAAGCCAACATATAACACCCTTTATCCGACTATCTTATTTTTCCGGACACCCTTACAGAAGGCTTCACCCAGCGTGAAGCCTTCTTCGTACAGACGCTCCAGCTTGGCCGTATCCTTCTCGATACGCCCTACCTCAAGAGGCCGTACCGGCCGTATACACGTTATCTTGCCAGCTTTCTCCAGGTCGTCCACCAGCTGAATCTGCTCGTTGTACGCCTGATGCCGATGGCTCAAAGCCACGCGCAGGCGTGGATAATGCTTGTATAAATAAGGTATCTTGCGGTCCTTGCCCGTATCACGCCACCCTTTGTTACGCGTCAGTATTACCACGTTGTGTGTATACCCCATATCCATGGCATGCTGCACGGGTATGCTGTCGGCTATACCGCCATCGAGCATGGGTATGCCGTCCACCGTCACAATCTTGCTGACATAAGGCAGGCTGCTCGAGGCGCGCACCACGTCAAGAGCACGCTGCCTGTCGTGCGTCTCCGAAAGGTACATTGGCTGTCCCGTCAGGCAGTTGGTTGTCACCATTTCAAAACTGGAGGCATACCTGAAGAAGGTGTCAAAGTCAAAAGGCAACAACTGGTTTGGAAACTTGTCGTACAACAGTTCCCTGTCAAAGATGCAGCCCTGCGTTACCAAGTGGCGGATGCCGATATACTGGTAACGTGCCAAATAGTCTATGTTCGAAATACGCGCACGTCTGGGTTGCCTGCTGATATAAGACATGCCGTTGCATGCCCCGGCAGAAACTGCCACGACATAGGGGAAAAAAAGTTCGTACTTCATAAACGCATCGAGCACGCCACTGGTAAAAACCCCTCTCATGCCACCACCTTCCAAAACAAGTCCTGTATTCTTCATCAACTCCATAATCCACCTTTTACATGCCGCAAACACATGCTCTTGTATTAATTATTTATAAATTCTCACTAAATATACATTTTTGATTGCAAAGATAATGATTTTTTACAAAATAATTACTAACTTTGCGCCAAAATATAACATTAACTAAAAATATGTTTAGCAAGGATACTTACATCAAGCGCCGCAAAGAACTGAAGAATACTGTAGGCAGCGGTGTTATCATACTTTTTGGGAACAACGAATCGCCTTGCAATTTTCCCAACAACGGCTATGCGCCCTTCCGGCAGGACTCCACGTTCCTCTATTACTTCGGACAGCAGCGCGATGGCCTCGTAGGCATCATCGACGTGGACAACGACATCGAGACACTTGTCGGCAACGATATTGACATAGAAGACATCGTATGGTATGGCAGCGTGGACAGCGTACACGACCTTGCCGCACAGGTGGGTGTCGACAATACAGCCCCCATGAAGTCGCTCAAGACCATCTGCAACAACGCTATGGCAGAGAAGCGCAAGATACACTTCCTGCCACCTTACCGCTACGACATTAAGTTGCAGATATTCGACCTTCTGGGCATCCACCCCAACCAGCAGAAGGAAGAAGCCTCTATGCCACTCATCCAGGCTGTAGTAAAAATGCGGTCTACCAAGAGCCAGGAAGAGATAGAAGAATTGGAGCGTGCGGCAGTCATCGGCTATAAGATGCACACCACAGCCATGCGCCTCACCAGACCGGGAGTAACGGAAAAGTTTGTTGGCGGACAAGTTGACGGCATTGCAAACTCCTATGGTGCTATGGTCAGTTTCCCCACCATCTACACGCAGCATGGCGAAATCATGCACGGCAACCCGTCACTCAGCGTACTGGAAGCGGGAAGGCTCGCCCTTTGTGATGCGGGTGCAGAAACCGTAAACAACTATTGTTCGGACAATACGCGCACTATGCCCGTAAGCGGCAAGTTTACCCAGCGCCAACTGGAGATTTACTCCATCGTGGAAGCATGCCACGACTATACGCTCGAGGTGGCCAAGCCCGGTGTAAAATATGCCGACGTACACTTTGCCATTTGCCGTCTGATGTTCGACCGGCTGAAGGATTTAGGACTTGCCAAGGGCGACACCGAGGAAGCCGTCAAGGCTGGTGCACATGCCATGTTCCTTCCCCACGGCTTGGGGCACATGATGGGCATGGACGTTCACGACATGGAGAACCTCGACCAGATAAACGTGGGCTTTGACGAGGAGGTAAGACCCAATCTGGAACAGTTTGGTACCAACTGCCTACGCATGGGCCGCCGTCTGCAGGAGGGCTTCGTCGTAACAGACGAGCCTGGCATCTATTTCATCCCGGCCCTCATCGACGAGTGGAAGGCCAAGAAACACTGTGCCGAGTTCCTCAACTTCGACAAGCTCGAGACCTACAAGGATTTCGGAGGCATACGCATCGAGGACGACGTGCTCATCACCAAAGACGGATGCCGCTTCATCGGCAAGGACCGCATCCCCTACCACCCCAAAGACGTGGAGGACTTCATGGAAAGGGCTAACGGATAAGAAGAAGGCCACCTCCTAAAAAGACAGGGTGGATTTCGTTTATTGGGAAAACAACATTTTATTAATATAAAGAGAAGATTTTAATGAAGAAGACATTGATTGTTGCCGCCATGTTGGCATTGGTTGCCGGTGGGGCTAACGCCAAAAGCAGTAAAGCAGCCAAAGACTCAGCTGCCATTGCCAAGAACAAGCCTGTATTTACAGTAGTAAAGCAGAACCCCATTACCAGCATCAAGGACCAGAACCGCAGCGGCACGTGCTGGGCATACTCTACACTGAGCTATTTCGAGAGCGAAATTCTGAAGAATACCGGCAAGACATATGACCTGAGCGAAATGTTCGTTGCCAACAAGACATACATGGACCGTGCCACTATGGCTGTGAGAATGCATGGCGACGTAAGTTTCTCGCAGGGCGGCAGCGCCTACGACGTGCTCTACGCACTGCAGCACTACGGCATCGTACCTGAGGATGCCATGCCGGCTCCCGGTACACTGACTGGTGACTCACTGGCCAACTTCGGTGAGTTCTTCGATGTAATGACTCCCTATGTGGAGGCTGTAGCCAAGAGCAAGGCCAAGAAAATCTCTACCGCATGGAAGAGCGGATTGCAAGGCATCATAGATTCTTATATCGGCAAGACTCCCGAGAAGTTCACCTACCAGGGCAAGCAGTACACTCCGCAGACTTTCTGCCAGAGCCTCGGCCTTAACCTCGACGACTATGTTACCATCACCAGCTATACCCATCACCCCATGTGGAGTCAGTTTGCCGTAGAAGTACAGGACAACTGGCGCTGGCCCATGAGCTACAACGTGCCTATGGAGGACATCATCAAGATTATCGACAATGCCGTAAACAATGGCTATACCGTTGCATGGGGCGGTGACGTTACTGAGGACGGCTTCACACGCAAGGGTCTCGGTATCGCATACGACGTGAAGAAGGTTCGCTCCATGTCTGGTACCGATGCTGACCACTGGTTCAAACTCTCCAAGGACGAAAAGAAGGAGAAGTTCGACTCTCTCGGTGTGAACGCACCCGAAATCGTTCCTACACAGGCTATGCGCCAGGAAGCTTTCGACAACTGGGAGACCACCGACGACCATGGCATGCACCTCTATGGTATTGCCAAGGACCAGAACGGCAAGGAGTACTACATGGTAAAGAACTCCTGGGGAGAGTATGGTGACTACAAGGGTGTATGGTACATGACCAAGGCTTTTGTGGCATACAAGACCATGGACTTCATGGTGAACAAGAACGCCATCCCCAAGGACATCCGCAAGAAATTGGGCATCTAACACTTTGTCTGCCAAACGACACAACACGCTATACAAGGGGCTGCGACAGGAATGTCGCAGCCCCTTATTTGTTATTTTCATATAAAACATTTCGTATTGTGCCAATATTTTTGTAACTTTGACGGCAAAATAAAAAACAACGAAATGCATTTTAAGTGGAAATATGACGCACCTACACCCGAAGAGCAGAGCATGGCAAATGAACTGGGGGGCAAACTGAACATCAGCCCCATCCTCGGTCAGTTGCTTATCAAGCGCGGCATCACCACCGAGTCGGCAGCCAAACGGTTCTTCCGTCCACAGCTCTCCGACCTCATCAATCCCTTCCTTATGAAGGACATGGATGTGGCGGTAGACAGGCTTAATGATGCCATGGGACGCAAGGAACGGATACTCGTCTACGGTGACTACGACGTGGACGGATGCACAGCAGTGGCACTGGTCTACAAGTTTCTGCAGCAGTTCTATTCCAACATAGACTACTACATCCCCGACCGCTATGACGAGGGCTACGGTGTCAGCAACAAAGGTATAGAATATGCCCAGCGCACGGGTGTCAAGTTGGTCATCATCCTCGACTGCGGCATCAAGGCCAACGAGCAGATATCCTATGCCAAGAGTCTGGGCATAGACTTCATCATTTGCGACCACCACGTCCCCGACGAGGTAATGCCGCCTGCTGTAGCCATACTCAACCCCAAGCGCCCCGATGACCCGTTTCCCTTTAAACATCTCTGCGGTTGCGGTGTCGGATTCAAGTTTATGCAGGCATTCGCCAAGGACAACAACATCCCCTTTTCCAGGCTCATCCCCCTACTCGACTTTTGTGCCGTCAGCATCGCTGCCGACATCGTACCCGTTGTGGACGAAAACCGCATCCTTGCCTTCCACGGCCTCAAACAGCTCAACACCAACCCGAGCATCGGTCTGAAGTCCATCATTGACATCTGCAGCCTCAACGGGCGGGAGCTGTCCATGAGCGACATCATCTTCAAGATAGGTCCGCGCATCAATGCCTCCGGACGAATGGAGAACGGAAAGCTGAGCGTTGACCTTCTGGTAGAGAAAGACTTTGCCTCTGCCCTGCGCATGGCCAAACATATCAATGAATACAACGAACAGCGCAAGGACATCGACAAACAGATGACCGAGGAGGCCAACCTTATCGTTTCGCGGTTGGAAAGTCAGAAACACAACTCGAGCATCGTGCTCTATGACGAGAGCTGGAAAAAGGGAGTCATCGGCATCGTGGCATCGCGACTCACGGAAATATACTTCCGCCCCACTGTCGTTATCACACGCGATGGCGACATGGCCACAGGGTCGGCACGCAGCGTCACGGGGTTTGATGTCTATTCGGCCATCAAGAGTTGCCGCGACCTGTTGCTCAATTTCGGCGGACATACCTATGCTGCCGGACTTACCATGAAGTGGGAACATGTGCGCGAGTTCCGCAACCGCTTCCAGCAATATGTGGAAGAGCACATCTCGCCCGAACAGACCGAGGCCATTCTTAACATCGATGCCGCTATCGACTTCCGCGACATCACCAAGCATCTACACAACGACTTGAAACGCTTCTCCCCTTTCGGACCGTGCAACCCCAAACCCGTTTTCTGCACGTCGGGCGTCTATGACTATGGCACCAGCAAAGTGGTAGGAAGGGAACAGGAGCACATCAAGCTGGAGCTGGTCGACTCCAAGTCGAGTACCGTTGTCAACGGCATAGCCTTCGGGCAGAGTGCATCGGCTCGTTACATCAAGAGCAAACGCAGTTTTGACATTGCCTATACCATAGAGGAGAATGTTTTCAAGAAGAATCAGGTACAGTTGCAAATAGAGGATATCCGCCCCAACGAAGGATAAGCCTTTGTATGTGCTGCACATCTACGCACACTACTCCCAAGGAGAGAGATGGACAGATTTCAAGAGATACTACGCACCCATTGGGGCTATCCCGATTTCCGCGGTATCCAGCGCGATATCATCGAGAGCATAGCGGCCGGCAAGGACACGCTGGGCCTTATGCCTACAGGCGGTGGCAAGTCTGTCACGTTCCAGGTCCCTGCCCTTGCACAAGACGGGGTGTGCATTGTCATCACACCGCTCATAGCCTTGATGAAAGACCAGGTGCACCACCTGCGCGAGCACGGCATTCTGGCAGATGCAGTCTATTCCGACCGTTCGCAACGCGAAATTCTTCAAGTACTGGACAACTGCATCTTCGGGGGTATAAAGATACTGTATGTATCACCCGAGCGTATCGGTTCCAAAGCTTTTCTCGCCAAGCTGCGACATATGGATGTCAGTTTCATCACGGTCGATGAAGCCCACTGCATCAGCCAGTGGGGCTATGATTTCCGGCCGTCTTACCTGCGCATTGCCGACATCCGCAAAGAAAAACCCAACGTACCCATACTTGCTCTTACCGCCACTGCCACACCCGAGGTGGTTGACGACATCCAGGACAAACTGCAGTTTGCCGAGCGCAACGTGTTCCGCATGAGTTTCGAGCGCAAGAACTTGGCATACATCGTGCGCACCGTAGCTGACAAACAACAGGAAATGATACACATCCTGCGCTGTGTGAGCGGCTCGGCCATCGTCTACGCCCGTAGCCGAAGGCGCACCAAGGAGACAGCCCAATTACTTGCCGACAACGGCATCAGCGCCACCTTCTATCATGCAGGCCTTGACCCACTGGTAAAAGATGAACGGCAGAAGGCGTGGCAACGTGACGAGGTAAGGGTCATGGTGGCTACTAACGCCTTCGGCATGGGCATAGACAAGCCCGATGTACGAATGGTCATACACATCGACTGTCCCGACTCGTTGGAGGCTTACTTCCAGGAGGCAGGTCGCGCGGGCCGCGACGGCAACAAGGCTTACGCCGTATTGCTTTACGATACGGGCGACGAGCGCAAACTACGCAACCGTATAGACGACTCCTTCCCCGACCGCCAACTCATACGCAATGTGTACGAGAGTCTTGCCTACTTCTTCCAGATAGGCATCGAGAGCGGACACGGAAAAACCTTTGCCTTCGACATAGACAGATTCTCATACAACTTCAAGTTTTTCCCCACCAAAGTAGATGCTTCTCTCCGTATTCTGGAACAGAGCGGATACCTGCATTACGAGAGCGAACCCGACAATTCGGCACGCCTGATGTTCTGTATAGAGAGAAACGACCTGTATCTGCTCGACTCCCTGTCTCCTAACGAAGACAACGTCATCACTGCCCTTTTGCGTCTCTACGGCGGACTCTTCACCGACTACGTTTACATTGACGAGAGTCTGATAGCACAAAAGACCGATTTGTCGCAGCAGCAGGTATACATGATACTCAAAAACCTTTCTGCCCGCCACATCGTCCGCTTTATCCCCCGCCGAAAGACGCCCTACATCACCTACACCACCGACCGCATAGACGGTGACAAAGTTGTTATTCCGCCCGAGGTTTGGGAACAGCGTCGCGAACAGTACCGCAAACGCATAGAGCGTATGATTGGGTATGCCACGAACGACTATATTTGCCGCTCGCGACAACTGTTGGCTTATTTCGGTGAGGCATCAGACAAAGACTGCTGCCAGTGTGACGTATGCCTCGAGCACAAGGCTGAGACTTCAGTCTCCCGCCAGCTTTACGAACAAGCGAAGAAAGAGATAGTAGCTCTCCTTGCCGACGGCCAACGCCATTTCATCAACGAGTTACATTCCATAACATTGCCTTCCCACTGCATAGACAGTGCCATCCAGTATCTTGTTTCCGAGAACGAAGTACACATTGACGGGTCGTACATCTTCCGCGACAATTAAGTGATGATGGGAATGAACGTATGGGAAATTAACCCAACTTTGACCTTCTAACCTTGTTTTTGTTGCAGTATCAGCAGTTTAGCAATTGCCGGTTGCGTTACTGTGTACTACAGATTTTGTCTATCCTGATTTTTCTGAATGGCATTTTCTTGTATTTGAGTCGTTCGTAAATATCGGTTGCAGCTTTAGTCGGTTCACTGCACTGCCGCAGATGAACCGTTTCGCCCAACACGTTTGTAGCCTCTGTCGTTATTGCCTTCTGGGTGGACATAGTCCGGACGATTTCCAACCAATAATGTGTCTTTCCGGATTGCTTCAGACGGTAACGTATAGTGTTCACCACCCAGTATGCCAGCAGCCCGAAGAACAGATGGGAGTCAGACCTGTCATCCTTTTGATGGTGTATGGGACGCAGATTGAGGTCTGTCTTCAGTTGACGGTTGGTACATTCTATCTCCCTTGTCAGATTGTAGTAGTCCCACGTTGTCTTCTCGTCAAAAGTCGCCACGTTCGTGCGCAGGAAGTAGATGCCGCTGTCCTTGTCCACATTCTCCGGCACAGCTATCCGCCAGACTATGTCGGCCATATACTTCGGCTTCTCCTCGTTGTCGGGGATATAGTCTATGAGATAGTATTTTGCTATTGACGGATATTTCTGTCTGGCCCTGCCGACGCGTTCGATGACTTTCGTGTAGCTCTTTGTGCCGTGCTTTGTTCCCAACGATCCCTTTATCTTCTCAAGTTCTTCCTCAAAGCGTCTCTTGAAATTGCGGTTCATGGATTCCTCCTTGAGTTGTTTGGCCGGAGAATTTATCTCAAGGTAATAGTCACCGGTCTCTTCATGCTTCACCTGTGTGAGCTTTATCGGCCGTTTCTTGCAGTCGTGTACGGTAACCGTCTTCGCATCGGGCGCGATTTCATAATCGGTGAGCCTCCGGCGACTGACGCACAGGTAGTTGTATCCTTTTTCCTTTATCTTCTGCAGGTTGTCTTCCGTTGCAATGCCTGCGTCCAGACACACCAGTACCTTGTCCTTCGGGTCGTTCGGGACGCGTGTCTTCGCATACAGTGTGTCCACCATGTCGGGAAGGGAATTCGGGTCGGCCGTGTTACCGGCAAGGATAGAGGAATAGCGTATGAAACCTTCCTTGTTGATGCAAAGTGCAAGCACAAGCAGCTTGCTGTCGGTGCGCTTTTCCTTCGAACGCCCGAACTGCGCCTTCCTGCTGCCGTCCTTGCGTCCTTCAAAATAGAAGTTGGTCAGGTCGAAGATGGCTATGCGGTTGGTTATGTTGAACAGGTCATCCGTCTTGCGGCACAGGTGTGACTCCAACTGCTCTTTCAGTTCATACAGCAACGGGGCCACATTATATATGCTCTTGTAACCGGGACGCCAGTCCTGCCTGCCGCTGACCAATTCGCAGACTGCGGAGTTCTCGTCCATGATGCGCAGCGACTTCAATTCCGATGGGGAATAGACCGTGCGTGTGATAAGGTGCGCCAGCACCGTGTTTATCTTCACTTCGCTCCAGCCCTGCTTTTCCAAGAACTTGTCTATCTCCTGTTCGCGTATGGCCTGAAGGCATATCCATTCTGCGCCAATTTCCCGGGCATCCGTATGCTTGACGGTATCTACATCCACCAAACGTCTTGCCTTTTCATGTGACTGCCTGATATTCTCTTTCACCGCATCGATGCTGCCGTTGTTGACCATCTCTGTCCAAAACTCTTCGGTCTTTCTTCGGACGAATTCGTTGTAGCGGGCAAACGGACTTTCGAAAAGGTTTCTCTGGTTCTGGTGGTTGTGTCTGTATGTCAGACATTTGCCTATGTCACGTATATCCTCAGGACGATGTGGCTCGGGGATGAAACCTACATTCAACATGACACGATTACGGGGACGGCCTGTTTGGTCACGATAAGACTCCTTGATGCGGTAGTACCATTCATCTTTCTGAGTCTTCGGGTTGTAGCGTAATTGGGACATGAAGTTCATAGCGGGTGCAAAGATAAAACTTTTCGCCGAGACTTCTGTGTACTACAAACGCACTTCCCAGAATGTCACCATTGAAAATCATGTGGTTACATTAAGACCGCCCTTGAAAATTTATTGAAATTTGTTAGTTGGGGTCAAAGTTGGGTTAAGCATTACATAATTTACAGCTAAGAAACAGTGAAAGTTTCTGCATTGGTGGGAATCTACCTATTTTCTTTGTTTATCAGGTTGACCACCACTTTCACCATCACGTCCTTCTCTTCCGTACGACTTTCGGCTATCATCAGCGTAAGGGCCACGAGGGTGTTGTCGGCAATGCGCTTATGACCGTCCTCACCGTAGAGGATGCCGTTCTTCTCCATGAACCAAAGGAAGAGCATGGCAGCAATGCGCTTGTTGCCGTCGCTGAAGGAGTGGTTTTTCACCACGAGGTAGAGAAGCATCGCAGCCTTTTCTTCTACGGATGGATAAAGGTCTTCGCCTCCGAATGTCTGGTATATCTGCCCGATGCTGCTTTTGAAGGAATCGTCTTTTTCGTTACTGACTGCCGCCGAACTTTTCTTTCAGTGCATTGATGGCCTCCATTGCATTCTCATAAGTGGCACGAAAGGGTTCCTCGCGAGTGGTCTGACTGATATCAAGTGACTGGTAGTCGTAGCGGTCAAGCGTATCAAGGGCATATACGTAGTCGCTGATG
>CAVFRG010000018.1:0-42391 GCA_963624905.1 Oscillospiraceae bacterium
TGGTTTTCTCATAGTGGGAGACGGCTATACGGTCAAGAAAGTAACTATCGAATAACCAAAGAGGTCTTCGTGTTTCCTTTAGGTCACACGAAGACCTCTTTAGTTATTGCGTGCCGGAAGTCCAAATCTGAGAACTTCAAACAAAAGGGACATTAATGTATATATAGTGCAAATCGCCTGTAAGCAATGCTTGCGCAATCCGAAGATGAGGTAAAGCCAAGGTGAAAGAATCGTAATCTTTCTAGGTCGGAAGTAGTTGGGACAATCGCAAGTATATTTACAAGCAGAACGAAAAGCAGCAAATGGAATTAATAAACGAGATTGTAGAAGCAAGAAACTTCTGGGAAGCCTGGGTGTCTGTCAAGCGCAACCATGGTGCAGCCGGCATAGACAATATGCCGACTGAAGAGCTTGACGTGTATTTACCAAAGCATATGGATGAAATCGTATCGTCTATATGTGACAAGAAATACAAGCCATCCCCCGTAAGACGTGTCTATATCCCCAAGCCAAATGGTAAGCAACGACCACTTGGCATCCCGACCGTTGTAGACCGAGTCGTACAACAAGCCGCAGCGCACGTGCTAAGCCGAGTGTACGAACCAGTCTTCAGCGACTATAGCTATGAATGGAAGAAATGTGGAACAATCTACAAGAATCTGTTGACCTTGAAGCGAATCGTCAAGAGTAATCTTGATGATACCTCCATCTATCAAGCAGCAATGACAATATTGGGATGGTATCGTCAATGTGGAATGTCCGTTTTCAACTTTCTGTTGAGTCCCAAGGTACTTGCCATGCCAAAAGAGAATAGGACTGATAAAAGAAAGAGCCGACCTGGCTTGGTCGACCCTTATGCTTTATATCAGAATTTGCGTACTCCTATATGTATGTAGCGCCGTATACGAGACCCGTACGTACGGTGCAATGAGAGGTGCTAGGGGAGTCTACATCTATTCTGTTGTTTTTAGTCTGCGTTTTTTTATACGATGCCCTGTGCCATCATGGCCTTGGCCACCTTGAGGAAGCCTGCCACGTTTGCACCCTTCACATAGTTGACGTACCCGTCCTCGCCTGTACCATACTTTACACAATTGGCGTGTATGTCGTTCATGATGTCGTGCAACTTAGCGTCCACCTCTTCACGGCTCCACTTCAGACGTTCGGAATTCTGGCTCATCTCGAGGCCAGATACAGCAACACCACCAGCGTTGGCAGCCTTGCCGGGAGCATATAGTATCTTGGCATCCTGGAATACCTTGATAGCCTCAGGGGTAGAGGGCATGTTGGCACCCTCGCTCACTGCTATCACACCGTTGGCGACAAGGGCCTTGGCAGCCTCTTCGTTGATTTCGTTCTGTGTAGCGGAAGGCAGGGCGATGTCGGCTTTCTCGAACCAGGGTTTCTGGCCTTCTACGTACTTCACGCCGTACTTTTCGGCATACTCCTTGATGCGGCCTCGCTCCACGTTCTTCAGTTCCATGATGTAGTCGAGCTTCTCGCGGTCTATGCCGTCGGGGTCGTAGATATAACCGTTTGAGTCAGAGCATGTCACAGGTTTGGCTCCCAGTTCGATAAGCTTCTCGATGGTGTACTGTGCCACGTTGCCCGAGCCGGATACAAGCACAGTCTTGCCCTTGATGTCGATGTTCTTGGTGGCGAGCATGTTGAGGAGGAAGTATACGTTGCCGTAGCCAGTTGCTTCAGGACGGATGAGCGAACCACCAAACTCCTGTCCCTTTCCGGTTAGCATGCCCTGGAACTGGTGTGTCAGCTTTTTGTACATACCGAAGAGGTAGCCTACCTCACGTCCGCCCACACCGATGTCGCCAGCGGGTACGTCCTCATCTGGCCCGATGTGGCGGTACAGTTCAGTCATAAAAGCCTGGCAGAAGCGCATTACCTCGGCATTGCTCTTGCCGCGCGGCGAGAAATCGGATCCGCCCTTGGCACCGCCCATTGGCAGCGTGGTGAGGGAGTTCTTGAATGTCTGCTCGAAAGCCAGGAACTTCAAAATGCTCAGATTGACGGACTTGTGGAACCGCAAACCTCCCTTGTAGGGGCCAATCACGTTGTTGTGCTGGATGCGGTAACCCATGTTTGTCTGCACGTTCCCCTTGTCGTCCACCCATGATACACGGAACTCGATGACACGGTCGGGGATGCAAAGACGCTCGATGAGGTTGGCTTTCTCAAACTCGGGATGTTTGTTGTATTCTTCCTCGATGGTGCCGAGCACCTGACTTGCGGCCTGAATGTACTCAGGCTCGTTGGGGAATCTTCTCTGCAGATTCGCAATTACTTCTGCTGCTTTCATAGTCTAAAAATATTTCTTTTATTGGTTGGTAATTTCTTTATCTTGTTGGTTGTAAGTATATTTCGTATATGTGTTAGTATCTTGACTATTGGTTGTGCTTGCAAAGTTATAGCTTTTTTGCCTAAAAACCAACAAAAAGGTGGAAAAAATATGCAAAAAGTTTGGAAGAGTAAGTTCTGGTGGATTTTTTAGGGTAGGACGGAGGCGTTTTTGGGGTGGGGTAAAGGTGTGCCGCCTTAGGTAGCGGACACCTTTACAATCTTGTTGGGGTAGACATACCAAAGGAATCCCTCCACCCGGTTGTGTCCTTCCATTCCCTCGAGCAGTTGCATATACTGCCTTACCTGGCTTAGGTGCTCGTCTTTGGGTTTGCCGAACTTGAAGTCTACAACGATGGTGCGCTCCTGGTCTTTCATAACGCGGTCGGGGCGGTGTTCCACTACCTTGCCGTCTTCTACGCTCAGAATAGAGCACTCGTTGTAGAGTGTCCATCGGTCAGAGAACCATTCTGCTACCTGTTTTGATTCTAAGCGCTTGCGGATCATGTCCGTCACCTTGTGCCGCGATACGTTCTCGTCATAGAGCATGCCGTCCAGTTCCATCTGTGCCAAAGCTGCACCAATGTCAGCGGAGGTACGTATAGTGGAGAATACCTGGTGCAGGACGGTGCCCATGCGTATATAGTGTTTCTGCTGTTCTTCGGCCTCATCGCCCTGTATGAAGTCGCGACTCTTGTTGCTCTGTCTGAAGACGGGTGTAACCTCGCTGGTGGGCAGGGATACGGGCAACGGTCGGGAAAATGCCATGAAGACATTGCTTGTCTGCGAGGTTTTCTTCTTGCTGCAGGCTGCATGGAGTGTGCCGTACTCGAACCGGATATCTCCGTCGGGGTCGCCCGTTTCGTAGACTACAGGCTGAAGTGCTTTGTCGGTCAAAACTTCTTCGACACGGGGTAGTGCGTGCTCTATAATAAAGGTCCTTCTTGCCGAATCGGTATTGCTCCTTGTGCCGATAACGAAGAGACTGTGGCTGGCGCGCGTGAAGCCCACATAGAGCAGGTTGAGATTGTCTACCATATTCTGTAAGTGTTCGTAGTGGTAGTCTTTGGCGTAGACGCTGTCCTTGAGTTTTTTTCTGTTGTAGGGAAGCGGCACGGTAGGGAGCGCGTTGAAGGGTCCTTCCCCGGCGGTACACCATATGGTGGAGCCTTCCTTTTCTAGTTTCCATTCGCAGAAGGGCATGATGACGTGGTCGTACTCCAGTCCCTTGCTCTTGTGTATGGTAAGTAGCCTGATGCCATCGGCAGAGTCGCTTTGTATACTCTTGTCGTGTAGACTGTCGGCCCATTCGTCAAGGAAGTTTTCGAGGTCGCTTCCGTTGTTTTTTATAAAGTCGGCCATATAGTCGTAGAGTGCGCATACGTATGCACTCTGCCTTTTCATGTACTCGTTATCACCCAGATGCAGGGCGATGAAAAGTCTCTGCATCAGGTCTGGTAGCGGCATCTGTAGCAGCGATGTGCGTTTGGTGTCCATGAAGTCCGTTATGTGTTCCTTTTCCGCTTCCTGTATGTATGTGCCAACAAACTTGTTTAGTGTGGCCCGCGCGATGTTGTCGTCGGGGTGCGCGAGGGTGCGCAGAGCGGAGATAATGGCCAGTACGGCTTGTGAGGCCTCGAGTCGAAAAGCCTCGTCCGACACTAAGTGATAGTCGCCCTCTTGTGCCATGAGGTATTCCGCAAGTTGCTGTATGTCTTTGGTACGTCTTACGATGATGGCAATCTGGGTATCTTGCGCTCCCTGTAGGCGCAGGTTGTCTATGGTGTCTTTTACAGCTTGGAATGTACGCTCTCTTGGTGTTGTGCCTTCGTTGGTGGCCTTTGGGGCGAGCAGCTGTATGCTGACGTAACCTGCTGCGGGCTTGTCTTTTGGTACCTTCTGCTCTACGTCAGCATAGGCGGAGAGAATCTGCGGGGCATCTTTTGGCAGGTCGGCTGCCAGCGCTTCGTACTCCTTCTGTGCAGCAATAGTGAAGAAAGCGTTGTTGAAATCTACCAGGTTGCGGTCTGACCTGTAGTTGGTGTCGAGGTTCTTTATGTCGGTGTTCTCTTTGCCAAATTGCGTCTCTATGTTGTTGAGCAGTCGCCAGTCGCCCGCCCTCCATCGGTAGATGCTCTGTTTCACGTCGCCCACGATGAGGTTTCCCGTGGCCTGTCGGCTCATGGTTTCGCGCATAAGTACCTTGAAGTTTTGCCACTGTACGGTACTGGTGTCCTGAAATTCGTCTATCATGACATGTTCCAGTTGTGTGCCGATTTTCTCGAAGATGAAGGGCGAGTCGCTGTCCTGAATGAGAGTGTGCAGCATTGTCTGTGTGTCGCAGAGCAGGAACCGGTTGTCCTGCCGGTTCATGTCGCGTACCTTTTTGTCTATGGCTCCGAGCAGACGCAGTTCGTTGATGTGCCGCAGTGTTAGGTAGGCGCTGTTGTAGTGTCTTATGTCTTCCTTCCGGCCCTCCTCGGTGTTGCAGAGCATGCGTCGGAGGGTTGTGCGCGCCAGGTCGAACGGCGGGTTTCCCGGGTGAGCGTAGGCTTTGGTTACCCACGCCTCGTCGTGCTCCATGGCACTGACGATGCGCTTGCCTACCAGTTTGTCATCTGTGAAGCCGTCATTCTTTAGCTTTAGGAAGTAGCCGCATGGGCCGCTGGCCTTGCTGAAGAAGTCGTCCATGGAGAGTCCGTTTTCCTGAAGTATTTGGAAAAATCGTTCTCCCGTCTGCCTGTACTTTGTCTTCACGCTGCGCTCCATGCGCCGCAGCTCGGCGTTGAAGGCTTCGTAGAACTGTTCATCCTCTAGCAGAATTTTGATACGTTCGGCATGCTGCTTGTAGTGATCGGTGAAGATGTTTGCTCCGAAGTCCTTGATGGCACCTATTACGTTCCAGCTCTTGTCCTCATCGATATTCTCCTCTATGTAGCTGATGATCCAGCGTAGCATCGGTTCCTTGTCCTCGAGTGCGTCGATGAGCTGGTCTACGGCGCGGTGTTCCACCTGCGTGGCGTTGAGGTCTATACGCAGGTTGGCGGTAAGGTCGAGTTCGCGTGCCAGATTGCGCAGCACGCTTTGGAAGAAAGTATCAATGGTCTCTATGCGGAAGTAGTTGTAGTTGTGTAGCAGTAACCTGAGTGCCATGCCGGCATTATGCACAATCTGTGCTTCGGAAAGGTGGGGGAGTGCCTTCTGTATCTGCTCCAGATAGCTGGCTGAATCGGGCAGCCTTTTCGAGATGCCGTATAGCTGGCTCAGTATACGTGTCTTCATCTCTTCGGTGGCCTTGTTGGTGAAGGTTACGGCGAGAATAGTGCGGTATGCTTGTGGGTTATCTATGACGATAGTCATGTATTCGCGCGCTAAAGTAAAAGTTTTTCCTGAGCCTGCACTGGCTTTATATACTGTGAGTTGTGGATTCATGTTAAAGCGTTTATTTCGTTAATTCCAGAATATGTTATACGGATATATATGTTACCAATGTCTGAAAAGTTCAAATTCGAATTTGCATCCTATTCCGTTGAACGTGGCGTTTCTGAAGGCTGCAAAGATGCCGATGGAGAGGAGCCTTGTAGTGCATCCGTATCCCCATTCTGTGTAGGGGTAGAGACGCTTTGCCACCAGGCTGCTGACGTAAAAGCGTTCAGCCTCGATGTACCTACCTAGAAGGGGTATCCATGCGGCTATGGCCATAGGTTTCTCGTAGGTGAAGTTGCTGCGCACGTAGAACTCAGAACTGTTGTACCATGATGCATCGAGCAGTTCGAATGAGCCGCTCCAGTCGTCGTTCCATCCTCCGGGGATATAGTTGTCGCAGAAGTTGCTGTAGTCGATAAAGTTCCAGTGGTCTCCCCTCATGATGTAGAATCCGGCTCCTGTGCGCAACGAGTACGACCGGCGTTTCCCCAACCGTATGATACATTTCGAGTCGGTCTCTATCCTGGCATAAGGGATGTTCGTGCCGAAAAGACCGCGTATGCTCTGCTCATAGTTGGCGGTAAGGAGCAATCCGTTCTGTCCCCATGGCATCCATCTCAGTCCTATGGCGGGAGCCACGGTAACGTAGGTGGTGGGGTAGCTGAACGTCTCGTAGAACTCGGGGTGTGTGGCTTTGCGGTGGTGTGACACGATGCCTGCCTCCATGCCGAATCGTGGTGTGAACATCCAGTGGTTGGTGATGCGCAGATACCTATCGGCAAACTCAGTGTAGTCGTTCTCCGATAGGTGGTACACGCTGTCAGTTGCTTCATTTATTCCCAGCAGATTGCGTGCGATGACACTGGAGTTGATGCGGTTTCCGCTTCCCCATTCTGCTTCTATGAACCCCTCGTGGCGTGCATTGTAATTGAGCGTGGCGGGTATGCTGAGGTACAGTTGCCGTAGCCTAAAGCTGTATGCGGCCCTTGCCCTGAAGGCAAACTGTATGTTCTCGTTGAAGATGTATGACGTACGTATATCAAACTTATAGATGACACCCTTTCGTGGCGTGTACTCCATATAGAGCGGGTTGAGGATGGGGCTGAGCCTGACATACCCCCTGTTTTCCTTTCCTATGTCTTGCGTGAAGTCGTTGAGCACGTTGTCGCCGATGATGTCCCAAAGCACGTCCTTGGCAAAGTTTCCCCTCTTGTCAGCCTGTTGGGTGTTGCTGATGGAGTCGTTGTGGTTCTTCTTTCTGTAGTAGTCGGCATATATGGCGCATTCGGCCTTGTTGAGTGGCACGGGGCGTACCTTGGCCATGAGTGCGGTATCGGCTACGTTGTCGAGTGAGTCGGGCAGCAGGTGCGGCAGATTGAAGTAGGTGTTGAGCATACCCGTGATGTTGTTGCCCATAAACTTGAAGTTTGCCTTGATACTGCAGTTGATGGGGAAGAGCGACTTGTAGCCTCCTGTTCCCATGACGATAGATACGAAGAAGCGCGTCATGTCGTATTCGCCTTCGATGTCTACTTGGTAAATTTTTCCAGTTTTGGTATCTACGAGCGCCTTTGTTTCCACCACTTGCGTGTTCTTTATTCTTGGGTATGCATAGAGCTGTGCCTTGTCGTAGGGCAGTGCGGTGACGTGGTAGTGGTAGTAGCGTGCGTTGGATTTGTGGAAGGGGGAGAGTATGTTGTTGGGGAAGAGAGTCTCGCTGTATACATGGGGAGTCATGAAGGGCAGTATGCCCGACATTGTGTTGCGGCGGTGGGGTATGGTGCTGATATTGAGCATACGTTTGTCGTACAGCCAGTTGGTGCTTCCTGCCGTAATTTTGTTGTAATATTCTCCAATGAAATGCCTTCCTGCACCGTATGACACGGCGTACATCGAGGGTATGAGCATAAGTGTGGCGTTCCGCCTGTTGGTGTGCATTTGCATCTTGGTGTAGGCGTAGGTGTGGGCCTGCGATATGCCTGTTGTGTCTACCGTGGCGGAATAGCCATACACCAGGTGGAGCACGGAGTCGCACAGCAGGGATTGAGGCGTATCTATCCGTGCACAGGTAACGATAGCCTGTGCCTCTATAAAGATAAAGACAACGAGTATGGATATTTTTCGTAGGAAAGCCAATCTGTCAGCCAAGGTATTTCATGAGCACTTTGATGTGGCCAGAGTCTCTGAGTTTGGAGATGCTCTTCTCCCTTATCTGCCTTACGCGTTCGCGTGTCAACCCCATCTTGTCTCCTATTTCTTCAAGTCCTTTTTCCGGTTCTCCGATGCCGTAGCAGGCGCATACTATTTGCTTTTCGCGTTCCTTGAGCACCTGCCCCAGCACTTGCATCAGCTCTTGCGCCATGCTTTCGTGGTCAACGTGCCTGTCGGTACGACTGTCGTCTCCGCCTGCCATTACGTCCACCATGGCATTGTCGTCATCGTCTCCGAATGGGGCATCTATGCTCACGTGGTGGCTGCTTGCCGCCATGCTCTGCGATATCTTGTCTTCGTCTACACCGGTACGTGCGGCCAGTTCTTCCACACTGGGTCGGCGCTGGTTCTCCTGTTCAAACCTGTTTATCTCGTGGTTTACCTTATTGAGCGACCCCACTTGGTTTAGCGGAAGCCTTACGATTCTGCTTTGCTCCGCAATGGCCTGCAGTATGCTCTGCCTTATCCACCATACGGCGTAAGAGATGAACTTGAAGCCGCGTGTCTCGTCAAAGCGTTCTGCTGCCTTGATGAGGCCGATGTTGCCTTCGTCTATGAGGTCTGTAAGGGTTAACCCCTGATGCTGGTACTGTTTGGCCACGGATACGACAAACCTGAGGTTGGCCTCCACGAGCTTGTTCTTTGCACGCTCTCCGGTCCGTCCTCCTTTCTTTATGGCTTGTGCCAATTCAATCTCCTCTTCTATGGAAATCATAGGGGCACGACCTATTTCGACAAGGTATTTGTCGAGTGCTTCGCTGTTGCGGTTGGTGATGCTTTTCTGTATCTTGAGTTGTCTCATGCGCTGATGTGGTGATTCTTTTAGCTAATCTGACATAAATACACCAAATTTGCGCAAATATAGTATTTTTTCTCTAAAGTTGTTATTTTTTATAACTATATTTAACACATATGGGGCGGTTTGCAACTGACGGGGAATCCTCAATAAGAAAGAGACAGCCTTGCATATAACCATGTTGCGGACTTGGCTCATTTTCGGCTGTTTTAACGCAATAGGCTTCATTGCCAATTGCAATAGGCTTCATCCTATCATAGTAAAAAAGGCTCAAATTGTATCGGGTCGTTTGTTTTTGCTAAAAGCGCGCCTTTACTCTATTACTCTGTATTTGGCAAACTTAAGGAGCAGCTGCTTGGTGCCAGAATTGGCAAACTGTACGGTAGCCTTGCAGTTCTCTCCACAGCCCTCTATCTTTACCACTGTACCTATGCCGAACCGCTGGTGCTCTATCTTTGTCCCCTCCTGCAGAACTGTGTCCTCGGAGGCTGACGACGAGATCTGCATGATGCGCCTGGCAGCCTCTACACCTCTTACCGGCTTGAAGCTGGTGGAAACTGATGCTACTCTGCGCTGCGGCTGTTCCGGACGCAGGGTGGGGCGGAAGGAATATTCCGGTTCATCATCGCCAGAGCGTAGGCTGGCCCTTTCTCCCTGGTTTTCGATGAGGCTGGGGTCTATCTCGTCTATGAAACGGCTGGGGTTGTCAAACTCCATCTTACCGTAACGCCAGCGGCTCTGTGCACAGGTGAGGATACAGTGCTCCTCGGCACGCGTGATGGCGACATAGAGCAGCCGGCGCTCCTCCTCCAGCTCGCGAAGCGAGGCGGCGGCAATGGCATTGGGGAAGATATTCTCCTCCAGTCCTACTACAAAGACGGTCTTGAACTCCAGACCCTTGGCAGCATGTACGGTCATGAGTGATACGCGGGGTGTGTCGCCTTCCTCCTTGCTGTCCTGGTCGGTGACGAGCGAGATGGTCTGCAGATAGTCGGTGACGTACACGTTGTCTTCGCGTCCTTCCTCACGCCTGTCCTCTACAAATTCCTGCATGCCGCCTATCAGCTCTTCGATGTTCTGCTGGCGGGTAATCGATTCGGCATCGCGCTTTCCGTCGAAAATGTCCTTGCTGATGCCGCTTTCTTTGACGATGGCATCGCCCACCTCAAAAATGTTCTGCGTTTTTGCTCTTTCGATAAGACTGCCAACGAGTGCCCTGAACTGCTCGAGCTTGGCCAGTGTTCCCCGGTTGACGTCCAGACCGTATGCCGTCGGGGCAGACACTACCTGCCACAGGCTCGCGCCACTGGCATAGGCGCAGGCTGCAATTTTTGACAAGGTAGTGTTTCCTATGCCGCGTGCAGGATAGTTGATGATGCGCTTGAAGGCTTCCTCGTCATCGGGGTTGGCCACGAGGCGTAGGTATGCCATGACATCCTTCACCTCCTTGCGCTGGTAAAAGCTCAGGCCGCCGTATATGCGGTAGGGCACGCCCCGCTTGCGCAGTTCTTCCTCGAAGCTGCGGCTCTGTGCGTTGGTGCGGTAGAGGATGGCGAAGTCGCTGTACTCGCAGTCGTCCTGGCGCTTGATGCGTTCGATATCCTTTACCACGATGAGTGTCTCTTCGCGGTCGCTGTATGCCGGTTTGTATATTATCTTCTCACCCTCGGCGTTCCTGCTGTACACGTCCTTGGGTATCTGGTTGGTGTTGTGCTTGATGAGGCTGTTGGCGGCATTGACGATGTTCTGTGTGCTGCGGTAGTTCTGCTCCAGTTTGAATAGCTTTGCATCATTGAAATTTCGTCTGAAATTCAGGATGTTGTCGATGTTGGCTCCTCTAAAGCTGTAGATGCTTTGTGAGTCGTCTCCCACAGCGCAGATGCGCTGGCGTTCCTGGCACAGTTGCATGACGATGTTCATCTGCACGTGGTTGGTGTCCTGGTACTCGTCCACGAGAATAAACTCGAATCGTGCAGCGTATTTGCGCCTAATGTCCTCATGGTCGCGGAAGAGTTGGAATGTAAGCACGAGGAGGTCATCGAAGTCCATGGCGTTGGCTTGCCGGCAACGCTGTACGTAGGCAGCATACACTTTGCCTATGTAAGGCATGTTGGCCCTCATGTCGTGCTGGTAGTTGTCGTTGTCGCTGATGTAGCTGTCTGGTCCCACGAGACAGTTCTTGGCCATGGAGATGCGTGCGTGTACGGCATTGGGCTTGTACACTTTGTCGTCTAGCCCCATCTCCTTTACTATCGCTTTGAGTAGTGAACGTGAGTCGGCCTCGTCGTAGATGGTGAAGTTGGACGTGAAGCCCACATGCTCTGCCTCTGCCCTGAGGATACGCGAGAAGATGCTGTGGAACGTGCCCATATATAGATGTGATGTCAGATGGGCACCTACCAGTTTGCCTATGCGTTCCTTCATCTCGCGTGCGGCCTTGTTGGTAAAGGTAAGTGCCATGATGTTCCATGGTTTCATGCCCTGGCTTAGCAGGTAGGCTATCTTGTAGGTTAGAACGCGCGTCTTGCCTGAGCCTGCTCCGGCAATGACGAGCGACGGTCCGCCGATGTATTCCACGGCTTTGCGCTGTGCTTCGTTCAAGTCGTTGAGAAAATCCATGTCGTAGAGGGTAATGGGATTCTTTTGCTATCTTTTTATGCTTATGGCCGTGCTGGGGTCTACATCCTTTCCCTCGCGTGGAAAGGACGGCACAAACTTCATATTGTGTTCTATCTGTCTTTGACGCTTCTTTATGTAGGGGCTGGGGTGAAGCGAACTGAATCTGAGAGGATTGGGGAGGGTAGCTGCAATGAGGGCACACTCGTCGCGGAAGAGGTCTTTCGCTTTTTTGCCGAAATGATACTCTGCTACGGCATCCACGCCATAGATGCCCGGCCCCATCTCAATACTGTTAAGGTAGACTTCCATGATGCGCTGCTTGCTCCAAAGCATTTCGATGAGAAAAGTGAAGTATGCCTCAAACCCCTTACGGGTCCATGAACGGCCTGGCCACAGAAAGACATTCTTTGCCGTTTGCTGGCTGATGGTGCTGGCTCCGTGTACTTTTCCGCCGTTGGCATTGTTGCGCGCAGCATGCTGGATAGCTTCGAAGTCAAACCCGTGGTGCCTCAGAAAACGGGCATCCTCGCTGGCTATCACCGCCACGGGCATGTGGGGAGAAATCTTGTCTATTGAAACCCAGTGGTGGTGTAGGATAATGCTGTTGCCGTCTGCCACTTGCTGGAAGCAGCGGATAAACATGAGCGGTGTGAAATAGACTGGGATGAATCTGTACGCCACTACAGCAAGAATGGTGGTACTGAAAAACAGCACCACCACCCATTGAAATGTTCTTTTAATTTTTTTAAGTATCATTTCTCTCTGTAAACAGTTCGTTTACTGTGATCCACATTAGTTGAGTGTACCATTGTTAGCCTTGTCTACCATAGCTTGTGAAGCATAAAGGTAAACCTCCACGCGGCGGTTTTGGGCACAAGCCTCCTTGGTATCCACTACGGGGTTGGCCGAGCCGAAACCCTGTACATTTTTAAACTGGCTTGAACTTACGCCGCACGAGGTAAGGTAGCTGTATACCGACTTGGCACGGTTCTCGCTCAGAGGCAGATTCACACCGTCACCGCCGGTGGCATCGGTATAACCCTGGATGTCTACCTGGCAATCTGTATTGCCCTTCAGTACTGTAGCAAACTTGGCGAGGTCGTTCTTGGCACTGCTGCTCAGGTCGTACTTGCCAGTGTTGAAGAGTATGCCCGAGTCGAAGGTTACCTTCACGGCAGACAGACCGTTAGCGTCGGTCACAGTTTCTACCTGTGCATTCTGTACTTGTGCCTCGGTCTGCGCCTTTACCTTGTCCATATGCTTGCCGATAAGCGTGCCGGCACCACCACCTACGGCAGCACCGATGGCTGCACCTACAAGGGCACCCGTGCCTCGGTGACTGTTGTTGAGCAAGCCGCCAACAATGCCGCCGATGGCTGCTCCGGCTCCAGTGCCGGCAAGTGCGCCTGTTCCTGTATTGGTAGAGCAACTACCCATGACGAGCAGCAAAGAAAGGGCTGCCACTGTAAATTTCATCTTTTTCATACTCGAATTTTCCTGTTTGTTGTTATTATTTGAATGCAAAGGTAACGTTTTTTTTCTATTACCTAAGACGTTTTTCTAATATTTTTTGTACTTTTGCATGCAAAATTAGTGTTAATCGGTTGATAGGGCAAGGGGAAACTCCTATTCTCGGGGTAGGAAATCCCTATGGTTTCGCGTAAATGCACTGCCCTTCTCATATTTGTACATTAGAAACGAGCACTATAATACGTTAGAAACAACACAAAAAATATAGAAAAATGGCAAAAGAACTAAAGAATTTGACCAAGCGTGCCGACAATTACAGCCAATGGTACAACGACCTTGTAATGAAGGCAGACCTCGCCGAACTGTCGCCCGTGCGCGGATGTATGATCATCAAGCCCTACGGTTATGCCATCTGGGAAAAGATGCAGCAGCAGCTCGATAGGATGTTCAAGGAGACAGGAGTACAGAATGCTTACTTCCCCATGCTCATCCCGAAGAGTTTCTTCTCTCGTGAGGCCGAGCATGTGGCTGGTTTCGCCAAGGAGTGTGCCGTTGTAACACACTACCGTCTGCGCTCTACCGAGGACGGCAAGGAGGTGGAGGTTGATCCCAATGCCAAACTGGAGGAGGAACTGATAATCCGTCCTACGTCGGAAACCATCATCTGGAATACGTACAAAAACTGGATTCACTCATGGCGCGATTTGCCCATACTCTGCAACCAGTGGTGCAACGTGATGCGCTGGGAAATGCGTACGCGCCCATTTCTGCGTACCTCTGAGTTCCTGTGGCAGGAAGGACATACCGCCCACGCCACAAAGGAGGAGGCTGAGGCTAAGGCGCAGCAGATGCTGAAGGTGTATGCCGACTTTGCCGAGAACTATATGGGCGTGCCCGTATTGCAGGGCGTGAAGAGCGAGACGGAACGTTTTGCCGGTGCATTGAATACGTATACCATCGAGGCAATGATGCAGGACGGCAAGGCACTGCAGAGCGGTACGTCCCATTTCTTGGGGCAGAACTTCGCCAAGAGTTTTGACGTTACTTATCTCAACAAGGAGAATAAGCCCGAGTATGTGTGGGCTACGTCGTGGGGCGTATCTACGCGCCTGATGGGTGCGCTCATCATGGTGCACAGCGACGACAATGGACTGGTATTGCCGCCAAAGTTGGCTCCCATCCAGGTGGTCATCATCCCCATCAACAAGGGCGATGAGCAGTTGCAGCAGATTTCAGCCAAGTTGCAGCCCGTTATAGACCAGTTGCGCCAGTTGGGCATCAGTGTGAAGTATGACGACTCGGACAACAAGCGCCCAGGATTCAAGTTTGCCGACTACGAACTGAAGGGTGTGCCCGTACGCCTTGTTATGGGTGGGCGCGACCTCGAGAACAATACTATCGAGATTATGCGCCGCGACACGCTGGAGAAGGAGTCGGTAAGTTTCGACGGCATCGTGGAGCGTGTGAAAAAGCTGCTCGACGAGATACAGGCCAACATCTTCGAGAAAGCACGCTCCTATCGTGACGCACACGTCTATGCGTGTGATGATTACGAGGAGTTCAAAGAATGCGTGAAGAACGGCGGATTCTTCCTCTGCCATTGGGACGGAACAGCCGAGACAGAGGCACGTATCAAGGAAGAGACGCAGGCCACTATACGCTGTGTGCCGTTCGCATATGAGCAGACACCTGGTGTGGATATGGTAAGCGGAAAACCTTCAGTGGCACGTGTCATCATAGCACGCAGCTATTAATTCCTACGTATGGATAAGTCGAGTATGAATATAGTAATACTGGACGGTTACGCTGCCAATCCTGGCGATCTGGACTATCACCTCTTGGAGCAGCTTGGCAACGTGACCGTCTTCAACCGTACTACGGACGAGGAAAAGGTTGAACGGGCCAAGGAGGCAGACATCGTTCTGCTCAACAAGGTAAAGATGGATGCTGATACCCTACGTAGCCTGCCTCGCCTCAAGTATATCGGCATACAGGCCACGGGGTATAACGTGATAGATATTGACGCAGCCCGCCAGTTGGGCATCGTTGTGACCAATGTACCTGCTTACAGCACCGACAGTGTTGCACAGATGACCTTCGCCCATATCCTCGCCGTTACCAACCGCGTGGAGCACTATGCCATGGAGGTTCGCAATGACCGTTGGGCATACAACAAGGATTTCTGCTACTGGGACACACCGCTCGTAGAATTGGCTGGCAAGAATTTCGGTATCATGGGTTTGGGCAACATTGGTTGGAAAGTGGCTTTGCTGGCTAAGGACTTCGGTATGGACGTCTATGCATGCACGGGCAAGAATGCGAATGACCTGCCCGAATGGATAACGAAAGTAAGCCGGGACGGACTCTTTGCCGTGTCAGATATTCTCTCGCTCCACTGCCCTCTTTGTGCAGATACGGAGCGTTTTGTCAATGCCGACACGCTGCAGATGATGAAACCGGGGGCCATTCTTGTCAATACGAGTCGCGGCGGACTAGTGGATGAGAACGCTGTTGCCGATGCCTTGCATTCACGCCGTTTGGCTGCCTACTGTGCAGACGTGATGGTACAGGAGCCACCGTCTACAGAGAGCAGGCTGATGCGTGAGCCGAACGCCTTCCTTACGCCACACATAGCATGGGCTACCCTTGAGGCACGCACTCGTCTCAACCGGCAGGTGGCAGAGAATGTGAAAGCATTTATGGAAGGAAAGCCGATTAATGTTGTAAATTAGAGGCTATATCCCCCAGTCAAGTGGTTTGGACGGGATAAGCTATAAAAATGGTATATTTTCAGGTCGTTGGTTCTGGAAATATACCATTTTTGTGTATTTATGGGGGTAAAGAACCGTTTAGAACTCGACAAGTATACGTCCGTTAATTTGCCTGCCTGTAAGGTAGTTGGGTACAGCATACTGGCGGTCGCTCACATCGGTGACCCAATAGTAGCTGTTCACGTTGTTGATGCCAAAGAGGTTAAGGCAGTCTACCCCGAGCCAAATATCCTTGAGGAACGACTTGCTTCTGCGTTTCGTGTTGTCGTAGAGCAGATAGCTCATGCCGATGTCAGCACGGCGGTAGGAGGTGGCGCGGAAGGTGTTCGTCTCCAGTTCACGGTGGGGGGCAGAGAAAGGCAGTCCGTCGGCGAATGCCAGTTTGAGCGACATGCGCCAGCGTTCGCTTCCGGGGAAGTAGTCGGTAAAGAAAAGGTTGACAGCATACCGTTGGTCGGTGGGCAGAGGTATGCTGTTGCCTCCCAGTTTCATCTTGGTGTCCATTACAGACAGACTGACCCATGAGTCAGTGCCGGGCACAAACTCTCCGTAAAGTTTGAGGTCGAGACCGGCAGCATGGCCGCTAGCCTCGTTGCTGCCATAATAAGTTACCTTTACATTGTTTACCGAGTAGGGCACGAGGTTGGAGAGGGCTTTGTAGTAAGCCTCTGCTGTAAAGCGAAAACGCTGGTTCCCCATGCTGAACCTGTAGTCGTAGCCCGCAATGAAGTGGATGCTGCGCTGGCTCTTTATCTTTTGGTTGAGCGAAGCCACGGTAATGCCGGCTATGGTGGATGTGTCGCGCAGTTCCTTGAAGAAAGGAGCTTGGTAATAGAGTCCGGCGGCTATGCGGAAGGTTGTGTTTTCGCTGTAGGCGGGAATGATGCCCAGCGAGATGCGCGGACTCAGGATGGTTTCCTTGTTGAAGCTCCATTGGCTCAGACGCACACCATAGTTGAGGGTGAAGTGGGTATGTTCTCCCTTGCTGGCGAAACGGTAGGTGTCTTGTATGTATGCCTCTATACGGTTGGCATCGAGCGTGTTGCGCGCCTTTAGCGAATAGATGAGATAAAGGTCTTTGCCCGTATGCGGCACGCTGTAGCCTGCCGAATCGCGCATCTCATATTCTACGGAATTCTCCTCTATGTGCTCTTTCTTGAACGTTAGAGCAGCTTCCATGTCGTGTTTCTTGGCCTTGTGCTTCAGCAGCAGTTTGGCACTGAGCACACGTGCCGACAGATAGTTGCGCGCATGCTCAAAGTAAGTACCCACGGCAAGGCTGTTACTATTGGCCGTCTGGTTGAGCCAATATTGGCTCTGTATGTCATATTTCTCCTGTTCTTTTGTGTAGAACGCACTGCCAAGAAGCGAGATGCTCGTCTTGTCAGTGAGGTGGCGCGTAATGCCGGCCGTGCCGAAATAGGTGATGAAGCGGTCCTTCTCGTGCCCGTCGAAGTAAACCTTGAAGCTCTTCACGTTCTGTGCCGTTCCGAAGGTGGTTTCGCGGTCGTGCGGTGTAAAGTCGTAGTGGTTGTCCGAGATGTAGCCAATGAAGTCTATCTGCCACCGCTTGTTGGGGGTATAACTCAGATAGGTCTGGTAGTCCAGGTACTTGGGGTTGTATTCGCCCTTGGTCTCCAAAGAACCGAGCAGGTACGATGTGGTTTTGTAGCGCACGCTGTTAAGCCATGACAGCTTCTTTGTACCTATGCCCAGATAGGCATCAGCCCCCAGAAGACTTGCTACCACACTGCCCTCTACCATCGTCTTCTTGCTGCCTTTGGGGTGGAGCGTCTTGTAGGTAATGTCGAGGGCCGAACTCATCTTGTCGCCATACTTGGCAGCATAGCCGCCAGTAGAGAAACCTATCTTGTCCACCATATAGGGATTGATGACAGAGAGGCCTTCCTGCTGTCCGCTGCGCACGAGGAAGGGGCGATATATCTCCACATTATTTATATATACGGAGTTCTCGTCGAAAGCTCCGCCTCGGACGTTGTATTGCGATGAAAGTTCGTTGTGTGTGCTCACACCAGCTTGTTGCTGTATGAGGTTCTCCACTGCGTTACCGTTGGCAGAAGGGGCCATCTTGGCATCCTTTGCCTTCAGTTCTTGGGTCTGCCCTGTCTGAATCTTCTCGCCTGTTACCTGCACTTCGTCTATCGTGTTGCTCTCGGAGTAGAGCACCACCTGCAGCGTCTGCTTGCCGCGCGGACGGTGCAGTATGCGTGTCTTGCTCTTATAGCCTATCATGGAGAACCTTACCGCTACGCTGTCTGCAGAGGCCAGTTGCATGGAGAACTCGCCCTTGAGCGAGGTAAACGTCACTTTCCCTTGTTTCACCACCGACACGGTGGCTAACTCGATGGGGTTCATGTCCTGGTCGGTTACCCTTCCTTGCAGGGTAAAACTCTGGGCGGCAATTTCCTGTGCAACTGCCAGCATTAGGGTTATGATGTATGTCCTGTGTGTCATTGTAACTATATAAACGCAAAAACGTGCATTTTATTTTGGAAATACCAAACTTATGTTATTTTTGTCTCATATTTTTTTAGTAATTTTGCAGTCGTTATACTCATTTTTCTTTGCCTAACATACTTTCCGGTAAGGAAAAACGGACCAAACATGATAAGAGAAAAAAGACAATAGAAACGATGAAGAAACAAACACGTGCCGTGCATTTGGCATACGCCCGACGCGATGCCTACGATGCACTCAGTGTGCCTGTATACAATACGCTGGCATACGAATTTGACGATGCCAAGACGATGGCAGATGCATTTACCGACAGGATTTCTGCTCCCGACTACTCGAGGGTCGAGAACCCTACGGTAACCAACTTTGAACGCCGAGTGGCTGCTCTTACTGGGGCAGCAAAGGCCACAGCGTTCAATTCGGGGATGGCTGCAATCAGCAACACCATACTGGCACTAGCTGCTCAAGGCAAGAACATTGTCACTTCGCGCCATCTCTTCGGCAACACCTACGCCCTTCTTGTAACCAGTCTGAAGCGTTTCGGTGTGGAGGTGCGCCTGTGCGACCTTACAGACATAGAGCAGGTTAAGGCTTCTGTAGACAGCAACACTTGTTGCATCTATCTGGAGATTATTACCAACCCGCAGATGGAAGTGGCCGACCTCTCCGCACTCGCTGGTGTTGCCCATGAACACGGGGCACCCTTGGTGGCTGATACCACGATTATTCCCTTTACACATTTCTCGGCTAAAGATTTGGGGGTGGACATCGAGGTGGTGTCGAGCAGCAAGTATGTGAGCGGTGGCGCCACGTCGCTCGGCGGTGTGGTGATAGACTATGGTACGGATTATGACAAGGAGTTTGCTGCCCGTCTCTACGGCGAGCAATTGTTCAACTTCGGGGCATATATGACACCGCAGGTAGCATATATGCAGACCATCGGGCTGGAGACGCTTGATGCCCGCTACAGGGTGCAGAGCTCTAACGCCCTGCAGTTGGCACGCTTGCTCTCTTCTCTGCCGCAAATTAGGAACGTGAACTATGTAGGGTTGGAAGATAATCCTTATCACGATTTGGCGAAAAGGCAGTTTGGCAATACGGCCGGAGCTATGGTCTGTATCGATTTGGCTGACAAGGAGTCGTGCTTCTCCTTTATCAACAGGCTCAAGCTGATACATCGTGCCACCAATCTCTTTGACAACCGTACACTCGCCATCCATCCTGCCAGTACCATCTTCGGCGGCTTCAGCGATAGCGAGCGCGCTGCCATGGATGTGCTCGACACTACGATAAGAATAAGTGTGGGGCTGGAAGATGTAGAAGACTTGTTTGAGGACATCAAGCAGGCATTGCAACCTTAATTTGATATGTTATGCAATACAATTTTGACAAAATAATAGACAGGTCAGGCTCGGATGACCTTAAGCATGGTGCCTTGTTGCCGCGATGGGGGAGAGACGATCTTCTGCCCCTGTGGGTGGCAGATATGGATTTCGAAACACCTCGGTTTATCACAGATGCTCTCAGAAAGCGGCTTGACCATTCGCTCTTTGGCTACACGATGGAGCCGGACGACTATCTGCCGAGCATCATCGAATGGGTGAAAAGCCACCACCAATGGCAAGTAAAACGCCAATGGGTCAAATTTATCCCCGGCATTGTGAAAGGAATCGGACTGGTAGTCAATGTCTTCACGCGTCCCGACGAAAAGGTTATCATCCAGCCACCAGTCTACCACCCTTTCCGCCTTACCCCCGAGGGCAACGGCAGGGAGGTGGTGTTCAACCCACTGAAGATGTGTGAGGACGGATACTACGACATGGACTTTGATAATCTGGAGCAGGTGTGCGACGAAAAATGCAGGGTGCTAATCCTTTGCAACCCGCACAATCCTGGGGGGATTACTTGGAGACGCGAGACACTGCAGCGTCTTGCCGACTTCTGTTACGAGCACCGCCTCCTTGTGGTGAGCGACGAGATACACGCAGACATGGCTCTCTTTGGTCATAAGCACATTCCTTTTGCCTCCGTGTCGGAAAAAGCACGCGATATCAGCATTACTTTTCAGGCTCCCAGCAAGACATTCAACATTGCGGGCATTGTGAGCAGTTATGCCATCGTACCCAACGCCGAGATACGCTGCAAGTTCTATACCTGGCTTACTGCCAACGAACTGGACGAACCTACGCTCTTTGCACCTATTGCTACTATAGCTGCATTTCGGCATGGTGAGGAGTGGCGTAGGCAGATGCTCGACTATGTAGAGCGCAATATCCTTTTTGTCGAAGAGTATTGTAGGGAAAATATCCCTGAAGTGCGCCCGTTGCGTCCGCAGGCATCGTTTCTGGTATGGCTCAACTGCCGTGATCTGCATCTGTCTCACGATGCATTGCTCGACCTCTTTATAGACAAGGCACACCTCGCCCTCAACGATGGCGAGATGTTCGGCCCTGGCGGGGAAGGATTTATGCGGCTCAACGTGGCTGCCCCCAAGAGTGTTCTGGAACAGGCTCTTTCCCAGTTGGCGGATGCCGTGAAAGAACTTAGAGTGAAAGGTTTTTGATTCCCTCGAAGTTGTTGCAGAACTCGGTCATCTGGTGGTAGAGTAGGTTACAGCCCTTGTCCGTAAGCTCTTCATCGGGCAGCGGACCGCTGTTGACGGCAACGGTGAAGATACCGGCTGCCACGCCCGCTTGCACACCAAGTGGGGCGTTCTCTACTACGATGCCTTCGTTGGGCTTGAGGTTGCCCGCTTTTTGTAAGCCTGCGAGGTAGGGGTCGGGATTGGGTTTGCCGCGTTCCACATCGTAGGCAGTAACAATGTGGGCTTCGTCAAGGAAATCGCCGAAGTCGCTGAGCAGACGCATAATGAGCGGACGCTGCCCGCTGCCCGTCACAACGCCTATCTGCATGCCGGCCTCCTTTATCTTCTGCATTGTCTCCCTTACGCCTGGGAATATAGTGGCAGTAGGCAGAGTGTGAAATATCTCGGTTTTCACATCGTACATCTTTTGAGCCTCGTTGAGCGAGATGTCCTCTCCGTTCTGCTTCTTTACCATGGTTCGTATGGTGTCTATGCCCCGTGCACCCTCTGTGGCGTATGCATCAGCAGATGTCATGTGGATGCCGAACCGTTTCATCGACTCTACCCACGCTATGGCATGGAGGGGCATGCTGTCGTAGAGTACGCCGTCCATATCAAAAAGCACGGCTTTGGGAGAAAACTCCGCAAAGCCGTGGTCTTTCAAATATTCAGAAATAATTTCTTTCATCAATTCTGTTATTCAATGTTGAATGTTAGGTTTGATGGTTACACTTTACCTAGCAGCATAGAAGCGTTACTAAACGTAAATGTTTTTTTTGATGTAAGTCACTTGCCCTATGCAACTTAACAAACTTAACTTCATCAATTATTCATTCTTCAGTCTCTCCTGGATGGCCTTGCTCTCTGCCTCGTATCCGGGCTTGTTGAGCAGTGCGAACATATTCTTCTTGTAAGCCTCCACACCAGGCTGGTTGAATGGGTTTACCTCCTCAAGCAAGCCGCTGATACCGCATGCCTTCTCGAAGAAGTAGATCAACTGACCGAGATAGTAGGCGTTCAGCTCAGGTACGCTCACCAAGATGTTTGGCACGCCACCGTCCACGTGAGCCAAGCGAGTACCAAGCTCTGCCATCTTGTTCACCTCGTCCACACGTTTGCCCTCTAAGAAGTTCAATCCGTCGAGGTTTTCGTCGTCGTGTGGGAAGAGCAACTTCTCGTTAGGAGTCTCTACGCTGATCACAGTCTCGAAGATACTGCGCTCGCCCTCCTGGATCCACTGGCCCATAGAGTGAAGGTCGGTGGTAAAGTCGCAGGCTGCAGGGAAGATACCCTTCAACTCCTTGCCCTCGCTCTCGCCATAGAGCTGCTTCCACCACTCGGCGAAGTAGTGCAGCTTAGGCTGGAAGTTGCAAACAATCTCTATCTTTTTTCCAGCCTGAGTGTAAAGGGCTTGGCGAGTGGCTGCATAGATAGCTGCAGGGTTCTCCTCGAAAGCCACATCCTTGCCGCAAGCCTTCTCCATGTCGGCGGCACCAGCCACGAGCTGCTTCACATCGAAGCCAGCCACGGCGATAGGCAACAAACCTACTGGAGTCAATACAGAGAAACGGCCACCCACGTTGTCGGGGATGATGAAGCTCTTGTAACCCTCCTTGTCGGCGCAAGTGCGGGCAGCACCCTTCTTGGCGTCGGTCACGGCAACGATTACGTCCTTTGCCTCTTCCTTGCCACGCTGGTCCTCACACTGCTTCTTCAAGAGGCGGAAAGCAAGGGCAGTCTCAGTGGTAGTACCAGACTTGGAGATATTGATGACACCAAACTTCTTGTCCTTCAAGTAGGTGGTCAACTCATAGAGGTAGTCCTCACCGATGTTGTTGCCGGCGAAGAGAATGGTAGGATTCTTCTTGTCGTTCACGAGCCAAGCGAAAGAGTTGCCGAGGCCTTCGATCACGGCACGGGCGCCGAGGTAGCTGCCACCGATACCTGCCACAACTACCACCTCACACTTCTCACGCAATGTGTTGGCAACAGCCTGAATCTCATCCAAGAAAGCTGGAGTGATGGAAGATGGCAAATGCAACCATCCCAAGAAGTCGTTACCTTCACAAGTGCCGTTCTCAAGAGCCTCCTGAGCGGCCTTCACCTTAGGCTCGTAAGCCTTCACTGCACCCTCTGCGAGGAATGATGCAGCCTTCGTAATGTTTAAGCTGATACTTTTCATTTTTTCTTCTATCTAAATGAATCTGTTAAAAGTTTAATTTCGATTTGCGGACTGATGCGCTCGTACAATATATTATATACGGCATCGAGTATCGGCATGTTGACGTGCATGTGGCGGTTGATTTCCTTCATACACTTGGTGCCGAAATATCCCTCGGCTATCATCTCCATCTCTATCTGCGCACTCTTCACGCTGTAGCCCTTGCCTATCATCGTGCCGAAAGTGCGGTTGCGGGAGAAATTGCTGTAGCCAGTCACGAGCAGGTCGCCGAGATACACCGAGTCGTACATATTGCGATCGATAGGGTGGACAGCGGTGAGGAAGCGGTACATCTCCTGTACGGCGTTCGACATGAGTACCGCTTGGAAGTTGTCGCCATACTTTAGTCCGCCACAGATGCCGGCAGCGATGGCATAGACGTTCTTCAGCACCGACGAGTATTCGATGCCTATCACGTCGCTGGATGTCTTGGTCTTGATGTATTCGCTCGACAGACAGTCGTTGGCGAAGGCGCGGGCCTTGTCGGTGTCGGAGCACCCCACGGTAAGGTAGCTCAGTCGTTCCAGTGCCACTTCCTCTGCATGGGAGGGGCCGCCGATACAAGCCAAGTTCTCGTAAGGCACGTCATACACCTGGTGGAAATATTCCGAGCAGACCAGGTTCTCGTCGGGCACGATGCCTTTGATGGCGGTGATGATAAACTTGTCGCTGATGCGTGTCTTGAGCTTCTTGAGATGATTCTTCAGATAAGGTGACGGGGTGACGAATACGAGCGTGTCGTAGTTCTGTACGATTTTATTGATGTCGGAGGAGAAGAATATCTCATCGACATCGAATCGCGCCGACATCAGGTAAGCTGGGTTGTGACCCATGCGCTTGAAGTCCTCGATGCGGTCGTCGCGACGCATATACCAGCCGATGTGGTGAGTATGTCCCACCACTATCTTGGCTATTGCCGTAGCCCAACTACCGCCGCCAATTATCGCTATTTTACCGCAAGTGTACACTTTGTGTTTAATGTTAAGTGTTAAATGTTAAATGTTAAATGGGGCATACGCCCTCATAGCAATGTTGAATGTTGAGTGTAAAGTTAGGCTTGCACCCTCTATGTTAATGGCTCTGAGGTTGGAGTTTCTTTGTGATGGATGTAAGGAGGCTTGCCAACTCTTTAGAGTCATTATAGATATGTATTGGCTTTCATCTAAGAAATCGGTTCGATGAAGCAATCTTATCCAATATTGAGTCTCTTTACATTCTTTCAAAGAGATATAAACCTTAGAGGCGAAGTCTGCCTTGCTAATAGCAGACTGAGCCTCTGAAATGTTTGCTCCAATGCTTGTGCCACAGCGAAGTAATTGTTTGCTCATGACGTACTCTTTCTTTTCAGAGCATAGCCACTTGTATAGATTAACGATGCGTACAGCAAAGTCCATACTTTTATTCGTAAGCAAATCTCCTGCTTCGCTCATAATTTAACATTTAACACTTAACATTTAACATTGAGAAGTTCAAGCTTGGCTACGCTCGATCCAAGATTGGACCTCGTCCAAGCTTGGGCGTTCGTAGCCGAGCTTGTACTTCTTGTTGATTTCGCCGATTTTCTGTTGCAAGCCTTGCGCCTTCTCGTCCTTGATGTCGGAGATGAGGTTGAAGCCGGCCTTGCGGAGAACGTATGCCCAGTCCTCTGGCACGCCAATCTCAGCCCACTCCTTGATGCTGCTCTGAGGCATCTTCTTCTCAGGCTTCATTTGGGGGAAGAGCAATACTTCCTGGATGTAGGTCTTGCCGGTCATGAGCATGGTGAGGCGGTCGATGCCGATACCGATGCCTGATGTGGGAGGCATACCATACTGGAGGGCACGGAGGAAGTCCTGGTCGATGATCATCGCCTCGTCGTCGCCCTTGTCGGCGAGCTTCATCTGGTCGATGAAACGCTCCTCCTGGTCTATTGGGTCGTTCAGCTCTGAGTAAGCGTTGGCAAGCTCCTTGCCGTTCACCATCAGCTCGAAACGCTCTGTGAGGCCTGGCTTGCTGCGGTGCATCTTGGTGAGTGGAGACATCTCCACTGGATAGTCGGTGATGAAAGTAGGCTGGATGAAGGTGCCCTCGCAGAACTCGCCGAAGAGCTCGTCGATGAGCTTGCCCTTGCCCATGGTCTCGTCCACGTCCATTCCCTTCTCCTTGCAGAAGTTGCGAATCTCTTCCTCTGTCTTGCCGTTGCAGTCGAAGCCTGTCTTCTCCTTGATGGCATCGAGGATAGGCAGACGGCGGTAAGGGGCCTTGAAACTCACGATCTGACCGTCGATCTCACGCTCAGGCTTGCCGTTGACGGCGATACAGATGGTCTCCAGAAGCTGCTCTGTGAACGACATCATCCAGTTGTAGTCCTTGTACTGCACGTAAAGCTCCATGCAGGTGAACTCAGGGTTATGGTTGCGGTCCATTCCCTCGTTACGGAAGTTCTTGCCCATCTCGTATACTCCCTCGAAGCCACCCACGATAAGTCGTTTCAGGTAAAGCTCAGTGGCGATACGCATGTACATGTCCTGGTCGAGCGCATTGAAATGGGTAATGAAAGGACGGGCTGAGGCACCACCGGCGATGCTCTGTAGGGTAGGGGTCTCCACCTCGGTATAGCCTGCATCGTCAAGGAACTTGCGGAGCGTGCGGATTACGGTGGCACGCTGAAGGAATGTTTCCTTCACGCCGTCGTTGACAACAAGGTCCACGTAACGCTGGCGGTAACGCAACTCTGGGTCGTCGAACTTGTCGTAGGCCACACCGTCCTTGTATTTCACAATAGGCAGCGGCTTGAGGCTCTTGCTAAGCAAGCAAAGCTCCTTGGCGTGAACGGAAATCTCACCAGTCTGTGTACGGAAAACGAAACCTTTCACACCGATGAAGTCACCGATGTCGAGAAGTTTCTTGAATACTGTATTGTAGAGGTCTTTGTTCTCGTCCGGACAAATCTCATCGCGGGAAACATACACCTGGATTCTTCCCTTTGAGTCTTGCAACTCGGCAAAGCTGGCCTTGCCCATCACGCGGCGGCCCATCATGCGACCGGCTATAACCACTTGGCGTGGTTCATCCTCATCCTTGAATTCGGCCCGGATGTCTGTGCTGAATGCGTTGGTTGGAAACTCTGCTGCAGGATAGGGGTCGATACCCATCTCGCGCAATGTCTGAAGACTCTGTCTGCGAACAATCTCCTGTTCGCTCAACTCTAAAATGTTCATGTTTTTTCAGATATATCTTTAGGCGTGTTCTTAAAATCCACGCATTGTTAAACTTCTTTTTGACGGATTGCTCTTCGTGTATTTAAGTTTTGTCCGGTTTTATTTCCTCATTCTTATAGGTAGGCTACACCTTTGCTTTTGGAACAAGCTTCATTGCGTTCTGCTTGCATTCTTTAGTTGTAGCAGTGTTCCTTCAGAAAGTAGGAATAACAGTTCGGCTTAAACAAAAATCCATCAAAGGTATTTTTTTTAGAACCCGACTTCGTTGTTTTGTTTGCAAAAATACAAAATAAAATCCGAACATGTACGCTATTTTATCCTTTTTTATAATTAGGGTGCTAAATAATTGTGCAAAATTTTGCCTTGTTTGCAGAAAATATTACCTTTGTGGGTAAATTCAAAAAAATGATATTGCGTATAAAAATATGAACATAGAGCAACTCATAGAACGTATCAGCAAGACCGACGGCTTGTCAAAGACTCTCGGAATGAAATTCATCTCAACTCCCGAACCGGATACGCTCAAAGCCACTATGAAGGTGGATGAGCGTAACCGTCAACCGTTCGGTTTCCTGAGTGGGGGCGCTTCTTTGGCTTTGGCAGAAAACGTGGCAGGTATAGGCTCGCTTGCAGCCTGCCCAGGGCAGATAGCCGTGGGCATCAATGTGAGCGGAAGCCATGTGCTCGCCGTGGTGGAAGGGGACACCGTCACCGCGTATGGAAAACTTGTGCATAAGGGACGAACACTGCATACCTGGCAGGTAGATATAAAGAACGGTGCAGACGAACTGATATGCTCTGTGCAGGTAACCAACTATGTGTTTACTCCGAAAAAAGAATCGTCGGACAAACCTGTCAAATAAGGTATGACGGCATTTGCGTATTACCGGTTGCCCTATCAGCATCATGCAGTCTATCTTGAACAGCACAGGGGAGAACCGGAAATCTACGCCTCTGTGGCGCAGCTCAACGGCAAGGAAGGTTTTGTCGTGGCTCCTTTCTCTCCTTCGCTTGAATGTCCTGTGGTGCTGATTCTTCCTGATGAGAGTCGCCTGCTGAACATTGCGGGGGGCGAATCCCCGCAAGGTGTTGGAGAAAATGCCGTAACGTTGGAATGCGCTCCTCGGCAGAAAGAGCAGGAAAAACAGGCATATATGGATGACTTCGCTCTATTCCACGGCCAACTCGACAAGGGCATTTTCCGTAAGATTGTGTTGGCAAGAAAGTCTCGGCTTACCACAGCCGTGCCTGCCAGACAGCTCTTTATGAGGGCTTGCCGCTTGTTTCCGCGTCTTTTTGTCGCCTTGTTCTATACGGAAAAAACGGGTATGTGGCTGATGGCTACGCCAGAAGTCCTGCTCAAAGGCGATGGGAGGGAGTTCGTTACGATGTCGCTTGCAGGAACGCAGAAGGCTGAACCTTCGCACCTTGTGGCCGACTATCCCGTGGAGGGAGTAGTGTGGTCGGAGAAAAACCGGGAGGAACAACAATATGTCACCGAATATATAGAACAGTGTGTCAAGGAGTTTGCCGTTGATTGTAGGTTGAAGGGGCCTTACACCACAATGGCTGCCCACCTATACCATCTGCGTACGGATATCAGTTTCAGGCTGGAAAACACCCGGCGGTTGGGCGATATACTCGAAAGACTCTATCCTACACCGGCTGTATGCGGTATCCCCAAAGAGGCGGCACGCAGCTTCATCCTGGACAATGAGCATCAGCCACGCAAATATTATAGCGGGTTCGTTGGACCGCTGTCACCGACAGGCAAAACGCGTCTTTTCGTTTCCCTTCGGTGTATGAATATCCGGCCTGACGGCACATGTGAGCTTTATGCCGGTGGGGGATTGCTCAAAGAAAGTGAAGTGGAGAAGGAATGGGGAGAAACCGAGGCGAAAATGGAAACAATCAAGAGTGTGTTGTATTAAAGATGCTACTTCTAAAGTAGGGGCATAATAGTCATATAAAAAGAAGAAACGGCTATACAAACAATTCCTACGAGACAACATGGATGGAATTGTAGCTTAACTCCGCAAACAATCAAAAAGACACAAAGAGCAATCCGTCTAAAGAAGTAATTTAACATGCGTGGAATTTTTAGAACACGCCTATAAGCTGTCTTGCCAATGTTTAGCGATATCGAGAATGTAAACATCCTGACCAGTGTGCTCAATAGCCATGGGGTCAGAAGGGTAGTGGTTTGCCCAGGCAGCCGCAACGCTCCCCTTGTACACAATTTCAACGAGTTGGAGAATGTAACCTGCTATCCCGTTACCGACGAGCGGAGTGCGGGATTCGTGGCACTTGGACTGGCGATGGGAAACCCTTCGCCCTGTCCCGACCCCGTGGCAGTGGTGGTGACGTCAGGTTCGGCACTGGTGAATCTATATCCCGCTGTGGTGGAGGCTTATTACCAGAAACTCCCGGTCATCTTAATCTCCGCCGACAGACCCGAGGCATGGATAGGCCAGCAGGATGGACAGACTCTGCCGCAAGCCAATATCTTCGGGGCGATGGTGAACCGGAGCGTGAACCTGCCCGTCATCCCCGATTATTACAAGCATGATGACGAGGCTAAGGAATTTCACGACCAACAGACTTGGTATTGTGAACGACAGGTGCACGAGGCGGTGCTCGACTGTGTGCACCGCAAGATAGGCCCCGTCCACATCAATGTGCAGATAACCGAACCCCTCTACCGCTTCACTCAACCCGAACTGCCCGAGACCCGTTGGCTCGATTATGTTCACACCAATCTCTTTGGTGGCGATTTCCACTATGGTGACCTGCTCGACTTCCTCAACGCCAAAAAGCCTATGATAGTGGTGGGACAGGACAATCCGTCCACCACGCTCTATGGCATCAAGAACATCGGTACGTGGGCCGTGACGCTCATCGAACCTACCGCCCTCGGCACAGCCAGCAAGGACCCTGCAAGGCGCGAGTTCTCAAGCGACCTCCTGGAGAGCAGTTTCGAGAAAGTGCTTGCCCAGTTGGAAAAGGGAAAGATAGAGGTGGCAGACTTCCGTGGCGATACGGATACATATGATGCCATAGACTTCATGCCCGACTTCATTCTCTATGTGGGCGGCACGCTGGTGAGCAAGCGGCTGAAGCAGTTCCTGCGCCGTGCAGTCCGAAGCGTGGACGAGGGTGGGGCTGGAGCCAAGGTGTGGCGGGTGAGCCGGGACGGCGAGTGCATCGACACCTTCATGCACCTTGACCGCATCTTCCATGCCGACCCCGACCAATTGGCGGATGCGATGACCTCCTTCGACCAAAAATACAATGACGAGGCGGATGATTACAAGGAGCGATGGCGCAAGGCTCTCAGAGCCGCCAAGCGTCATGCCTACGATTACGAACCGCCCTTCAGCAGTATGGCGGCAGTGAAATATTTCCAACAGGAATATCTTGCCCATTCGCTCGACGACACCCGCGAGTGCCGCCTGGTGTATGGCAACAGTTCGGCCATCCGTCTGGCTGGCATCTATGCCCGTCAGTACGTGCATTGCAACCGTGGTGTGAACGGCATCGAGGGAACACTCTCCACAGCGGCAGGCCTCTCCATCTATCTCTCGGAATATCATTCGCCCGATGCCAAGAGCCAGCAGAAAGTGTTTTGCGTCTTGGGCGACCTAAGTTTCTTCTACGACCAAAATGCCCTATGGAACCAGAACCTCAACGGAAGTCTTCGCATCATCGTACTCAATAACGCAGGCGGAGCCATCTTCGGGAAGTTCAAAGGACTGAAGGATAGCAACGCAAGGGATAGACTGGTAATGGCTGAACACCATACGTCCGCCATCAATGTTTGCCAGGCCAATGGCATAGTATACATGGGAGCAGATAACATGAAGACTATGCGGTATGGCATCGACCAACTCATCCACACAGAAAGTGACCGTCCTATGCTATTGGAAGTCTTTACAAATATAGATACGGACAACCTGGCTTTAGAGAATTATTTTAAAGAATTCAAAATATGAGAGAATGGAAAAAGATTGAAGGTTTTGATTTCAAGGAAATCATCTTCGAGGAATACAATCACATAGCCAAGATTACCATCAACCGCGAGCGTTGGCGTAATGCCTTTACGCCCTTGACCACATGGGAAATGTCGCAGGCATTCAGCTATTGCCGCGAGAACCTGGACATACGGGTGGTTATTCTGACGGGAGCGGGTGACAAGGCATTTTGTGCGGGTGGCGACATGAACGTGAAGGGGCGTGGCGGTTATGTGGGAAACGATGGCGTTCCTCGTCTTAATGTTCTTGACGTGCAGATGCAGATTCGTCGTTTGCCTAAACCTGTTATTGCCATGGTGAATGGTTATGCCATCGGTGGTGGCCATGTGCTCCATGTGATGTGCGACCTCACCATCGCCTCCGAGAACGCCATCTTCGGACAGACAGGCCCCAAGGTAGGCAGCTTTGACGCAGGCTTCGGCGCATCCTACCTGGCCCGTATGGTGGGACAGAAGAAAGCACGCGAGATATGGTTCCTCTGCAAGCAGTATACGGCAAAGGAGGCTGAGGAGATGGGAATGGTCAACAAGGTAGTGCCCCTCGACCAGTTGGAGGACACCTGCGTGGAATGGGCGGAAATCATGATGGAGCGATCACCCTTGGCTCTGCGCATGATTAAGGCCGGCTTGAATGCCGAACTTGACGGTCAGGCGGGCATTCAGGAACTGGCTGGTGATGCCACGATGCTCTATTACACAATGGACGAGGCGCAGGAAGGCGGCAAGGCTTTCCTGGAAAAGCGCAAACCCCGTTTTGACGATTATCCAAAGTTTCCGTAACAAGAGAGACAGAGTTTATGCCTATTATACGAATAGACCGGCTTGACATTCCCGGTGTCGATATGTTTGCCCGGCTTACTGAGGCGGAGCTTCGCTCACGCAAGGATCCGGCCAAGGCAGTTTTCATAGCCGAGAGTCCAAAGGTGATAAGGGTGGCCCTCGATGCTGGCTATACATCCGTGGCCCTGTTGTGCGAGCAGCGCCATATAGATGGGGATGCGCGTGATATCATTTTGCGTATTCCGCAGAATGTGCCAGTGTATACGGGAGACAGGGAACTTCTTGCTGCACTTACCGGTTATACGCTGACGCGCGGAGTGTTGTGTGCCATGCGCAGACCTTTGGCACGTAAGGTGGAGGATGTTTGCCGTGGGGCACACCGCATTGTGATGATAGACAACGTGGTGGACACAACCAATATTGGGGCCATCTTCCGTTCGGCTGCTGCACTCGGCATAGATGCCGTACTGCTTACCCCCAACTCTTGCGACCCATACAACCGTCGTTCGGTACGCGTGTCTATGGGGTCGGTGTTCTTGGTACCGTGGACGTGGGTGGATGATTCCCAGCAACAGCTTTCAGCTCTCGGGTTCAAGACGGTAGCCATGGCGCTGACCAGTCATTCTGTACCGATAGACAATGTACAGTTAATGGCCGAACCCAAGTTGGCATTGCTAATGGGGACAGAGGGAGACGGATTGCCGCATGAGGTCATATCTCAAGCCGACTATGTGGCGCGCATCCCCATGTCCCATCAGGTGGACTCGCTGAATGTTGCGGCTGCATCAGCTGTGGCGTTCTGGCAATTACGCTGGAGAGAATAAAAAAAGCAAGCGGACAAAACGTTGTAGTCAAGTGTTGGCTACCGTTTTGTCCGCTTGCTTGTTGCACATAGTGGGGGGATACCCTTTTACATTCAGTTACTTTCCGAAAATTTTCCGGAAAATCTTTTTCACCACATTTTCCTTTTTCTTAGGAGGATTGACGATTGGCGTTACCTTGCGTGGAGAATCTGCAGGCTGGGTAGGCTTCTTGCCTTGCCGTTTGTTGTTCTTGCGCGGTGTGCTGTTGTTCCTGTTGTTATTCTGCTTGCCGGCAGTGTCCTTGCGACTGTTTTCATGCCTGTTGTCGTTGCGGTTGTTATCCTGCTTGTTTGTATTATTGCCGGCATTTTTGTTTCCGTTCTCCTGGTTGCTGTGTTCCTTTCTGTTCGGGTTCTGCTTTTGGGCCTCTGTATTTCCGTTTGCACCAGCAGGGCGTTTGCGATTGCCTTGCTTTTTTTGTCCGTTGTTTTTTTCAGACTTTTCCTTGCGCTCCTGTCCGTTGTTGGCGGGTTGCGTGTTGTCCGATGTTTTTTTGTCGTGCTGCGGAGCTTGAGCCTGGGGCATGCTGGAAACTTCAGTAGAATCCTTGGCGTTGTCGCTCTGGCGCTTTGCCTTCTCGGGGCGGTCCTTACGATTGTTGGGTTTACGCTTGTGTGCCGTCTGGTCTCGGTCTTTGCGGCGACGGCTCTTGGCAGAGTTGTTGCCGTTGCGGCGGGGCTTGTTCTGGCGGCTGTATTCGGGGCCCTCTCCGCATCCTTCAGGCAGAGCCACTTTCTCTACGGTTTTTTCCAGGAACTTCTCTATCTGCTGGAAGTAGAAGATATCATCCTCGCTGACAAAGGTGATGGCCACACCATCGCGGTCGGCACGTGCTGTACGTCCTATGCGGTGGACATAGTCTTCCGTGTCATGGGGCACGTCGTAGTTGATGACCAGTGCAATGTCGTCGATGTCAATGCCACGTGCTACGATGTCTGTAGCTACAAGCACGTCTATCTGTCCACTCTTGAATTTGAACATCATCTCGTCGCGTTCGGCCTGCTCGAGGTCTGAGTGCATCTCGCCGCAATTGATGTGCTTGCGCTGCAAGGAGCCTGCCACTTGCTTCACCTTCATTTTGCTGCCGCAGAAGATGATGACGCGTTGCAGGTCGCCAGCCTTGAAGATATCCTTGATGATGTCCATCTTCTGTGTTTCGTAGCATACGTATGCTTTCTGCCGTATTTTCTCTGCAGGTTTGCTCACAGCCAGTTTTATCTCTACCGGGTTTTTGAGCAAAGTCTTGGCCAGTTCTTCTATCTTTTCTGGCATGGTAGCAGAAAACATGATGGTTTGGCACGTTTGTGGCAGTTTGGCGGCTATGGTTTTGATGTCTTCTGAGAATCCCATGTCGAGCATACGGTCAGCCTCGTCAAGTATGAAGAAACTAACCTTGCTGAGGTCTACATTTCCCAAACTGATGTGTGATATGAGTCGGCCGGGTGTGGCTATCACCACGTCGGCTCCCATGCGCAAACTTTTCACTTCCTGGTCGTAACGGTTCCCGTCGTTTCCTCCATACACGGCCACGCTACTTACTCCGTGGAGATAGTAGCCGAACCCCTGCATGGCCTGGTCTATCTGCTGTGCCAGTTCGCGTGTGGGCGACATGATGACACAGTTGATGGCATCGGCAGGATAGCCCCCGTCATCGAGTTTGCTCAGTACGGGCAGCAGATAAGCCGCCGTCTTTCCCGTTCCGGTCTGGGCAACACCCATCACATCGTGACCGTCCAATATCTCTGGTATACATTTTTCCTGTACGGGAGTGCAAGTCTCGAATCGCATGTCGTAGAGTGCGTCGAGCACATTGTCGTTTAAGTCTAATTCGTCGAAATACATTCTTGTCTTTTTTTTGCTGTAATAATGGCCGTCTCTCGTATGTCACGCCCCCAGAGCAGGGGCTGGCCATTACATTTTTTGTTAGTTAATGATTCGTTCGTTCTCTGTTTACCTCGGAGCTTTGCGGTAGCAGAAGTATGCCACAACGGCAAAGAGAATGTTTGGCAACCATGCAGCAATCAATGGCGGAAAGTCGGCCTGTATGGCAAATGTGGCCGAAACCGTCTGTAGCATAATGTAGCTGAAACTCAGTGCTAGTCCGATGCCAAGCGAGGTGCCCATTCCTCCTTTACGCTTGCGTGACGAGAGCGATACGCCGATGATGGTGAGGATGAACGAGGCGAAGGAGGCGGCTATGCGCTTATGGTATTCCACCTGGTACTGCACCACGTTTCCGGAGCCTCGGTCTATCTGTTTGGAGATATATTCTTTCAGTTCCGGACTTGTGAAGGTCTCCTGTTGTCCTTTGGAGTAGACAAGGTCAGTAGGCTCCATCATGATGACCGTATCCTTTTCTGCTCCGCTGGTAATGTGTTCCTTGAGTCCTTGTAGCTGGCGTACCTTCCAGTTGCGTATCTTCCAGTGGTATTTTGAGTCGGCGATGGTGTCGTATTGTGCTTCCATCGCCGTAAGGTGGCTTACGAGTTTCTTGTCCTTAAACTTGTCAAGGCAGAACCCATATCCTCTCTTCTGCGTATTGTCGTAATGCTGCAGATAGGCTATTACACCCTTGTCCACCTGCAGTTGCACGTTGTCGGCCGAGTTGTTGCGCGTTTTCTTCTTGTAAGTGTTCTCGAAGTTCATCCTCACTACGGTGCCGTGCGGTATGATGTAGGCAGAGAGGGTATAGGACAGGGCGGAGAGCATTACGCAGGTGAGCATATAAGGCCGTAAGAGGCGTTTGAAGGAAACTCCCGATGCCATAATGGCGATAATCTCCGAGTTGCCCGCCATCTTGGATGTAAAGAAAATGACGGCAATGAAGACAAAGAGCGCACTAAAGAGATTGGCAAAATACGGTACGAAATTGGCGTAATAGTCGAAGACGATGGCCGTGAGAGGAGCGTGGTTCTCGCTGAACTTGGGCAGGTTGTCATTGACATCGAAAACGATAGCTACGGAGATGATGAGCAGTATGGAGAAAAAGTAGGTGCCCACAAATTTCCGTATAATGTACCAGTCCAGGCGGTGGATGTATCTGAACGGGTTGAGGAATGCCAGAAATCTGAGAAAGCGCAGAAACCCGAGTTTGCGCTGTATCCACAAGCAGGTCTTGCCGAGCACCCCGGAGTGGTGCCCGACCCATCTCGCCGCTTTGTACAGACGGTGGTGTTTCCTGATTTGGCTTATTGTTTTCATCTTCGTCTACGCCCTTGATGGCGTTCGTTTTTTGCTTATCTTCTTCTGCCCAGCTGGTCGATGACAGAGGCTTTCCACTGTACGAAATCGCCTTGTTCGATATGTTGGCGTGCATCTGTGACAAGGCGCAGGTAGAAGGCCAGGTTGTGAATGCTTGCTATCTGCATGGCCAGGAGCTCCTGAGCCTTGAACAGGTGGTGGAGGTATGCCTTGGTAGTGGTGCGGTCGATGTCGCATCCGTCAGGGTCTACTGGGCTGAAGTCCATTTCCCATTTTTTGTTGCGCATGTTCATGGTGCCCTCGTAGGTGAAGAGCATGGCGTTGCGTCCGTTGCGTGAAGGCATGACGCAGTCGAACATATCCACACCGCGCTCTATAGCCTCAAGGATGTTCTGCGGTGTTCCCACGCCCATGAGGTAACGTGGTTTGTCTTTGGGCAGGATTTCGTTCACTACCTCTATCATTTCGTACATAACCTCGGTGGGTTCGCCTACAGCCAGACCGCCGATGGCATTGCCGTCGGCACCCTTGTCAGCCACAAACTTGGCAGCCTCTCGCCGTAGTTCTGGAAAGGTACATCCCTGCACGATGGGAAAGAGCGTCTGGTTATATCCGTAGAGCGGTTCCGTTTCATTGAACCGTTTCAGGCATCGGTCCAGCCATCTCTGTGTCATCTCGAGGCTTTTCTTGGCATACTGGAAATCGCTCTGTCCTGGCGGACACTCATCGAGTGCCATCATGATGTCTGCCCCGATGATGCGCTCGGTATCCATCACATTCTCGGGGGTGAAGATGTGCTTGCTGCCGTCTATGTGGGAGCGGAATTCACACCCTTCTTCCCGCAGTTTCCTTATGCCCGTGAGCGAGAATACCTGAAACCCACCGCTGTCGGTAAGGATGGGGCGTTCCCATCCGTTAAACCCGTGCAGGCCGCCTGCCGCACGCAGCACGTCCAGACCGGGCCGGAGGTAGAGGTGGTATGTGTTGCCCAGGATAATCTGTGCCTTCACCTGCTTGCGCAGTTCCTCGAAGTGCACCCCCTTTACGGTACCAGCCGTTCCTACGGGCATGAAGATAGGGGTCTTGATCTGTCCGTGGTCGGTGGTGATGATGCCTGTACGCGCATCACTTGCCTTATCCGTTGTCTGTAGTTCAAATTTCATGTTTGCTCTTCCTGTGTTTTTGTTTGCGTTTCAGGATTCTTGCTGCTTCTCCTTCGTCTCTTTTACGGTTAGGTCGATGGGGGCGTCCACCTTCTCCTGAGTGAGGGCAAAGTTCCATACGTCGGCAACAGTCTCCACATAGTGGAAGTTTACCCCTTTGCGGTAGATACTTGGAATTTCCTCTATGTCTTTCTTGTTGGCCTGGCAGATGACGATGTCTGTGATGCCAGCCCGCTTGGCTGCCAGTATTTTCTCCTTGATGCCTCCCACGGGCAACACCTTTCCGCGGAGCGTTATCTCGCCTGTCATGGCCGTGTTCTGCCTTACCTTGCACTGTGTGAGTGCTGAGGCGATGCTCGTTGCTATGGTTATGCCGGCCGACGGACCGTCTTTAGGAGTGGCGCCTTCCGGAACGTGGATGTGTATATTCCAGTTTTCGAAGATACGGTAATCTATGCCCAGAAGGTCAACATGTGCCTTGACATATTCGAGTGCGATAATGGCCGACTCCTTCATGACATCACCCAGATTGCCCGTAAGTGTCAGTTTGCCAGCCTTACCCTTGCTCAGCGAGGTCTCTATGAAGAGTATCTCTCCTCCTACCGATGTCCATGCCAGTCCTGTAACTACACCGGCATAACTGTTGCCTTGATAGATGTCACGGTTGAAGGGCGGGTTGCCCAAAAGAGTTTCCGTGTCGGCTGGTGTAATGGTGGTGTGCTCCAGTTCTTTGGAGCATGCCAACTGGTAGGCCAGCTTGCGGAGCGCTTTGTTTATTTGCTTCTCGAGTTGTCTTACTCCGCTTTCGCGTGTATAATGCTCTATGATGTTTTCCAGCGCAGCCTTGGTAAACTTTATCTTGGGTTCATATTTGTCGAGACCAGTATCGTCCAGTTCGCGCGGTACCAGGTGGCGTTTGGCTATTTCGATCTTCTCCTCAGTAATGTATCCTCCCACCTCTATCATCTCCATACGGTCGCGCAGTGGGGCGGGTATGGAGCCAATGTCGTTTGCCGTGGCGATAAACATTACTTTTGACAAGTCATAGTCCACGTCCAGATAGTTGTCGTGGAAAGCTTTGTTCTGTTCCGGGTCGAGCACCTCAAGCAGGGCCGAGGAGGGGTCGCCGTGGTATGTGTCGCGTGTTACCTTGTCTATTTCGTCAAGTATGAATACGGGGTTGCTGCTTCCAGCCTTCTGTATGTTCTTTATGATGCGTCCGGGCATGGCTCCAATATATGTACGCCTGTGCCCTCGAATCTCCGACTCGTCGTGCAGACCGCCCAATGACATGCGCACGTATTTTCTGCCCATGGCTTTGGCTATGCTCTTGCCCAGACTGGTCTTGCCCACTCCCGGTGGTCCGTACAGGCAGAGGATCGGGCTCTTCATGTCGCCGCGGAGCGACCTTACGGCGAGATGCTCCAGTATGCGTTCCTTCACCTTTTCCATCCCGTAGTGGTCCTGGTCGAGTACGCGCTTGGCGTGTTTGAGGCTCAGGTTGTCTTCCGTATATTCGTTCCACGGCAGGTCTACCATGGCCTGCAGGTAGTTTACGATGATGGGGTAGTCGGGACTTTGCGGGTTGACGGTATCCAACTTGTTGAATTCCTTGTTGAAGGCTTTTGCCGTCTGCTCGTTCCATTTCTTGCCGTTGGCCTTCTCCTTCAGTTCTTTCTTCTCAGGGTTGGAGTCGTCGTTTCCAAGTTCGGCGCGTATGTTCTTTATCTGCTGTTGAAGGAAATATTCCTTTTGCTGTTCGTCCAGGTCGAAATGTGTTTTCTGTCTTATCCTGGCCTGTATCTTGAGCAACTGCATCTCCTTGTCCATGGCTTTCAGGGCGAGTGAAACCCTGGCGGTAAGGTCACCGGTAGAGAGCATGGCTATCTTGTCGTCCAGGTCGAAGGGCATGTTGGTGCAGATGAAATTGGTGAGCAGGACAGGGTTGCTGATGTTGCCGAGTGCATATTCAGCCTCTGAGCCGAACTCCTCATTGTTGTGCAGGTATTTCATGGCCTCTTGCCTCAGCATGGTGTTCATGGTGAGGTATAGGGTGTTCTTGGCACTGGGCATTTTCTCGGGGAGTTTCTCCACTTGTGCCGTATAGTAAGGCTTCTTTCCCGTGAGTTTTTTCAGCTTGCATCTTCCCATGGCCTGTACGACAACGGTAGTGTTGGGACCTTCAGACGTTTCCGGCATGTTGACGCTTTTCAGTATTTTTGCAAAGACACCTACGGGGTAGAGGTCGCCAGAGTCTGGCTGTTCGCAGTCTTCATTCTTTTGGCAGAAGATGCAGAATACACCGTCTTGCGTTTCCTCTATTTTTCTGGTAAGTGCCAGACTTTGGGGTCTTCCCGCTATGATGGGTGCTATTACGGTAGGGAACATGACGAGGTTGCGTGTGCAAAGAACCGGGTATTCTCCCGAGTCGTTCCCCTGCAGCAATACCGAGATGTCTCCCTCGTAGTCTGCTATCATCTGGAATTGTGAATTGTTCCTTATGCTCATGAATGTTGTTGAAATCTCTTGTTTTTTGAATTCTAATAACCTTGCCTGGTGTGCTGTTTAGAAATGCAAAGGTACGCTTTTTCTTCCAAATAAAAAGAAAAATTAGATAAAAAGAATGTGTACGGCCATTTCTGCCGGTGCCGAATGTGGTTGTCAGTCTTCGGCCGTACGCAGTATGATGGAGGTGGCTCCTATGGTGAACAGCGTTCCGTCCTCTATGACACGCCGTTCCCTGTCGCCCAATATCTCGTTGTCGACAAACGTGCCGGTATAGCTGGGGCCGTCGCGCAGGATGTACTTGAGCCTTCCTTTCTTGTCGCGGCTTACGTTGATGACGCAGTGGTGCATGTCTACGCTGGGGTCTACGGTCTCGATGGGGCAGTTTATTCCGCTGTTCTTCATGTATCTGCCTATCACGTTGTCGCCCATCTGGAGGGGAATTACCTGCTTGTATGCGAAAACGTTCTCTATCACAACGATGGATCCTACGCCGTTCTCGTTAGCGTTCTCGTCTATCTGTTCTTCTTTGCGCGTGTTGCGCAGCTTGGACACACCCATGCGTATGCCGAACTGTTTGTTACACTGTGGACACACAAAAACGAGGCTCTGCCCCGTCTGGTACTGAGTCTCGTCAAAAGTTATGTAATTGTCGCATTTCGGACAACGTACTCTTTTCATATATGCGCGTTATTCTTTTATTTTAGTTATCCACCCTTCAGCGAAGGCCTCGTGGCGGTGCAGCTTGTTGAGGGCAGTGTAGGCTTCGCTCTCAGTGTCGTACGACCCGTACACCACCTTTACGTTGCCCGTTGAGATGATGACCTTGGTATCCTTGAATCCTTGTGCCTGCAGTTTTTCCGTATAAACGGAAGCACCTCGTTTTGTAACATGACTTGCCAGTACAATGCTGTAGTATGGGCGAGGGGCAGATAAGGATGCCGGGTCTGAAATGGCAGGAACAACGGTCTCGTTACCCTTTTCGGCAGTGGCCTTGATTGCAGCCTTTGTGTTTTGCACGCCAGTTACGATGTCCTTGGGCATGATACGTGTAAGCAGGCTGGTGTCTATCTTGCCCTGCTGCATATTGCGCGGGGTGTTGAGAGGCGTCGAGAGAGCCAGGAACACTATCATTGCAATGCATGCTGCCACGGCATTGCGCACCCAGCTCTTCTTGATGAGGATAAATTCGTTGTGGTCGTTGTCATCATCGTCTGCCGTAATTGTGACGGCTGGGCCTGTCGTAGCGGCCATGGGGTGTTCTACGATTGTAGTGCTGCCGGCCTCCGCTGTTTCGGTGATGTCAGAAACCGGCTGTATGGCGAATGCGTCCAGTCCGTAGAAGTCGGGCGAAAGAATGCCTGCTTCGCATGGCTCGAATGCATATGTGCCGTCATGGGCAAGGCGAAGCGTGCCGATGTTGGTTAGTTCATATTCGCCTTCGTTCTCAAGACGGGTCTTGATTTCGTTCACATCGTCGGCGATGCGTGAGATGGCATCGGGATAGCTGATGTCATAGGCTTCCACGTATGACAAGGCCAGGAGCGAATCGTTCATCTTGAGTTGGGGATTGAACCCTATAGTACGTGTGGGCGGCAAGAACATTCCGTCCCTGTCGTCTACTCTTGCATCCACGTGGTGAGCCATAAATCCCCCAAAATCAGGGATTATTACACAATCGTTGCTCAATAGCAGAATTTCTATATGTCTTTCCAACTCAATCATGTCTGCAAAGATACTTAATTTTTCCGTTTTGACCAATAGTTTTATGTAAAAAATGAAATATTTTTGAGAAATATCCGGTTACTTTTGGCGGTCTCGAAATAATGTGTTATCTTTGTGTTCATATATAAATAATGTATTGTAATAGCACATTAAAGAAATGGAATATTTAGAGACAGAAATCAAGGGTGTCTTTGTCCTTGAACCAAAGGTTTTCCGCGATGCGCGCGGTTATTTTTTCGAGTCGTGGAAACAGGAAGATTTTGACAGCCATGTGGGCTATCCTGTCCATTTTGTGCAGGACAACGAATCGAAGTCGAGCTATGGTGTGCTTCGCGGCCTCCATTATCAGAAAGGTGAATATTCTCAGGCCAAGTTGGTGCGTGTCATCCGTGGCAAGGTGCTTGATGTGGCTGTAGACTTGCGTCGCAGCAGCGCCACGTTTGGCAAGTACGTGGCTGTGGAGTTGAGCGAAGACAACAAGCGCCAGCTGTTCATACCGCGCGGTTTTGCCCATGGGTTCCTGGTGCTTAGCGAGGAGGCTGTGTTCGCTTACAAGGTGGACAATGTATATGCTCCTCAGGAGGAGGCCAGCATACGCTGGAATGACCCTTCTGTAGGTATCGAGTGGCCTATAGATGCTAAAGATGTGCTTACTTCGGAAAAGGATCTTCTGAAGGCGACATCTCTTGGCGATGCGATAGTGTTCGACTGATTTTTTTTGCTTGACAGATGGAGAACGGAAAATTGTGGATGGCGGCTTGCTTAGCAGTAGCCGTGTCGTTAGCCTCTTGCGGCCAGCATGCTCCCTCTGGGGGGCAGCAGACCGAGGAAGACCATGCTGCAAGAGAAATGTTGCAAGGCGTATGGATAGATGAGGATGCAAACGATGTGGCTTTTCGGGTGAAGGGTGATACCGTCTATTATCCCGATTCGGTCAGTGTTCCTGTTCGCTTTCGGGTAAGTGGCGATACCCTGGTGCTGATGGGGTCGAAAGAGGTGAAGTATCCTATCGTGAAACTTTCCGCCCATCTGCTGGAATTCAAGACCCAAAGCGGCGATGTCCTCAAATTATCGAAGACGTCCGACCGCTCTTACCTGGAACCGTTCTTGAGCCATCGTGAGGCGGTGGCTCTCAATCAGGGCAAAGTGATAAAGCGTGATACGGTGGCTACCTGCGGCAGCGACCGTTATCATGCTTATGTACAGGTTAATCCTACGACATATAAGGTATTGAAGTCATCGTATAATGAGGATGGTGTGGCAGTAGACAATGTATATTACGACAACATTGTCAACGTGACGGTATATCGCGGTGCCGTGCGTCTCTTTTCGCACGATTTCCGCAAGCAGGATTTTGCGGGGCGTGTGCCTGAATCATTCTTGGGTCAAGCCATACTGAGCGACATCGAGTTTGGCTCGGCGGATAATGAAGGGATGCATTTTGTTGCGGTAATAGCCGTTCCGGACAGTCCGACAAGCTATCGTGAGGATTTTTCCGTAACTCTTGGCGGTAAGTTGGTCCGTTGATGAAGCGCATCATGAGGGTGTATAAAAGCGCATCGTAGGATTGCGTGAAAATACATGGTTACAATTCCCTCCGGCCACCGAACGTTGCTTCTTCATTCTTCACTCTTCACTCTTCGTTGTGCCTCGCCGCTTGTGTTGAAAATGCAGTTGGATTTATCTTCCATCATAGTTGCTGTTTTTATGACGTTGTCATGTCGTACGACCATAGGTGCTATGAACGTACGACATGAGTTGGTATGGTTGTACGACATGAGGGTGCATAGTCGTACGACATGATTTTCGGGGTGGCTTGGCTACCCGTTTTCTTGCTCGTTTTCTGCTCTAAAATGAACGTACGCTGAACAATTATGAACGGGAAGCAAACGCTTGTGAACGCTTTTTGAAACGCCTTGTTTCCGATATATCTTTGCATAGGTGACGATAAAAAATAACTTGGTACAGCGAGGGCGCTGTACCTCCTACAGTTACC
>CAVFRG010000019.1:0-42349 GCA_963624905.1 Oscillospiraceae bacterium
GATATCACAGATATCACAGAAAGGCTTACGCCAAGCCAAGCAAGAATGATTCGTTAGATTCGTGCGATTCGTGGTAAAAAAAATCTCCCACAGATATCACAGATATCACAGAAAGGCTTACGCCAAGCCAAGCAAGAATGATTCGTTTGATTCGTGCGATTCGTGGTTAAAAAAATCTCCCACAGATATCACAGATATCACAAAAAGGCTTACGCCAAGCCAAGCAAGAATGATTCGTTTGATTCGTGCGATTCGTGTTCGGAAAAAAATATCGTGTATTCCTTGTTCGAATAAAAACATCCGTGTTCTCTTGTGTCAGCAAAAGAAAAAGGGCAAAAGCATTGAGTGGTTCAGTGCTTTTGCCCTTTGGCGTTATTCCGTTGTGTGCGGAAGAGAGTGCGATTACTTAACGATGACCTTGCTTGTCTTCTTTGTGCCGTCGGCAAAGGTGTTGACAACGATGTTGACACCGTGCTTGGGCTGGCTCACCTGCACACCGTCTACGGTGTAGTAGACAGAAGAGGTAACGTCTGCGTCAGAGCTGATGCCCTTGATGCCGGTAGGGTTGGCATAGACGCCAGCCTCGCCCAGACCGCCCATAGAGTTGGCGGCACGTACACTGATCTTCTTATAGTCCTCTATTTCGAACTTCTTCAGGTCTACTACCTTCTTGTTCGACCAGTAATACACGTCGTCAATCTTTACGAGGTAAAGTTCTGCTGCACCCTCCCATGTCAGCAAACCGTCGTTGACAGCCACATTGCTAACTGTGTTCTGTACAGTGTACTGGGCAGGGTTCCAGCTGGCGAACACCTTGTCGAGCGAGAACTCGGCAGCCTTGTCGGCTGTCATGATGGTGTTGTAGGTGCTGGTTTCCGTACCCTGTGTAAAGGTTACTGTGTGCTCCTTAGGAGAGATGACGTTGCCGGTCTCGTCGAGCGTATTGTACTCCCAGAAGTTCTTGGCTACCACGTTCATGCCGGTTTTCTCCCAACGGGAATCGACGATATTCTTCGCTGCGTTGGCATCGAGCACGGTGTTGAGGAAGGCACATCTTGCCGTACCGCCCCATGAGCGACCGAAGTCGAAGGTGTCATTCTCTGTACCCACGATCTTGCAACCGTCGAATACATAACCGTAGTTGGTGCCGTCGGTGTAAGAAGCCGTGATGTGGCTAAGCTTGCCAGGCTCCAGCGTGATGGTACACTTGTTGAAGAAGGCGTCACCGCCACCGCAGATGAAGTCTACGATGCCGTGGATGTCTGAAGTCTCAAAGTAGTACTTGCCGCTGTTGTTGTTGCTGTAGTATGTATCCTGGTAAGAGAGCATCTTCACGTTCTTGCAGATGGTCTGTGTACCCTTGTCCTGCAGACACACGGCACGGCCGGTGGCTGCGGCACTGTACGGATAGGCGTTCTTCAGGGTGAGGTCCTGCATGTAGAGACCTTTGCTGGTGTTGTACAGGGTAGCTGTGATGGCGATGCCCTCTGCCTCCGGTGTGTTGACGATGATGGTGTTGTCCATGCTCTCGCCGATGATGGAGATGTTGTTGCCGCTGATGGTGGTGAGGCAACGCTCGGCGAGGTCGTATGTGCCGTCGGGCAGGATGATGTACGAACGTACAGCGCTGGAGGCTGCATTGGCAGCGTTCACTGTTTCGAGGGTGGTGATAAAGCTGTTCACGTCACCCTTCTTCACGAGGTAGTAGTTGTTGTACTGCTCGTAAGCCTCCTGCTGCATGTTCACGATGCTGAGACTGTGGAGGTAGGTGGTACCGCTGAAGCTCAGCACGTATGTACCTTCGTCGGTGCACGTGTTGTTCAGAAGATAGAGCACACCGTCCTTGCTGCCCTTGGCGTCTACGGTGCTGACCGTATTGCCGCTGGGGTCGGTCAGAGTTATCGTACCATCAGAATACTGGCAGAGGTTCAACTTGATGTAGCCCTTGCCGCCCATGAGGAGCTTGATCTTGTCCGTTGCAGAGAACACCCATCCGTGTGTGGTGTCGTGCCATTTGCCGGTACCGTCCACTACGAATGCCTCGTGGTCGGCAGCATCAAAGCCTTCATTCTGCAGGTTGTAGTCGTAGCGTGCCGTGTCGCTCTCTGTCTCGATGTAGGTAACGACGGGATAGAGTGCGAGGTTGGATGTCACGATGTCGTCCACGGTATACTTCTTCGCATCCTTCTTGAACGAGGGAGCCCATCCGCGGAATTTCTTGCCTTCGGCAACAGTCACCTTGTCCTCTGCATCGTCTTCGTTTGCAAAGGCGCTGATGGCGGCATCCTGCTCCACCTGCTGTGTGGTGAGGACGGTTGTGCCGTCTATATTATAATAGGTGAGGGTAAAGTCGGGCTTGAAGCCTACAGTCAGTTCGTAGGTCACCGTATCGTTGTTGGCAACAACATTGATGGCAACCACCGTCTTCCGGTCTGCCCCTTCGCCGGTGGTGGTGTAGGTAGTGCTCTTTATCTCGCCGTTGTCGGCTGTGATGTCGCCGAGCGGATTATTCTCAGAGATGAGAGTGGCTTTCTTCGACACGTTGATGGTGGCAAGCTGCTTGCCCGTGTTGTCCTCCTCGAAGATGTCGGCTGCCTCGTACTTCGTGCCGTTCAGGGTGAAGCTGCCGAGCATAGGAGTCTTGCTCATGTCCACATTGCCGTAGATGGCAAGGTCGGTAACATAGGCGTTCTGCGATGGGGCAAACGCTTCGAACTTAATCTGGCAGTTGGTGCGGTTTACATCGAGACTGAGGTCTTCGCCGCCCGCAGTGACGATGCTCTTGTTGTGGAGCACTACCCAGTCTTTGTCACCGTCACCCTTTACTGACACCTTGATGCCTCGGTTGCCACCGGTAGCAGCCTGGTGGAGGGTAATCTTAGTGATGTTGGCGAGGGCAGACGTAATGGCAGAAGGCTCTGCAGTCTTGTCTGTACCTGTATACTTGGCGGTCTGCATGTAGCCCGTTATTTCCGAGAACTTACCTTGAGTGCCTGCAGGGGCTATGGCCACGTTGGTAAGGGTAAAGGTGAACTCCTCCTTGCTGTAGAGGGTCTTCTTGTTTACGGTCGTAGCAGTAGTGCTTGCCTTTACCTCTTCCCACTCAGTAAAACTGGTAGAATAGAGGCGCTTCTCCTGGATGGTGCCAGCCTGCACCACCTTTATCTGGTAGAGGTAGCTGCCGCCCGTACCTATTATTTCCACGTAGCCTTGTGTTGCCTCTGCCGTTGTGGCCTTGTGCTCTGTTATGTCGGCTGTGGCAGCCACTCCGCCTACCGTATAGTTGTGGTAGTTGGGATAACTGGTAACGGTAACGACATCCTTGGCTGACTTAACGGGAACTCGAAGGATGGTGCCACTGTTGAACTGGGCATCTTTATCCCTACCCTTTAATTTTCCATTTGTTGCATTCACATACAGGGTGATGCCATCCACGGTGGAAGCAACCGTACCAGTCTTTTTTTCAAAATTGGTAGCCGTGTTGATTCCTTCCGGCAAGTTGTTCTGGAAGTCCCACAATGCCGTCACGTCTTGCGCCATTGCCGCAGGGGCGACAAGGAGCAACAACATGACAAGCATACTGAACTTGAAATGTAGTTTTTTTCTCATTGTTTTGTGTTTATTATTTTAGGTTTGCTTTTTTGGTTAGTCTTCGTCCTATTACCACTTGCAAAAGTAATATAAAATAAAATATGTTGTGCCGATGAATAGTTTGTAATCCACGCAAACGTTTGCGAAGAAAAACGTTCATAAAAGCGTTGCGTGTTTCCGCAAAATGTTATAACTTTGCCCTTAGCAAAACGAACAGATGCATTTATTGCATACTAACCAACAAAAATACAAACTAAAAACTACAAAGTATGAAGAAATTCTTTACTCTTATCGCAGCCGTTGCTATGGCTGCAAGTGTTAACGCACAGACCTATTCCATGGCAGGGAAAACAAGCAAGGACTTCTACTGCGAGGATGAAGCTTTTACCTTTGGTACGACCGATGCTTCACAGTTTGACTATGTCGTGCCTAGCAAGTCCGACTATTCAACTTTGGGACTCGAAAACACTCCTATTGCCTTCTTCTACAAGAATTCAAGTAAGAAGACGAAGATCTTCCAAATTTGTGATGAATATCTCGTAGCACAAGGCAAGGGTTTTCAGGTTAACGTAGACACAAAAGTTGGTGACATCGTTACACTCACTGTAGGTTCCAAGGGTGGTACGGCAGCCACGTTCGCAATCTCTTCAGGCGCAACCGCAAAAGAAACAATACCCACATTTAACGCAAAGGATGGGGAAAATCCCATTGAGTTTAAAGAAATAAAGTTGGTAGCAACAGACGACCAGGTCATCGTTGCAGAGACAACTGGCGGATTTGCCATCAAGGAAGTGAAGATTGAGTCTTCTACTGGCATCAGCTCAGCCATTTCAGAGGTTTCTGCCGATGCAGACGCAGCCACATACAACGTATTGGGCCAGAAGGTGGCAAGCAACGCCAAGGGTCTCGTTATCAAGAACGGCAAGAAGTTCATCAACAAGTAATACACACAAGGCTCCATTCCTTCCTCATGTTTCATGAGGGAGAAAGATTTACCAATCATAATACGTCCCCTGCTTTTCGTGAGAAGAGCAGGGGATTTTTGTGTACATGCAAACCAAACCCACGATGGTACAGCGAGGGCGCTGTACCTCCAATGAAGTGCTTGCTGTAGGAGGTACGGCGCCCTCGCCGTACCACAAGCATCCATGCATATTAATTCTATTCTCCCACAGAAACCACAGAACTCACAGAAAGGCTTACGCCATAACAAGCAAGAACTAAAAGTGGGATTACTTATTCGAAAAAGGAGAATTGAAAGTATGTTTGCCAATCGGCATATTTTCGTATATTTGCACCCAAAACAAGAACAATATGGGCAATTCACGATGTTGTCACCCTGGATGACTTGTTCGAGACTATAAGGTAATCATATTGCTTTTTCCGCTATACAACTTGCGCCTTTCAGAATTTATGCGTAACTTTGCCGTGTCATTCAGGGTTTCGTTTACTTCTTATTGCAGCACTAAGGTAAGTGGAGCCGCTGACGTGGCAGTTGCCGAACAGCATCTCTTCTGCACGGCAGCTTACAGTAAGAAAAATGAATAGTGCTGCAGAATAAACTGATAAAACATAGGAAAATTATGATGAAAAAACTTCTATTCGTCTTCGTTCCGCTGTTTGCGATGGCACTCTCCCTGGTGTCGTGCAGCGACAAGGACACAGAAACAGGTTCCGGCTCAGGCACAGGAGACAAGGAAATGGCAGACTACACCGTCATTTTCTGGGGTATGGCAGGAGGAGTTGACTGCTTTACGGGACCGGACATGGCGACTTTGGCATCCAATTACCAAAAAGGGCTGATAGGCAAGAAGGTAAACATTGCGGGACTGATAAAGACCAGCATTCATGCTACCCCTTCGCAAGACAAGACCTGGTATTTCGATTCGGAAAAAATCAACGAAAAGACTGTCGACAATACTCCAGAAATCGACATATACACAATTGACACTCGAACAAAAGAGGGTCAGAAACTAATCGCAGATTATGCTCAGGCAAAATACGACTTTGCCTTCGAAACGCTCAACAGTAGGGAGTACGGCGACACGCTCTATCCCCTGAACAATGTCGACAGCCTTGCCAACTTCATCAAAAAGACAGCCCAGAAATTTCCGGCACGCCACTATGTTCTGATGATGTACGGCCATGGCGGCGGATTCTCTCCCGTATGGGATACACCCAGCACACGTGCTTGCGTCTTAGACGATTTTACCGAAAAGTCACTGGCGGCTGACAACATCGTGGATGCCGTAAAAGAGTCGGGCGTGAAAATGCAGACCATCTTTACGCAGTGCTGCGTCATGGGGGCGCTGGAGAACATGGCAGCTTTCAGCCAGGTGTTCGACTACGGAATCCTTTCTGCCGAGGTGACCAGCGGAGGCTATTTCCCCGAATATCTTGTAAAACTGACAGAGGCTGGCGATGATGTGGAGAAGCTGAAGACCAAGTCGCGTGAATTGGTGGACTACTACGTAGATGAGGCATGCAAGAAACATTTTAACGACCAGAATAATAGCGGAAGCTATACCTCGCATGGCTTCTACGACCTCACGCAGATGCCACAAATGATGACCATACTCAAAGAGGCAGCAGACTGGTATTCGTCAATCTATACCGACACGCAAATGCAAGAAGGTATAGATGATGCATTGAGGGCCTCGGTAAGCTGCATAAATCTGGGGGTAGGTACAGCTACTGAAGATTTCCTTCAAACACGTAAAGAATTGCAGGACATTATCGCTGCCGGATACGAAAGCCCTGACCAGTTGTCGCTGGATGACTTGAAAGAGATATACACCTCCATTTTCGATCTTTTGTATGGAAACCAGGCATTGGGATATGGCTACTGCATGTCTGACGTACTGAGACAAACAGCACTGGTTAAAGATTTGTCTGACGAAAAGCGGGCAGAGGTACAGGCCATATACGACAAATACATGGCACAGCTCAAGAAGATGGCATACATACGCACCACTGTGAAGCCCAGCAATGCCGATGCCGACTACGAATATATCTATGCTTCGCCCACGATAAACCTCTTCGCCATGAACGAAGATAATTTCGTCGCACTGCTACAGGGTGGCGAGGAAAATCTCTACAACCTGTTCGAGGCTTTCGAACAAAAGGAATATGACAAGGCTGAAGAGATTTGCAAGGAAATGTTTGAGGGTACGCCTTATGCTGCAGAAGCAACACTGGCAGAGGTGACGCACAACTACACCTCGTCGGTATTCGACAAGCAGGTGAAGTGGAGCAACTTCCTGAAGCAACTGGACTTCAACCCTTCTGTCATCATCAATCCCGACCGTATGCAGGTTACCTTGAATATGAATAAATAAAATCCCGGGCGGTTAACGCCAGGACACACTATAAAAACGGGGTTCGGATATCATGTCCGAACCCCGTTTTTATATTGTGTCCAATCTGGTTTCTTTTACATAATCACCTTGTCGGCATGTGTCTTGCCGTTGTTGAATGTTATCTTGCGGATGGAGACACCTTTGCGCGGAGCATCGAGGCTGCTGCCGTCGAGCGAGTAGTAGGCGATGGAGGCAACGGTACTGCCGGTGGTTGTGGTGTGACCGATGCCTGCGGTCTTCACCTCGGGGTAATACTCGTCCACCTTATACGTTGCATTCTCGTTCTCCGCCTTCATGATGTCCTCCACGAGCGAGTTGGCATACACCTCGATGTTGGTATAGTAGCCCTTGGAGTCGAGCGTATAGATAGTGGCATCCGAAGCATCGTTGGGGTTCAGTCCGTTAGCTGTCTCCCATGCGTCGGGGATGCCGTCGTTGTCGCTGTCAAATCCCTTTTCCCTGCTACCCGTACCGAAGTTGCTCTCGGTGTATCCTTTCACGTCAGACACGAGGTCGATGAGTCCGGGCGACTTTGTGACGCTGCCCTTGTAGGTGGCGGTACCTGTACGCGCCTCTTCCATGTAGCGTGCATCCACTGCGTCGCGATAGAGCGATGCTCCAGCATGTGCCAGTACGGCAGTAAAAGCGTTCTCTGCCGTGTGGGTGGTAACGGTGCCGGTGGGGGCAGGATCGTCCATCTTTATCTTTACATACGACTTGCCATCGATGGTGGTATGCTCCACGGCATCGCCATAGTAGTTGTGGACATCGAGCGAGTAATATTCACCGTTGTTTTTAACTACACCATCATCGTATGAAATACCTTTCCAGTCTTGGTTCGGTGTAATCTTACCTGCTGTGGTATGCGTCGTATTGCCGGAGATGTAGTAACGACTCGTCATGTCGTACAACTCCGTATGGCTCTCGTCCGCATTGTCCTTTGTGGCTACTGATACAGATGTGATGCGGTCTTGGCTGCCGCGCTCCTTACCGTTGGATACACTGACAGAAATACCATTCTGCGTTGTCTTGGAAAGGCTCTCGCTGGGTCCTGCCTTGTAGTAGTTGTTCACAATGTTCACCTGTCCGCCGCCGGGACCACCGTAGCATGTACCCTGCGCATTGTACATTACGCAGTTGCGGAAATCCACATTCTCAGCCTGCACGGTATTCGCCCATTTGTAGGTGCTATAGTCCTTGTTGTTCTTATATCCGTTCCATCCGTAGCGGGCACCGCAGAAGCGCGGTCCGCGGTTCAGCACATGACCGATGAAGTTGTGGTGGAAGCTGGCGAGCTTGCCGCCCCAGATGCCGCCGTAGCCGTGTGCACCCTTGGAGTGGCCGGGGTTGGTAAGGCTCTCTGCAACGGTACACCACTGCATGGTGAAGTTGTTGTTGTCGTAGAACGATGCCACCTCGTCGATGCTCCACGAGAAGGAGCAGTGGTCGAAGATGACACCCGTCACGTTGCGCTGCCATGAGGCATCAGCTCCGTCGTTGACGTTTTTCTCCTGTCCACGTCTGAAACGGACAAAACGGATGATGCAGTTGTCCTGAGGCTGTACCGTAAAATAGCGCAAGGTGATACCGGGCGAAGGAGCCGTCTGCCCCAAGATGGTGGTGTTTGCCCCGATTTTAAGATCAGACTGCAAGGGGATGACACCCGCTACATCGAACACCACTATCTTCTTTGCATCGCCGGTTACTGCGGCGCGGAATGACCCTGTACCGCTATTGTTGAGGTTGGTGACGTGCTTGATGGTTCCTCCTCTTCCACCCGTCACGTATCTGCCGTGTCCTTCGGCTCCGGGGAATGCGGGAGCCTGTGCCTGTGCTGCTGTGGAGAGCAGACAGGCAGCCAATAATGTCAATGAAGTCTTTTTCATTTTCTTGTTTCTGACTGTTTGTCGTTGGTTATGTTGTAGTTTGTTGTAGTCTATGCCTTCCCGTAGCTTGTACCAGGAAAGACAATGCAAAGTTATGAAAAAAAGTGGAGAAAAGGAAAATATTGTGATGGTTTAAGCAAATATGCAACTTAAAAGTTGCACATCTCAAATCTTTACCTTATATTTGCAGTAGAATTCAAGACTAACTTATGAAATTTGTACGAACCATACCAGGGTATAACCATCTTTGGGCAGTAAAAGAAGACGGGAAAGAAACTGACGAACTATCTGTACTTTTCCGTCAGTGGAGTAATTTCAACTACTTGCTTGATTTTTTCTTTGCCAACTTGGAAGACCTGAAAGGATTTTTCAAAATAGAAAAAGTCAGCGATGCCATTAAGGATACTATGGAAGATGCAGAAGAGCTGGAGCGGCTCATTCTTGATTTTCCCTACACCGAACAGTTGGACAACCTATTTCATCCGCTTAGTCTTGGAGACAATCGAGCACACGAACTAACTCGCGAAAAAGCAAGAAATTGGGATAGGAAGCAACATCCAAGCTGGCTTCGTATCTATGCCATTCGCATTGAGCCGAATGTATATGTCGTTACGGGCGGTACCATCAAGCTGACTGCTACGATGCAGGAACGGGAGCATACCCAAAAAGAACTGGACAAACTCAATGCCTGTCGCGATTTCTTAAAACAAAACGGAGTATTTGACCAAGATAGTTTTATTGATTTTTCGAGGAGGAATGATTATGAAAAAGAAAACATTGTATTTTTTGGAGACTCACCAGAGTGATAAGCCCAGCACATTCACAGAAGATGCCAAGTGGCGCCAAGACAATGAGGTATGGCTAAGATGGTCACGCGGAATAGCACTGTCTATTGTAGACTATATGCAAGAGAATGGGTTGAACCGTTCTGACATCGCTAACAAGCTTGGCGTTACACCACAGTATGTTAGCAAGATTCTTTCTGGCAGCACAAATTTTTCGTTTAAGAGTGTTGCAGAGATAGAACGAAAACTTGGCATATCTTGTATGGAGGCTGCTATGGCCTAAAACACATAATGAAACGTATTACGGCGTCATCCATTCGCGTATGCGCTTTTGTGCTTAAGAATTAAACGGTTCGTCCCTGTCTCCACCATGAAGGCGAAGATAGGGACGAATTTGTATTATTGTTTGGTTGCAGCGGCAACCTTTCTGCCTTATATTATATAATTAAGGTGTAATGTTCATTACTTCTGCACGAACTTCTTGCCACCCTTGACAACTACGCCCTTGTATGTTTTTTGTACAAGTTTGCAAACTCTTCCAAACGCAGCACAACAACTTTAGGAAACTCAACATACTTCAATTCCTTGAAATGATTGTCATCTGAAACGATAAAATCAGCATTAGCAAAAATTGCACAATCAACAAACTTATTATCATCAGGCTCCTTTGTTATCAAATTCCAATGGTAATGAGCATCAATTCTTTGTGTATTCGGAGCTTGAATAATAATCTCCAATACCATAGTAGCAATCAATCGGTTAGCCTTTTGGCAAAGTATCTCTTCGTATTCTTCAAGAATTTCATTGGTATAACAAAGACAATAGTCTCCGTCCAAGAATCCTTCCCATAAGGTATAATTCTTGCTTCTTTTTGCAATGATTTGCAACAAACAGTTAGTATCCAAGACTACGTTTCTTTGCATAGCCTATTTATAAGAAGTACGCAAGTGTTCAGACTGCATAGCTTGCAACCTTTCGTTGCTCCAAGCTCCAGAGTTCCAAAGTTTATCCATCTCTTTTTGCATCCGCTCGTTCATAAACTTAATCAGTGTACGCTTTAAGTCAGACAAGTCTTGCTCTGACTGTAGACACGAAATGACATTGAGTACAGCTTGCTGCGCAGGGCTAAATTGTAACAATTGATTCGCCATGATTCATTATTCCTTTTAAATTCCTAAGACAAAGTTACGATTTTCCACTGAGTCTGCAAAGAAATAACAAGAAAATTGTCAAAGAAGAGAATAAGAATTAAACACTTCGTCCCTGTCTCCACCAAGACGGCGGAGACAGGGACGAATTCATATTGCTGTTTGGTTGCAGCGGGCAACCTTCTGCCTTATATATAATAAGGTGTAATGCCTATTACTTCTGCACGAACTTCTTGCCACCCTTGACAACTACGCCCTTGTAGGCACCTGTTACCTTCTGGCCAGCGAGGTTGTAGGCAGGAGCATCGGCAACAGCCTCATCTGCAGAGAGGGAAGAGATGCCGGTTGTTATAGGAGCTACTGTTGGTGCTATTTCGATGACCTTGTTGTATGGAATAATTATACCCACATAGTCATGCGCTTTTTCTGTGTCTGGAGTGTAATTCAGGTTGAACTTGTCGTAAATCTGTATGGTCTTATCTTCGTCGGTATAGTATTTGCTGTCTATTGATACTGCTGTTACATTAGTAATTTTCACGAGTTTGCAAGCATTGGAAACGTTGGCAGCTTCAGCAATGGTCATTTCCACAGGAGTAACATCTATAACTTCATCAGATGCCTCAAGCTTATTTGATTCGATGTCCGTAAGCTCTGGAAGGCTATTATAATCTTTGTATGTTGCAGTTACGCTTCCATTAAGAGTTTGACCAGCTATGTATGTCAAGTCGCTTTTGTAAAAGTCAATACCACCAGTTGCATCAGCAACATACATATCGTTTCCGTTTACATATTGTACCACCGCATCTTTTAATCTAAGTTCGGCTTTTGTACCAGAGGCAAGAGCTTTGAATTCAGCGATGTTATCCGCTATTTCAACTTTTTCATCTTCATATACAATATCTTCATCAGTTGTTATTTCTATGCTCTTTATATAAATTGCCTTCTTGGAAGTTTGAGTATAGTTCAAGGAAACCTCGCCCTTAGCAGAGCCTGTAAATGTTACATCTGTGGCTGTAGTGGTCAAGGTGTAATTTTCTCCAAAGGTGGTACCACCAACTTTTACTTCCAAAGTTGCTTTGATACTACTTGCGCCACTTGTATTGACTTTGATTGAGGAGATTGTACCTGGTATCTTAGTTGTACTAAGAACCAAACTTGTAGCAGGTAAGCTACCAGAACCATACTGTTGTCCTTTGGTCTTGTCTATATTACCAAAATATGTACTGTTTGAGTTGACAGTCCACACAATGCCTTGAAGCCAACAGCTACCATTTTTATTGGCATCACCAGACGCAAATGTGTAGGTGTAGGTGTCAGCGAAACTTGCATTCGCAATAAGCATTACTGCTACGAGGAATACGTTGCGTAAAATTTTATTCATACACGTAAGAATTAAAGGATTAATAAATATGTGAATTGTTATCTTGTTCGCGTGGCAGGCGGCACAACTTGGCGTGTGTCTGCTTTTCCGCTGCAAAGATAGTAAAAAATGTATTCAGTATTACAAAAAATGGTATTAAAATTCAGTTAACATAAAAAAAAGAGCAAAAAAGAACATTTCTTCTTGCACGTTTTATTGCCAAGAATAGACTCAAATTGTACCAAGTTATTTTTTATCATCACTTATAGATTCTTGTTTGATTGGTACAGCGAGGGCGCTGTACCTCCTACAGTTACCGACACTTGACAAAAAAGTGTTCACTAGGAGGTACGGCGCCCTCGCCGTATCATTTGCCTCAGAGGAAAGTAATACGCAAAAAACAACTTGGTACTTTTATTCTCAAGAATTAGAGAATTTAAGAATTTTTCTTCTGAAGGGAATTAGCAAGAATTTTAGAATAGTCGGCTTGACGAGTCAAGCCTTTCCTGTAATTCTCATATTTCAGAACAAACGGGGAAATTCTCTAATTCTCTAATTCTTGACAAAAGATATGTGTATTGCGTGTTACAGTCCCTGCTGCTCCATCTCAAGGCTTGCCCAGATGAAGGGGCCTACGCCCTTGGGGTCATTGTCGCGGATGGGTTCGCTGATGTAGTATTCGAAACTGCCGTCGCGCTTGTAGTTGGGTTTCTTGACGTAAGGACCGGGGCCGGGACCGAGGCCGCTCACGGCGCAGCAGCGTGTGAGACTGATGGTCTTGTCGGGATTCACCTTGATGAACTCCTTGAGGATGCCCTTGTATGCCTTCACACCGGCATCGCGATATTCGGCAGAGAGGTAGCCCTTGCGGTAACCTTTCAGCAGCACATAGGCAAACATGCTGGAGGCGGTGCTCTCGAGGTAGTTCTTGTCACTCTTCACATCCATGACATCATACCACACACCCGTCTTCTTGTCCTGGTACTTCACCACGCTCTTCATCGCCTTGTTGAGCAGGGCGATGACCTCGCCACGGCGGGCATAGTCCTCGGGCATGGCATCAAGGCACTCCGTCATCGCCATGACATACCAGCCCAAAGCCCTTGCCCATGTGTGCTGGCTCTTGCCGTTCTCCTTGTCTGCCCAGAACTGCTGGTGGGTCTCATCCCAGGCGTGCTTCCACAGCTGCGTCTTCTCGTCGTAGGTACGCTGGTCGGTCTTCACCATCTGGTCTACGGCATCGTCGAGAATCTTCTTCGCCTTCTTCGGCTTCATGTTCTGCACGGCGTAGTTGCAATAGAAGGGCAGTCCCATGAAGATACCGTCGAGCCATACCTGGTTGGCATAGATGGCCTTGTGCCAATATACGCCCTCCTTGGTGCGGGGCTGGTTCTGCAGTTGCTTAAAAATGGTCTTCAGTGCCAGTTCGGTTCCCTTGGAGGGGAAGAGGTTGTGCATGCGCAGTATAAACTTGGCGGTACGCACATTGTCGAGGTTGAAGTCCTCATACTTGTAGCCCTTTACATTGCCCTCCGCATCGATCATCGTGGCGGGATATTCCTTGAGGTAGTCGAGGATGGCGGCATTGCCTTCCTTGTAGTGCTCGTACGTGTCGAGCATGCCCTCCATCTCGATGCCCATGACATAGCTCCACTTGGGCTTGGTGCTGAAGTCGAGCAGATAGGAATGGGGCACACGCTTCATCTCGCTGTAGGTGAGCCACTCGGAGTAGTTCTTGTAAGGCTGCTCGCCCTCGTTGAGCACGAGCGAACCGTTGATGACAAGGTTCTCGAACTTCACGTTGCGTGTCTTTCCCGTCACCTTAACGGGCTGTACGGTAACGCCGTCAAACTTACAGTTCTTCACATTGATGTCGTAGACGTTCTCCACCTGGTCGCGACCGATGATGAGCACACCATACTGGCTCTTCTGACAGGTAACGTTCTCCACGTTCACATCGTGTACCACCGGTTCGAAGCCACGGTAGCAAGCCTCCTTCGACTCATAGTCGAGGTTGATCTTCACCACCGCCTCCTTGCACTGTCCCACGGTGACGTTGCGCATGTTGATGTTCTTGATGAGACCGCCACGGCAGTTGTTGGTCTTGATGCGCAGGATACGCTCCAGATGGGGCGAGTCCATCTCACAGTTCTCGGCATACACATTCTCGCATCCGCCCGAAATCTCCGAACCGATGACCACGCCACCGTGTCCATCCTCCATGCGGCATCCGCGTATGATGATGTTCTTGGAAGGCTGGTTCCAGAGACGGCCGTCGTTGTTGCGCCCGCTCTTGATGGCGATGCAGTCGTCGCCCGTATGGAACACACAGTTCTGTATAAGCACGTTCTCGCAAGCCTCGGGGTCGCATCCGTCACCGTTGGGTCCCTCGTTCCAGACATACACGTCGTCTACCGTGATGTTCTTGGACAGGAGGGGGTGCATCACCCAGAAGGGCGAGTTGATCATCTTGAGTCCCTGGATGAGGATACGCTCACAGCGCACGAGGTTGACAAGCTGGGGGCGCAACCCCGTGCCGGGTCCGAACTTACGCTCGTCGAAAGGCACACCGTCCTCGGCCTGCTTCTGCAGTTTGGCACGCGAGCCGGCTTTCTGGTTCTCGGTGGTAACGCCCTCCTTGTAGCCGAAGTAGGCGTTGCCGTTCCACTGCCACCAGGTATCGTTATTGCCGCCGCCGTCGATGGTGCCCTTGCCGGTGATGGCGATGTCGGTAGCCTTATAGGCGTAGATGCAGGGCGAGTAGTTCCAGCAGCCCAGTCCTTCCCATGCCGTACGCACGAGTGGATAGAGCTTAGGCTCGAAGGCAAAGTGGAGCGTAGCGCCCTCCTCGATGACAAGGTTGACACCCGACTTCAGTTCGATGGCTCCCGTGTTCCATGTGCCCTTGGGTATCACCACCTTGCCGCCACCCTTCTTCGACACGAGCGAGATGACGCTGTTGATGGCCTTCTGGTTCTGGGCAGCCGTAGCCGTGGTCTTCGCCCCGAAAGAGGTGATGAGGAACTTCCGCTCGTTGAGCTTGGGCAGTTGGATGCTCTGCTCGATGCGCTTGTACTCGTCTTCGTTCCACCCTGTGGCCATGGCACATGCGGGCAGCAGGAAAGCAAGCAGTAAGGTTCTTAAGATTTTCTTCATTTGTCTTGATTAGTTATTAATATAGATGTAGATACTGGCCACAAAGATACATAAAATATTTCGGAATGTACACGCACACAATGTTAAAATCACATTTTTCATGCGAAAAAGCTTGGCTGTTTGGAAAAGAAAGTCTATATTTGCAGCGATTACAAAGATTTCCTATATTTTTTCTCGGAAATCATTCTGGAGTTGGTGCGTCCTGCACCAACTCTTTTTTATGCAGTTTTTTGCCCGTTCCGACATTTATTGCTACCTTTGCACTCAAAAACAGAGAGATACATGTCAACCATTATATACCCATCGCCCATCTTCGGTCCGGTACACTCGCGCCGGCTGGGCGTATCGCTCGGCGTCAACCTCATGCCCGGTGACGGCAAGGTGTGCTCGTTCGACTGCGTTTACTGCGAATGCGGCTTCAATGCCGACCACCGTCCCAAGGAGAAACGCCCTACCCGTGAGGCGGTAAAGGAAGGACTGGAAAGCGTGCTGGCGGAACGCCATGCCAACCGACTGCCCCTCGACGTAATAACCTTTGCCGGCAACGGCGAGCCTACGGGGCATCCCGACTTCAAGGGCATCATAGAAGACACCGTGGCCCTGCGCAACCGCTACTTCCCCGAAGCCAAGGTGTCGGTACTGAGCAACGCCACCTTCCTGCACCGGAAAGAGGTAAGGGAGGCACTCATGCTCGTGGACAACAACATACAGAAGTTGGACACCGTAGACATGGACTACATACGGCGCGCAGACCGTCCGCAGCAACCGTCGTACGACGTACAGGAAGTGATCAGACACCTCAAGGCGTTCGACGGACACGTCATCATCCAAACGATGTTCATGCAAGGCGACGGACTCGACAACACCGGCGAAGAATACATCGGACCATGGCTGGAGGCGGTGAAAGACATACGCCCACAACAGGTGATGGTATACACCATAGACCGCGAGACACCCGACAAGCTACTGCGCAAAGCCCCTGCCGCCACGCTCGATGCCATCAAGGTCCGCGTAGAGGCTGCAGGCATAGCGTGCTCGGCCAGCTACTGAACGGAACAAGAGAAGACATGAAAGAAAAGAGCAACATACTCATCATCAGCGACATGTGCGGTTACGGCAAGGTGGCGGCAGCCGTGCAGATGCCCATCCTGTCGTACATGGGGCACGACGTGTTCAACCTGCCCACCATGCTCATCAGCAACACCTTCCCCTACGGCAAGTATGCCGTCATGGAGAGCACACCGTACATAGAGGACGCCATAAGCAAGTGGCAGCAACTGGGCATACACTTCGATGCCATCACCACAGGCTTTATCCCCTCCGAGAAACAGGCGCGTCTCGTGGCCAACTACTGCCGTGCACAAGCGGCACAGGGCACAGACATCTTCGTTGACCCCGTCATGGGCGACTACGGCAAGTTGTACGGAGGTGCTGACGAAGGAACCGTGCGCTGCATGAAGGAGATGCTGGGCGTGGCACACCTGTGCTTCCCCAACTATACAGAGGCGTGCCTGCTTACAGGCGAGACCTACCGCGAAGAGGGCATCACGCAGAATGAAGCCTACACCCTTGTGGACAAGCTGCGCGCCATAGGCTCGCACTCCGTACTCGTCACCTCGTGCCTGGTGGACGGCAAGCATGCCGTGGTGGGCTACAACGACCCTACCGGCGAGCACTTCACCCTGCACTACGAGGAGATTCCCGTGCAGTTTCCGGGTACAGGCGACATCTTCTCGAGCATCATCGTGGGCAGGATGAAGGACGGCGACACACTGCCGCACGCCACACGCTGCGCCATGGACACACTGCGCCACTGGATAGACCTGAACAAAGACAACGAAGACAAGAACCGCGGCATTCCCGTGGAGCGTCACCTCGCCGACCTGTAAAGGATCTGAACACATGAAGAAGAAAAACAGAAACATACTGATTGCTGTTGTCACGACACTTGTCATCGCCACGACAGGCATCCTTACCGGTGCTGGATGCTACATGCTCAACTTCTCGCTGGGCTACAAGCCGGAACAACGACTGTCAAAGAAAGCACAACTGCAGCGCGTAAGGCGCGAGTGTCCGTGGACCAACGCATGGATGGACTCCGTCTACTCCAGCCACTGCCTCCGCGATACCTTCGTCACCATGCCGTCGGGCTACAGGGCACACGCCATCTACCTGCATGCTCCCCACCCCACGGACAGCACCGCCATCGTGGTACACGGCTACAAGATGCGGGCGGAGAGCATGCTCCACATTGCCTACCTGTACCACCACGACATGGGGTGGAACGTATTGCTGCCCGACCTCTATGGGCACGGCCAGAGCGAAGGCGACCACATACAGATGGGGTGCCTGGACAGGTGGGATGCCATCAGGTGGGCGGAGGTGGCACACAACATCTTCTCTGCCGGCAACGACTCCGCCTACGAGGTGATGCACGGCATCTCCATGGGTGCTGCCACCACCATGGCGGCTTCGGGCGAAAAGACGCCCTGCTATCTGCGGGCTTTCGTGGAAGACTGCGGATATACCAGCGTGAAGGACGAGTTTACCTGCCAACTGAAGGAGCAGTTCGGACTGCCTGCCTTCCCGCTGATGGACGTCACATCATGGCTCTGCCGCCTGAAGTACGGATGGTCATTCGACGGGATACGGCAGATTGACCAGGTGGCGAAATGCTCCAAGCCCATGCTCTTCATACACGGTGACAACGACGACTTCGTGCCTTCATGGATGGTACACCCGCTCTACCGCGCCAAGCACAAAGGGCGCAAGGCCATCTTTATAGCCAAGGGGTCCGTTCACGCTATGGCATACCGCGACCACCACAAGGAATACACCCGGGAAGTAAGGGAATTTCTTGGAAAAGTAAAAAGGTAAAAAAGTAAAAAGGTAAAAAAAGGGCTTACGCCAGAAAAGCCGTTGTTAGGAGGTACGGCGCCCCGCCGTACCAATCAGCTTAGCAGAGGTAAAAAAGTAAAAAGGTAAAAAGGTAAAAAGGCTTCCTACACATGACATATCCAGACAATTTCGAACAGAAGATAGGTTTCAACGAAATACGCAATATGCTGCGCCAACAGTGCCTCTCGCCGCTGGGCAAGGAACAGGTGGACAACATGGCGTTCAGCAGTGATGCCGAACAAGTAAACGAGTGGCTCGGGCAGGTAAGGGAATTCCGCCGCCTGATGGAGGAGGTGGAAGACTTCCCCCTGCAGTACTTCTACGACGTGAGGGCAAGCATACAGCGCACACGCGTGGAGAACACCCACCTCGAGGAGGACGAGCTCTTCGACCTGCGGCGCTCGCTCAAGACCATAGCCGACATCGTGGCCATACTCAACCACAGCAACGAGGACGATGCCCACGCCGAACAGGAAGACGGATGGCGCAGGGAGAAGAAATACCCCTACCCTGCCCTGCACCACCTGGCAGAAGACGTGATGACTTTCCCACAACTGATACAGCGCATCGACCAGATACTGGACAAGTTCGGCAAGATACGTGACAATGCCACACCTGAACTGCTGCAGATACGCCGCGAACTGGCCCGAACGGAGGGAAGCATCTCGCGTACATTATATAATATACTGCGCTCGGCACAGAGCGAGGGCGTAGTAGAGAAAGACGTCACCCCCACCCTGCGCGACGGTCGACTGGTTATACCCGTCGTACCTACCCTGAAGCGCAAGATAAGGGGCATCGTGCACGACGAGAGTGCCACCGGGCGCACCGTGTTCATAGAACCAGCCGAGGTGGTGGAAGCCAACAACCGCGTACGCGAACTGGAAGGCGAGGAGCGCAAGGAAATCATACGCATACTCACCGCCTTCACCGACAAGGTACGGCCACACGCCAAGGAGATACTCGACAGCTATAGGTTTCTGGCGGTCATAGACCTCATACAGGCCAAGCGCAAAGTGGCAGACACCTTCAAGGCCATAGAGCCGGAGGTGGAAGCCCATCCGCACATAGACTGGACACACGCCGTACACCCCCTGCTGCAGCTCTCGCTCGAGAAAAAGCAGGAGAAAGCAGTACCGCTCGACATACAACTTACGCGTGACAAGCGCATCCTCATCATCTCCGGACCCAACGCAGGCGGCAAGTCTGTATGCCTCAAGACGGTGGGACTGCTGCAGTACATGTTGCAGTGCGGACTGAGTATCCCCGTGAGCGAACGTTCACGGACAGGCGTGTTCCGCAACATCATGATAGACATAGGCGACGAGCAGAGTCTGGAGAACGACCTCTCCACCTACTCCTCGCACCTGCTCAACATGAAGAATATGCTGAAGACCGCCGACAGCGACACCGTCATCCTTATCGACGAGTTCGGTACAGGCACCGAGCCGGGCATAGGCGGAGCCATAGCCGAGGCTGTGCTCAACCGCTTCTGCAAACAGCAGGCATACGGTGTCATCACCACCCACTACCAGAACCTGAAACACTTTGCCGACAGCCACGAGGGCGTGGCAAATGCAGCCATGCTCTACGACCGCCACGAGATGAAAGCCCTCTTCCAGCTTGCCATAGGACGGCCCGGTTCGTCGTTTGCCATAGAGATAGCGCGCAAGACCGGACTGCCCGAGGACGTGATAAAGGAAGCCTCCGACATCGTGGGCTCCGAATACATACAGAGCGACAAATACCTGCAGGACATCGTGCGCGACAAACGCTACTGGGAGAACAAACGTCAGAACATACACCAGCGCGAAAAGGACATGGAGAAAACCATCTCGCGCTACGAGAGCGACCTGGAGGACATAGAGCGCAGCCGCAAAGCCATACTGCAGAAAGCCAAGGAGGAAGCTGCCGAACTGCTGAAAGAAGCCAACCGCAAGATAGAGAACACCATACGGGAGATACGCGAGAAACAGGCCGAAAAGGAGGAGACACGCCGCATACGCCAGGAACTGGACCGCTTCAGGCAAGAGGTGGAAGAGGCCGACCGCAAAGCTAACGACGACAAGATAGCGCGCAAGATAGCACAGATACAGCAGCGCAAGGAACGCCACGCCAAGCGACAGGCGGAGAAGGCGCAGAACCAGGAGAAGGCTGCCGCAGCCCTGCGTGGCGCACAGGCCAACAGCCCGTCAGATGACCGTCCGTTGCAGGCGGGCGACACGGTACGCATCAAGGGACTCTCCACCGTCGGCAAGATAGAGAACATCAGCGGTGACATGGCTACTGCCGTCTTTGGCGGCATGCGCACCAAGATGCGCCTCAACCGGCTGGAGCATGCTCTTCCCGACAGTGCTTCGACCACCTCTGCCGACAAGACCGAGCAGCGCAAGGAGAGTCTGACGTACGGCATCAGTCAGGAAACGCGCAAGACCATAGACGACCGCAAGGCCAACTTCCATCAGGACATAGACGTGCGGGGGATGCGAGGCGACGAAGCCCTCAACGCCGTACAATACTTCATAGACGATGCCATACTGGTAGGCATGCCACGTGTGCGCATCCTGCACGGCAAGGGCAACGGCATCCTGCGCCAGCTCATACGCCAGTACCTCAGCAGCGTACCCAATGTGACACACTATGCCGACGAGCACGTGCAGTTTGGAGGCGCTGGTATCACGGTGGTAGATTTTTGAAAGGTAAAAAGGTAAAAAAGTAAAAAGGTAAAAGCCGTTGAAAGGCAAAAAAGTAAAAAGGTAAAAAGAGGGCATACGCCGTTGAAAGGTAAAAAGGAAAAGAACAGAAGGGCAAAGGGAGTTTGTTGTCTTAATAGAAGTTAATGACAGAAAGTTTTCCGCCAAACATTTGGTCGGTTCGGAGGAAAGCACTAACTTTGCAGCCGCTTTCGAGCAACACGGACAAGTCTCATACGACCAGCTCCCTCGGAATCCCCCAGGATGGGAACATAGCAAGGGTACTTGGTTGTAGCGGTGCGATATGAATCGCTTGTCCACCCGCCTCTTTAGCTCAGTTGGCCAGAGCACGTGATTTGTAATCTCGGGGTCGTTGGTTCGAATCCGACAAGAGGCTCAAGAAGAAGGGAATTTTCCGAAATGGGAGATTCCCTTTTTTTGTACGTTGCATTTTGTACGTTGCACAAAACGGAAAACAAAAGTTGTCTATGCGTGCTGTATCTGTTGTCCCTCTTGCCGACTTGCAAGCCCTCTTCCCACAAAAATATATAAAAATACCACCGCCATAGACACTATGTGGAGAAAAATAAGTACCTTTGCAAGACATTATATACACAAAGTAATGATCAACGTACAAAATCTGATTCAGACCAAAGCCTTCGCACGTCAGGACGGTGCCATACTCGGACTGGTATGGATAGCCAGTTTCGTATGCACCATGCTGGGCATCACGCCCAAGTATGCCGCCTTGGGACTGCTGTCCAACGTACTGCTTATCAGCACCCCGTTCGTCGTAGCCGCAAGGCTCAAGAACTTCCGCGACGATGCGCTCGAAGGCTGCATCTCTTTCCGCCGTGGCGCATTCTATTGCATCCAGACTTTTTTCAATGCCACACTGTTGCTTACCGTAGTACAGTACCTGTGGTTCAGCTTTATGGACATGGGGCCTTTCGTATACATGCTGGAAAGCACCTATCCGCCCATACTGCAGGAGGTATACAAGATATCCGCCAACGAAGCCAAGACACTGATCGACAGCATCATCACAATGAAACCGTTGGCATGGGCGTCCATGTTCATGATAACCGACCTCATAGTAGGTGCCGTACTCACCCCCATCATCGCTGCCGTACTGGCACGCAGGACAAGACCGTCCGCCACACAACAGTAACCCCTAAAACATCGCTACCCAACAAGAACCCCCAAACACAATTATGGATATATCAGTCATCATCCCCCTGTACAACGAGGAGGAGTCGCTGCCCGAACTGTACGCATGGATAGAACGGGTAATGAAAGCCAACGGCTTCAGCTATGAAGTAATCTTTGTCAACGACGGCTCCACCGACCGCTCCTGGCAAGTGATAGAAGACCTTGCCGCCAAGTCGGAGTATGTCAAAGGCATCAAGTTCCGCCGCAACTACGGCAAGAGTCCCGCCCTCTACTGCGGTTTCAAGGAAGCCCAGGGAGATGTCGTCATCACCATGGATGCCGACCTGCAAGACTCGCCCGACGAGATACCGGGGCTCTACGAGATGATAACACGCGACGGTTACGACCTCGTATCGGGCTATAAACAGAACCGCAAGCAGGGCGACCCCTTGTCCAAGACCATCCCTACCAAGCTCTTTAACGCTACAGCACGCAAGGTGAGCGGCATCAGCAACCTGCACGACTTCAACTGCGGTCTAAAGGCATACCGGCGTGATGTGGTGAAGAATATTGAGGTGTACGGCGAGATGCACCGCTACATACCCTATTTGGCAAAGAATGCCGGTTTCTCCAAGATAGGCGAAAAACCCGTACACCACCAGGCACGCAAGTTCGGCGTATCGAAGTTTATGGGATGGAACAGGTTTGTGAACGGTTATCTCGACCTGATGACCCTGTGGTTTCTCAGCAACTTCGGCAAGAAGCCGATGCACGTCTTCGGATTCCTCGGCAGCATGGTGTTCTTCGTAGGTTTCCTATCCCTCATAGGGCTCGCCATAGACAAGTGCATCAGCCTGCACAACGGTATCTACGGGCACCTCATCACCGACTCGCCCTATTTCTTCATCGCCCTCACCGCTATGCTGCTCGGAAGCCAACTCTTCCTGGCCGGATTCATTGGCGACCTTGTGAGCCGGCAGAACCCCAACAGAAACGATTACCAAATAGAAAAAGAGATAAGATGCGGAAAATAGTCCCTATCATCTTCGCCAGTATCATGGTCATGGCAGGCTGCACCTCGCTCGACTGTCCCCTCAACAACACAGTGTACAGCAAGTACAAGTTGCAGGGTAACATCACACGCCTCACCGATACGCTTACCATCTCCACCCCCCGCCGCACGGGCATAGACAGCGTCATCGTCAACCGCGACGTGAATATAGACAGCATACTGCTGCCCATGAGCTACAGCCAACCGGCAGACACTTTCTTCTTCGAGACACGCGACACGCTGAAGCGCGCCTACCTCGACACGATCATCGTCAGGAAAGAGGACTACCCTCATTTTGAGTCGGTAGACTGCAGCCCATCGTTCTTCCACACCATCACGGGCATAGAGACCACCCATCACCGCATCGACTCCATCAGCATCAACTGCAAAGAAGCAACTTATGACGAAACGAAGTCTCATTTCTACATTTACTTTGGCTACCGCGATTAGCGCATGGCTCCTTCTCCCCGCACGCGCTGCAGCCCAACAGGGTAGCAGCAAGCGGATAGAAACAGAGCAGAAAGATACCACAGCCCTCTTTCGCCATGTGGCCGTAAGCGTAGACCTCATAGGTCCCATACAACTCATGGTAAGCGACTACGGACAGTATGAGGCTGCCCTGCGCGTAAACCTGAAAGACAAGTACTTCCCCGTATTCGAATTGGGGCTGGGAAAGGCCAACGGCACAGACGAGAGCACCAATATCACCTACAAGACCACAGGCCCCTACGGACGTATAGGATGCGACTTCAACCTGCTGAAGAACAAGCACGACATATACCGCCTCTATGCCGGCCTGCGCTATGCCCTCACCTATTACAAGTTCGACCTGTCCAGTCCTGGCGTTACCGACCCCGTGTGGGGAGAGACTGCCGAATACGGTGCCACGGGCGTGAAGTGCAACTACCACTGGATGGAGGCCATATTCGGGGTGGACGCCAAGTTGTGGGGTCCCATACGCCTGGGGTGGAGCCTACGGTACAAGCGGAGGCTGTTCCACAACGACGGAGACCTCGGCAGCACCTGGTATGTGCCCGGATACGGCATACAGGGCGGATCACGCTTCGGCGGCACTTTTAACGTAACGTTCGAATTATGAAAAAGAAAAGACTCATCTGGCAACTGCCTTTCCTGCTATTGCTCATCATTGGCACCATAGTCATCATACGCCAACAGCGATCCATGCCCTACCAGCACGACGAAGGATTTGTCTTCGGCACCATATACCACATTACCTACCAGAGCGAGACCAATCTGAAACAGGAGATTGAGGCGGAACTAAAAAAGGTGGACCAGTCATTGTCGCCCTTTAACAAGACTTCCATCATCTCGCAGGTAAACCGCAACGAACCGGTACAGGTCAACGACATGTTCTGCGAGGTGTACAACATGGCCATGAAGATAGCCGATGACACCGACGGCGCCTTCGACATCACCGTTGCACCGTTGGTAAACGAGTGGGGGTTCGGCTTCAAGAAGGGTGTAGAGCCTACACGCCACGTCATAGACAGCCTACGCTCGTTCGTAGGATACAAGAAGGTAAGCCTCACAGAGAACAGGCGCATAGAGAAGAAGGACCAGCGCCTGATGCTCGACTGCTCCGCCATTGCCAAGGGCTACGGCTGCGTTGTGGTGGCAAGACTGTTCCACCGCAACGACATCAAGAACTTCATGATAGAGATAGGCGGCGAGATAGTGACGTGCGGCAACAGCGAGAAACGCGTGCCGTGGCACATCGGTGTAAACAAGCCCACTGACGACTCGCTTAACGTCAACCAGGAGTTGCAGGTAGTGCTCAACGTCACAGACATGGCGATGGCAACCAGCGGCAACTACCGCAACTTCTACTACAAGAACGGAAAGAAGTATGCACACACCGTAGACCCCAAGACAGGCTATCCCGTGCAGCACAGCATCCTGTCTGCCACGGTGCTGGCAAAAGACTGCGCCACGGCAGATGCCTATGCCACATCCTTTATGGTGACGGGCATGGAGGGGGCCAGGAAGATACTCGACAGGCATCCCGAACTGATGGCATACCTCATCTATGCCGACCGACAGGGACACAACCAAGTATGGTACTCGCCCTCGCTCAAGGACAAGATACTGGAGTAAAGTAAAGGTAAAAAAGTAAAAAGGTAAAATACCTACAGAGGGCATGCCTGCAAACAAACGATACGACAACCTGCTGTCCCTGCCCCTCTTCCTGGGCATGAGCCGCGATGACCTGCAGAAAGCTGCAGGCCAAACACGCCTTGACTTCAGGAAGATAGAGCCGGACACCGTCATTGCAGCCAATGGCTCACCGTGCACACACCTTTATTTTCTGCTGGACGGCAAGGTGAAGGTACAAACATCCTGCGAGGACAACGGCTACTGCATGGAGGAGACTATCTCGCCGCCCGACGCTTTCCAACCGGAGTGCCTCTTCGGTCTGCACCAATATTTCACCCACACCTATACGGCACTGACACAGTGCAGTCTGCTTTGTATCACCAAGCAGGAAGCCCTCCAGTTGTCCACCGACTTCATTATCTTTCGGCTCAATCTGCTCAACCTCGTCACCACGCAGAGCCAACGCTACTACAGGCGTACGCTGCAGGCACCGCCCGCCACACTGGACGAGCGCATCATCCGTTTCTTCAAGTCGCTCTGCATACACCCCGAAGGACAGAAAATCCTCCATATCACGATGAGGAGACTCGCCCTGGAGAACAATGCCACCCGCATCAAAGTATCAAGGGCACTCAACCGTCTGCAGGCACAAGGACTCATCCGTCTGCAACGCAGCCGTATCGTAATACCAGCCATGGAAAAATGCCAGGCGGATTCTAAAAAACCACCTTTGACGGATGACGTAAAGCAAAAAACTGCAACTTTGCTGCAACGAAAGGGGAGCCAAGAATAAAGTATGTTAAATTACCCACTGCTCCAAGCACGGATAACACCTTTTTTACTAACTTTGCACATTATCTATATATAACACACAAGATTTATATAACACACAAGTTAGTATGCCACAAGACAACAGCAGAGAGACTATACACACCAACCCCTTTTTCGAACCATACAACACACCGCACGACACCGTGCCCTTCCACCGCATACACCTCGAAGACTACGAGGAAGCCTTCATGGAAGGCATAAGGCGAGATGACGAGGCAACAGACAAGATAGTGAACGACCCCGACGAGCCTACCTTCGAGAATACCATAGCAAGGGTAGACACCGAAAAGGGCGAGCACTACTATGACCTGCTGAGCCGTGTATCCAACGCCTTCTCGTGCATGATGAGTGCCGAGACGTGCGACGAGATGGAGGCTCTGGCACAGAAGCTCAGCCCCATACTGACCAAGCACGCCAACGACATCACGCTCAACCGCCAGCTCTTCGACCGCGTAAAGCACGTACACGACCACCCCAACCGCCAGCTCACGCCCGAAGAGAAGATGCTGCTCGACACCAGCTACGACGGTTTCGTGCGCAGCGGTGCCCTGCTCGACGAACAGGGCAAGGAGCAACTGCGCCGCCTCACGGAAGAGGCTGCCATGCTGACGCTGCAATTTTCGCAAAACCTGCTGAAAGAAAACAAAGCCTTCACGCTCCACATCACCGACGAGGCACAACTTGACGGACTGCCCGAGACAGCTGTGGCAGCTGCCAGACAGACGGCACAGGAACAGCAAAAAGAAGGATGGGTGTTCACACTCGACTTCCCCAGCTACTCCCCCTTCATGACATACTCCACACAGCGCGAACTGCGCCGCCAGATGTATATGGCACGCAACACGGAGTGTACGCACGACAACGACTGCAACAACATGGAGATATGCAAGCGACTGGTAAACCTCAGGCGCGAACTGGCACAGTTGCTCGGATTCGACACCTATGCCGACTATGTACTGCGCCACCGTATGGCCAGCAACGTCGGGAACGTGTACAAACTGCTCGATGACCTCATCGCTGCCTACAAGCCCACAGCACTGAAGGAGATGAAAGAGGTCACGGCACTGGCCAAGAAGGAGGAAGGTGACGACTTCGTTATGGAACCGTGGGACCAGAGCTTCTATGCACACAAGCTGAAGATGGAAAAGTACAACCTCGATGCAGAGATGCTGCGCCCCTACTTCCAGCTCGACAAAGTGATAGAAGGTGTGTTCGGACTGGCCGGCAAGCTCTACGGCATTACCTTCCACGAGAACAAGGATATCCCAGTCTACCACCCCGACGTGAAGGCATACGAGGTGTACGACAAGGACGGCAGTTACCTGGCGGTGTTCTATGCCGACTTCTTCCCCCGCAAAGGAAAGCAGGGAGGTGCCTGGATGACCGAGTTCCAAGGACAGTGGATAGACCACAAGGGCAACAACGTGCGACCGCATGTCAGCGTGGTGATGAACTTCACCAAGCCCACTGCCGAGAAGCCCGCCCTGTTGACGCTGGGCGAGGTGGAGACCTTCCTGCACGAGTTCGGACACAGCCTGCACGGAATGTTCGCCAACACACGCTTTGAGAGCCTTTCGGGCACCAACGTATGGTGGGACTTCGTGGAACTGCCCTCGCAGTTTATGGAAAACTTTGCAGTGGAGAAAGACTTCCTGCGCACATTCGCCTTCCACTATCAGACGGGCGAGCCATTGCCCGACGAACTGATAGAGCGCATCGTGAAGAGCCGCAACTTCATGGCGGCAAGCAGTTGCCTGAGGCAGGTAAGTTTCGGCCTGCTCGACATGGCATACTACACCCAGCGCGATGCTTTTACCGAAGACATCATACCCTTCGAGAAGAAAGCATGGGCAGAGGCCATTATCACTCCACAGCCCACCAATACCTGCATGACCGTGCAGTTCTCGCACATCATGGCAGGAGGATATGCCGCCGGATACTACAGCTATAAGTGGGCGGAGGTGCTCGATGCCGATGCCTTCAGCGTGTTCAAGGAGCACGGCATCTTCGACCAGGCTACGGCACAGAGCTTCCGCGACAACATCCTCTCAAAAGGTGGCACGGAACACCCCATGACTCTCTACAAACGTTTCCGCGGACAGGAGCCTACCATCAATGCCCTGCTCGAGCGCAACGAGATAAAGGTAAAAGGGTAAAAAAGTAAAAAGGTAAAACCGTAAAAGTCCTCTATGAGCTACCAAGACGACAAACAGGAAAAACTCGACCTGCGCTACCTGCGTATGGCGAAGATATGGGCAGAGAACAGCTACTGCAAACGCCGCCAGGTGGGTGCCATCGTTGTGAAGGACAAGATGATTATCAGCGACGGATACAACGGAACGCCCAGCGGATTCGAGAACGTGTGCGAAGAGGACGATGTCACCAAGCCCTATGTACTGCACGCAGAGGCAAACGCCATCACCAAACTGGCACGCAGCAGCAACAACAGCGACGGCAGTACGCTCTACGTTACCGCCTCGCCCTGCATAGAGTGTGCCAAACTCATCATCCAGGCAGGCATCAAGCGCGTGGTATACGCCGAGAAATACCGTCTCAACGATGGCATACAACTCATGGAGAGGGCAGGAATAAAGGTGGAATACCTCAACCCTTCCAACTGCCCAGACTCCCAGAATGTTTAAAAACATACATATGAACAACAACAAGAACAAGAGCAACCGTTTCATGCCCGTCATCATGGCCCTGTGCGTGGTGGCGGGAATACTGATAGGGTCGTTCTTCTCCAACCATTTCGCGGGTAACAGGCTCAACATCGTCAACAGCGGAAGCAACAGACTCAACAACCTGCTGCACATCATAGACGACCAGTATGTGGACTCCATCAACATCGACTCACTGGTAGACAAGGCCATACCCCAGATACTGGCAGAGCTGGACCCCCATTCCGTGTACATCAGTGCCAAGGATGCGGCAGCTACCAACGATGACCTGAAAGGCTCGTTCTGCGGTGTGGGCATCGAGTTCGTAATACGCGAAGACACCATACACGTGCAGAACGTTATACAGAACGGACCTGCCGAGAAGGCCGGACTGCTGGCCGGCGACAAGATTGTAACCGTAGACGGCAAGCCCTTTACTGGCAAGGGCATCACCAACGAGGTGGCCATGCGCAACCTCAAGGGAGCCAAGGACACGAAGGTAAAGATAGGCGTGGTGCGCTATGGTAGCAAGCAGGTACAGCAGTTTACCGTTACGCGCGGAGAAATTCCCACCAAGAGCGTCACTGCTGCCTACATGCTCGATGACGAGACTGGATACATACGCATCAAGAACTTCGGTGAGAACACCTATCCCGAAATGCTCATCGCTCTGGCCAAGCTCTCGCAGGAAGGATTCAGCAACCTCTGCATCGACCTGCGCGACAACACGGGTGGATACCTGACGGCTGCCATCAACATGGCCAACGAATTCTTGCCCGACAAGAAGCTCATTGTCTATACCCAGGGACGCAAATCACCAAGACAGGACTTCCGCAGCGACGGCAAGGGTTCTTATCCCAAACTTCCGCTCGTGGTGCTCATCAACGAAGGGTCAGCCTCGGCATCCGAGATTTTCGCAGGAGCCATGCAGGACAACGACCGCGCCACCATCATTGGCCGTCGCTCGTTTGGCAAGGGACTGGTGCAGCAGCAGATAGAGTTCCCTGACCATAGCATGATACGCCTCACCATAGCACGCTACTACACACCCTCGGGACGCTGCATACAGAAGCCCTACACGCTGGGAAACGACAAGGACTACGAGCAAGATCTCCTTACACGCTACCAGCACGGAGAGTTCTTCTCGTCTGACAGTATCAAGCACACAGGACCGGCATACCATACCGGACTGGGACGCATCGTGTACGGAGGAGGAGGCATCACGCCCGACATCTTCGTGCCGGAAGACACTACTGGCATGACGTCCTACTTCAAGGAAGCCAGCATGAGCGGACTCATACTGCAGTTTGCCTTTACCTATACAGACGACAACCGCCCCAAGCTGAACAATTTCAAGGAGATGATGCAGTTGGCCGACTATCTGGACCAGCAGAACATGGTGGACAAGTTTGCCACCTATGCCGACAAGCATGGTCTGCAGCGCCGCAACCTGCTCATACGCAAGTCGCACAAGCTGCTGGAACGCTACATCAACAGTCGCGTGGTGTACAACATGCTCAGCGAACAGGCATGGAACGAGTACATCAACCAGGATGACCCCGTTATACGCAAGACCCTCGAGGTATTCTCCAAGCACGAAGCTTTCCCCAAAAAGCCAGCCGCAACTCCTTCTGCCCCCAAAAAGAAGCAGAAGGTGGCAGAGGCAAAGATACCCTACGAATACCGCTCGCTGCACGGCAACCTGCCGTGGATGGCGGAGGCGTAACCGGAAGAACACACGCATGGACAAAGCCACATTACGAGACCTCATAAGACAAGAGAAGCGACAGTTCTCCAAGACACAACTTGAAGAACTGTCGCTTCCTGTATTGCAGCGGCTCTACGCCCACCCCATGGTAAGGCAAGCCCGCAGCATACTGCTGTACTGCTCGCTCGAGGACGAGGTGTGCACCCATAACCTCATGGACCGACTCGCCTCAGAGGGCAAGCACGTATACCTGCCACGCATAACAAGTCCTGTAGACATGGAGCTGCGCCGCTACACCGGCAGACAGGACCTCCAGGAGGGGGCGTTCCACATCATGGAACCTACAGGCACACTGCTGTCTATAGAAAGATACGCAGAGATAGAGACTGCCGTCATCCCTGGCATGGCATTCGACCGTGCCGGGCACCGACTTGGCAGAGGAAAGGGCTATTACGACCGCCTGCTTGCCAAGATGCCACATATATATAAAATAGGTGTTTGCTTCGATTTTCAGAAAGTGGACAGCATACCCACCGAAGCCACCGACATCACGATGGACGCAATGGTATAGAAGCGGATATCTGAGATGACAAATGCACCAGCTGCCTGATTAAGGCGCTGTACGATAGCGGAACGGTTGAGCGACAAGTCGGCACGCAGTGCAGGATTGAGTATCTTCACGTAAAGCGTCTGGTTCTTGATGAACTTGTCGCCCGTATACTGAGCCACGACTTTGCCCATCACCTCTGCCCATGCGGACAGGATGCGCTTCTGGCGCAAGGGGGTCTCAAGTCCCTCGTTGCGCAGTATCTCCGGCAACAGCTCAGAAAGGGATCGTACTTTTCTTCTGAACATAATATAAACTACTGTTATTATTAATTTACTTATTATCCGTAGGAATTAAAGGAGAATTTTGGAAGTTAGGGGAGTTAAGTAATGATTAAAAATAAGTTGGTACATTTCTCTTGGGCGAAGCTACAATTCCTTACTGAGTGGTACGGCGGGGGCGCCGTACCTCCTCTACAGATACCTTTGCCGTTTGACTCGTCACTCTTGGAAAGTTACAGGAGTTAAGGGAAGTTAGAGGAGTTAGAGGAGTTAAGGAAAGTTAGAGGAGTTAAGGGACAACAGCTTTTTTGACTGAAGCCCTCTTTTTACCTTTTTACTTTTTTACCTTTTTACCTTTAATCGGCCTTTTTACTTTTTTACCTTTAAACGGCCTCAAACTGCCCGTCCTCCACGTTGAAGATACGATAGTCGCCCATTCCCTTGGAGAGAATCTTATCCAGATGGTCACGGTTGGTGTCGGTCATGAAAATCTGGCCGAAGCTGTCGCCCGAAACCAGTTCCACGATAGCCTCCACACGCTGTGCGTCCAACTTGTCGAACACATCATCTAGCAGGAGCAGCGGCGTGGTAGTGGAGCACGTACGGCGGAGGAAGTCAAACTGTGCCAGTTTCAAGGCAATGACAAACGTCTTGTTCTGTCCCTGACTTCCCTCACGCTTCATCTGGTAGTCGCCTATCATCATCTCCAGGTCATCGCGGTGAACACCGTGCAGCGAGTACCCCACGGCACGGTCCTTCAGGCGGTCACGCTGTATCACCTCCAGCAAGTTCCCCCGTTGGCAATGCGACATATAGCGCAGTCCTACCTCCTCATGTCTGCCCGATATGTGCTGGTAGATGCGCTGGAAAACAGGAATCAGCTCGTCGATGAAGGCACATCGTTTACGGTAAAGCGTCTCACCGTTGCGCGCCATCTCCTGTTCCCATATCTCCATCAGTGCCGCATCCGGCTCCGCCTCCATCTTCAGCAGGGCGTTACGCTGCTGAAGTGCCTTATTGTAGCAGGTTAGCGCCTCCATGTACGTATGGTCGTACTGCGAAATGACGACATCCATCAGTCTGCGCCGCTCCTCGCTGCCACCCGCTATTAGGATGGTGTCAGAGGGAGACACCAGTACGAGAGGTATCAGTCCTATATGCTGCGAGAGCCGTTTGTATTCCTTCTTGTTGCGTTTGAAATGCTTTTTGGTTCCCCTCTTCATGCCACAGTAGATGTTCTCCTCATCACCACGTTCGTCGAGGTAGTTGCCCTCCATCATGAAGTAATCCTCGTCGTGGGTGATAACCTGCGAGTCGACAGGATTGTAGGCACTGCGGCAGAAAGACAGGTAATACACCGCATCGAGGAAATTGGTCTTGCCCACCCCGTTGTGACCGATAAAGCAGTTCACCTTGGGCGACAAGTCCAGATTGGCAAGTCTGATGTTCTTGTAGTTTACAATAGATATATTCCTTAAAATCATATGATGAAAGCCGCTAATGCCGTGCAAAGTTAGCGGAAAAAGGGCGAAAAAAGAAAAAAGTGGGGTATTAATTTCAATATATGGATAAAATTACGTATTTTTGCAACCTAAAAGACAGAACAATAAATAACAAATATAACAATGTCAAACAAAACCCAACAGGTTCCCGAAACGATCGGGAGCCTCAACAGCAACGAGGCCTTCGTTATGAAGTACAGGAAGGTCGTTCTTATCGCAGTGGTAGCGGTTATCGTCGTCATTGCAGGTATATTCCTCTATATGTCGCAGATCTCTGGTCCGCGCGAGGACAAGGCGAGCACCATGCTCGGCAAAGGCCAGACTTACTTCAACAACGAGATGTTCGACCAGGCCCTCAACGGTGACGGTGCCGGCTACGTAGGCTTTGCCAAGATAGCCAGCGAGTACGGCAGCACCAAGGCAGGCAACCTCGCCAATCTCTATGCCGGTCTGTGCTATGCCAACCTGGGCAAATGGGCAGAGGCAGAGAAGAGTCTCGATGCCTTCTCCAGCAAGGGCGACCAGATGATAAGTCCTGCCGCTGAGGCAGCTTTGGGCGATGCCTATGCCCACCTGAACAAGTTGGACCAGGCCGTAGACGCCTTCAAGAAGGCTGCCGACATGGCAGACAGCAAGGCTGAGGACGATACCAACAACAGCCTTTCTCCTGCTTTCCTTGTCAAGGCCGGTGAGGTTCTCGAGAGCCAGAACAAGAAGGACGATGCCCTGAAGATTTACCAGAACATCAAGAAGAAGTATGTCAACTCCATGCTCGTACAGAGCGGAGAGATAGACAAGTACATAGAAAGAGCTTCCAACTAAAGGCACACTATGGCTACAGCACTTCACAACTTGTCCGAATACGACATCAACACGGTACCCGATGCCAGCAACATGTGCTTCGGCATTGTGGTGGCCGAGTGGAATCCCGAAATTACGGGTGCGCTGCTCAACGGTGCAGTGGAAACGCTGCAGAAGCACGGCACACTGCAGGAGAATATCCACATCAAGACGGTGCCGGGCAGCTTCGAACTGATATACGGTGCCCACCAGATGGTGCTCAACGGCGGCTATGATGCCGTCATCGTACTGGGCAGTGTTATACGCGGTGAGACGCCCCACTTCGACTACATCTGCCAAGGCGTAACCTACGGCATCGCCCGCCTCAACGCCACACAGGAAATTCCCGTAATATACGGTCTCCTTACCACCAACGACCTGCAGCAGGCTAAGGACAGAAGCGGCGGAAAACTGGGCAACAAGGGCGACGAGTGTGCCGTCGATGCAATCAAGATGGCAAAGTTTTAAAAAGAGCAAGCATGAAACTATACCAACTGTTCCAGGCGTTCGACTTTGAGGAGGTATTCCCCGCTGTCAACGAGATGTTCCCCAATGCCTCCCTTCACCGCGACGTGTTCGAGAAAGCATACGGTATGCTGTGCAGCATCAAACCTATCCTTTCAAAGAAGTCTATCGTCTACGAACTGAAGGAAGACCCCAACTCCAGGAACAACATGATAGTGGGAGCTGACGACAGTTGCTTCGACACGACATGGGATGTGTGCCTGGGCAAGGAAGTAAGGAAGGGACGCGGTGCCGACATCGACGACACGACGATGGTGGCCAACTGTCTGCTCAACGTGCTCTTTCTGGGACGGCATCCGCAGCATTTCGAACGCGACTACCGCAAACTCATGAAGTAAAGGCCGATTAAAGGTAAAAAAGCAAAAAGAATAAACACCCAAAAAGAGAGTTGTCACAAATGTGGCAACTCTCTTTTTGGGTGTTTATCTGCAAACAACGTATGCGCAAAGGGCAAGACTGCCCTACACGCCGTCTTCGTCATCGTCATCTTCTGTCTGACTCTTCTTGTTCTGTGACTTACTCTGCGGTTTATCCTCCTCGCCGCCAGTGTCCAGTTGGGTATCCATGGCTATGCTCACAGCCCCCATGCGACTCACCTTGACCAGCAACGGCACATACTCGTCGCTCATCACGTCGGGCGATCCCACACTGCCGGCAAAGACAAGATAGTCGCCTTTGGCCTCCACAAAGACAAGTCCCAAGAGGGCACCCGTCTTGCGTGTATCATCGTCCAGAAAGGCAGTGAAGTCGGCCTTGCGGAATGTACGGTCGAAGAAGGTGGAACCGTCCTTGCGCACCACTCTGATGGTTATTATGTTGTCATAGTAGCGCGTGTGGTCATCGCTCTCTGCCAGAGGCAGGGAAGTGTCCGCCTCACGTTTCATCACCACCTTATATACACTGCCCAGCCACTCCACGTCGCGCGACTGCTCGTAGCCACTCATACGCTGAGTTTCCCGGGGTTTCTCCTGTACCGGCTTTGGGGCGATGATGATGCCATCGTTCTTCTTCTTTTCTGTACACGACGGCAAGGCTGCTGCTACCACCAGAGCCACCGTCACGAGCAAGGGTAATTGTCTTTTCATAAATTGTATGCCATAATATGCAATGATGCCACAAAGGTAAGCATAAAAAACAAGACTGCCAAAGGATAGCAGCAATAAAAAAGCGCCCCCTTTTCACAAAGAGGACGCCCAACCTAATACTAACTAATAAATCCTATTGAACTTTTTACACGATTAAATAAAAGTTCTGTTTATGAATTCTAATCATACATAAGACCCGCCAACGGCATAAAAGTTTAATGACGGACAAAGAAAAAGTATATTTTTAACGCTCTTTTACAAAAGCCTTTTTTACTTTTTACCTTTACCCGCACTTTCTACCTTTTTTACCTTTTTACTTTTTTACCCTTTTACCTTTTTACCCTTTTACCTTTAAACAGCCTTTTTACTTTTAACCGCCTTTAATGATCGCGGCTCCACACGCCCTCCCGTATCACATCGGAAGAAAAAGAAGGACGTTTGCTTCAATTTTGACACAAAGAGACCGTATTTGTCAAATATTTGTATTAACTTTGCATTCCATAAGCAACAACGATTATGAAACAGACGGCCCTTACACTCCTCCTCGCTTTCCTATGCCTTGCAGCATGCCGCAACGGGCAGACGGAGAAGGACACCGCGGCGGTAGACACCATACCCCTGCTGGTGGCACAGGTGCAGAGGTGTTCGCGCCTGTACACCGCCGAGGCACACATACACAAGATAGTGACCCACGACGACCAACTAAAACTGAAAGGCTCCATCCTCAAGAACGACTTCTCCATCGCCTTGCCCGGCGGCAGGCGCAAGGTGGCCATCCCCATAGATGCCACAGTGAAGGCATATGTCGACTTTGCCGGCTTCTCTGCCAAGAACGTAAGGCGACAGGGCGAGAAGATAGAGATTATCCTGCCAGACCCCAAGGTGGTGCTCACCGCCACAAAGATAGACCATGCTGGCGTGCGCCAGTATGTGTCCCTTACGCGCAGCAACTTCAGCGACGAGGAACTGAGTGCATACGAGCAGGAAGGGCGCAAGGGCATCATAGCCGACCTGCCCGCCCTCGACATCGTGGAGACGGCACGCCGCAGTGCAGCCCACACGCTGGTACCCATGCTTACCGACATGGGGTTCAAGACCGAAAACATCACGGTGAGCTTCCGCAAGAAGTTTACAGCCGATGACCTGCGCCAGATGCTGCAGGACATCACTACCGTGGAAAAGAAACGATAACCCCCGAATATGAAGAAACTGCAGATTATCATCATCCTTGCGCTCGTCGCCCTCATAGGCGGCATGCTGATATGGATAACGCGCGGCACCAGTGCCACCGTATCCCAGGAGGGACGCACCACGCTCTCGCCATCGCAGGTAAAGAGCATAGAGGCCATAGGCCAGTGGGAGTTTCTCTCAGTAAGCGACGAGGAACTGGTGGACACCGTGCGCCGCGGATTCTTCGGCGACAAGCAACTGGTGCGCATCTACTACGGCACGCTGCGCCTCGGCATCGACATGCACGATGCCGGGGAGGAGTGGATCAAGACGGAGGGCGACAGCATCGTCTGCACGCTGCCACCCGTCAAGTTGCTGGACCGCAACTTCATCGACGAGGCACGCACACGCTCCTTCTTCGAGGAGGGCGAATGGACAGGACAAGACCGCCAGGACATGTACGACCGCGCCTACCGGGCCATGACGGCACGCTGCCTGTCGCAGCAGAACATAGCCACGGCCACACAGAACGCCAAGGCGCAGTTTGAGAGTCTGTTCCGCACCATGGGTTACGACAACGTAAGGATAACGGTGGGGCAATGACCATTCCCGCCTATATATAATAAGGTATAAAGATTACATCACTAAAGAGAGAGGCTTATGGACATCATCAACGACTTTTTCACATCATTCAGTTCATTCCTGTGGGGATGGCCCATGATTATCCTGCTGCTGGGTACGCATCTGTTCCTCACCGTCAGACTACACTTTCCGCAGCGCAAGATATTCACAGCCATACGTCTGTCGGTATCCAAAGACAAGAACGCCACGGGCGATGTGTCGCAGTTTGGTGCCTTGGCCACGGCCCTAGCCGCCACCATCGGCACGGGCAACATCATAGGTGTGGCTACAGCCATCACACTGGGCGGACCGGGTGCCGTGCTGTGGTGCTGGCTCACGGGCGTGTTCGGCATCAGCACCAAGTATGCAGAAGGACTGCTGGCCGTAAAGTACCGTGTCAAGACCAAAAGGGGCAGGATGCTGGGCGGTCCGATGTATGCCCTTGAAAAAGGACTGGGCTGGAAATGGCTCGCCATTCTCTTTGCCGTTTTCGCAGCCCTCGCCTCGTTCGGCATAGGCAGTACGGTACAAGCCAACGCCATCTCCACACTCGTTCAGGACCAATATGATATAGACACATGGATTACGGGGGCTGTGGTGTGTGCCCTCACCGCCGCCGTACTCATTGGTGGCGTGAAGAGCATCAGCAAGGTGTGCAGTGCGCTGGTACCGTTCATGGCGCTGTTCTATGTGCTGGGATGTGTATACATCCTCTTCGTAAACCATGACTACCTCTGGGAAGCCGTCAAGGTCATTGTCTCTTCAGCCTTCACCGCCAAGGCAGCGGGAGGCGGATTCGCAGGCAGCACGGTGCTCATGGCTGCCCGCTACGGCATTGCCCGCGGTCTCTTCTCCAACGAGTCGGGTCTCGGGTCAGCTCCCATCGTAGCAGCAGCAGCGCAGACGCGCAACCCTGTACGCCAGGCGCTTGTTTCCTCCACCGGCACCTTCTGGGACACGGTGGTTATCTGTGCCCTCACAGGACTGGTCATCGTGTCGAGTGTCATTGCCTATCCTGACATCGACTACCACAACGGGGCGGCACTCACCAAGGCGGCATTCAACAAGATTCCGTACATCGGTGCACCCATCCTTACCTTCGGACTGGTGACGTTTGCCTTCAGCACCATCCTGGGCTGGAGCTACTATGGCGAACGATGTGTGGAGTACCTCAAGGGCAAGCGGTGGATGATGACATACCGCGTGCTCTACATTGCGAGTGTATTTGTGGGAAGCACCATCAGCCTCGGACTGGTATGGAACATTGCCGACTGCATGAATGCGCTTATGGCCATACCCAACCTTATCTCCCTTCTCGGTCTCAGCGGCATCATCGTACACGAAACACGCAAATATCTCTGGCGCGGCCGTCTTGACCGCGACATGGACGAGAGCGAGATCGAGGAACTGGAAAAAGATTGAGCGAGAGGGGAAAGATAGAGGAACTGGAAATAGATTGAGCGAGAGGGGAAATCCCCCACCCTCCCGAGAAGGGGAGGGCTGAACCCCGCCTGACTTCGTTAACGTATATCAAAACATACATTTACCTATTGTATATTTTTAATATAATCGTAACTTTGCACCAATAAATGAGAAGATGTGCCCGCACACGAAACAACAGCAAGGATAAAGGGCTCTAAAACATCGAAGACAGACACCAAGAGAACCGAAAACTGGCACCTGCTACCACTAAAACTGACAATACTAATCATCAATATACTTTTATTAAACTAAGAAAAAATCCATGGACAAGAAAAGACTCAAGCGTCCCTGCATGCTGTCTCTTCCCTTGATGCTGGCCACCTTGACTGCCACACAGGGATGGGCTGCTACCAATATGGGGGGCAAATTTCTGACAAGAGCGCACTCCCCTCTTTGTGGAGCGCACGTTCCACCGACATGTACGCTGCTGCCAGTGTAGCTACCGACACGGAAAGCGAAAACACGGAAAGCCAGGAAAGTACCGAAAACGCTACCGCCCAGAAGTTTAAGATGGAGGTAAAGAGCGGCATTGCGACAACAACATCCATCAGCGCAAATGGCACCTTAGAACTCACTTCTGACTACGCTACCATTGAAGGAGGAAGCGTAACATTGATTGCAAAGAAGAAATGGGAACCATTTACGGACGATGGCGCAATAAAAATGAGCCAACTTAACGATCAATACATCAAAGTAACCCTAAACACATCTTTAGCTGCCAATGATGTTATCGCACTCAACAATAATATTACCAAAGGTGCGTATATTTCCAGTACTTCAACTAAGCCCAATAGTAAATCCATTTCAAACGGTAACTCTCTATATACATTAGGAGATTCCGATGACTTAGTCGGCAAGAGCGAGTCCTATCTCTGGCTTGGACTCAAAACCGATGGCCTCACCTCCATTACCGTTATAAAAAAGACCACCCTCACCGCCTCTTTCTCAGAATCCAGCATCACTGACCAGAAAATGGGCGATGACAACATCGACTTCCCTACCCTTACCGTAAAAGCTGGTGAGACAACGCTCACAAGCAGCGACTATACCATAACGTACAGCTTCAGTCCGGAGAAGATAGTGGAAGTGGAAGACGGCCAGTTGTCATTTGTAGGTGCAGGAACCACCACCGTAACCGCTACCGTTACCCCAACCGACGCGACACTCTATCTGCCTTGCACCTCTACCTTTAGCGTTACCGTAGAGGAAGACAAGCAGGCATACATCGTGACGACAGATACTCCGCACTCCAAGCACTCCGTACTGAAGACCAGCGACGGCAACCTACAGGTGACGCTCGGCGGATGGATGTTCAAGGGCACCAAGAAGATGACCAACGGAACAACCGGTGACACCATGGGCAATGGAGACTGGGGTAGCACCACTGGCAAGTCTGGCGTGAAGGGCTATTCCCACTACATAGCAGAGGGAACCAACAACAACCCACGCCAGGAGGACGGCTCCAACGCACAACCGCAGTCTACCGCAGTGTACAACGCAAAGATCAATACCGATAACGTGACGGCAGAAACACTTCGCGACCAGATGTTCAACGTGCCCGTAGAAGGCGCTTTCTTCTCCTTTGCACCGAAGACCAACGGCACGGTGACGGCTGTTATTTTCCAAAGCGGTGTATTCGATACTTCGGACGGAAAATATTACTACCGCCCGCAGCGCCGCACCTTCATTGTGGACGAGGCTGGCAACTTTGTTCCCAGTACGGGTAAGGTCGCAACCGACGGCATATTCAATCCAGGTAGCAGTTACGAAATCAGCAATTACACCTGGGACTTGAACGACGACAAGGCTCCGTCTGTAGAGGATGTAAAGAAGCACTTCGTAGGGCTCAGTGAGTTTACCTTTGCCAACACGCAGAAGAACGGTGTCTACGAGTCTAACCTTGACTACAACACTGTAAAGAACGAGCTGATCAAGAACGGCACGGACAACCTGCCCACCGGTGCCCGCGGATGGTGCGTGCTCAGCGACGGCTCCGTTACCTACACCTTCGACGTGAAGGCAGGCAAGACATACTACCTCTACAACTTCGGCTCACGTATCGGTCTCTATGGTTTCAAGATGGAGGCTACCGAGAACGTTACCGAAGACAATGTAACATTAAAACAGGACGGAACGTCAACACTTACCAAGACCGAAAGCGGCCACGTAGCCAAGGTTTCGCTCGAGCGCACCTTCAAGGGCGGTGTGTGGAACGCTGCCGTACTGCCCTTCAGCCTCAACAAGCAGCAGGTAGATGCCATCTTCGGACAGTCATACGGCTACGACAACTACGACGAAAACGACAGCAACGGCCACCTCAGTCAGCAGCCTTCCAACGGCAAGGTATACACCATCAGCGGCCAGTTGGTAGCAAACGACGCCAGCGCACTTTCCACTCTGCCGCATGGCGTCTACATCGTGAACGGAAAGAAATACGCCAAATAAAACTTCAAGTAACATCATGTATACAAAAAAACAATATAACCGCCCCGACCTGCTCGTAGTACCCTACAACGCAGAATGTATGCTGCAGACACTGTCCAAGACCGGCACCGACTCGTAAGGAGACACTCCCGACAGTGGTGTCGTAGACGGAGGCGACACCGACACCGTTACCCCTTCCAAGGAGCACAAGCCCAACAACGCATGGGCCGCATGGGATGATGAAGACGACTGGAAATAAAAAGTCTCATATGGGTGCAACGCACCGATACAAGCAATAGCAAAACACAAATACAAGTACAAGCGGCCAGAGGGCGCTGTACCTCCTACGGTTACCAACACATTACGGCAAAGGTAATCACTAGGAGATACGGCGCCCTCGCCGTACCACTCAGTCAAGCAAAGGTTATCAGAGCAGGCGCGGTGTCTTACTGTACCCATATCCCGATTAGAAACGGCAAAAATATGTCGGAAGACATCGATATGCTCGCCAATGCTATAGGATATTCACGGGAAATGACGATTGCCAAACTAAAGGAGCACTACGACGGATACCACTTCGCCAAGAATTCGCCCGACGTATTCAACCCATACAGTCTGCTCAACTGTTTCGCAAAGCGCGAACTGGGCGCTTACTGGTTCACGTCAGGCACCCCGACATACCTCATCAACATGATGCGAAAGTACGATACGCTGCCTACAGACATCAGTCGTGTGGAGGCAGACGAAAGCGAATTCGATGCCCCGACGGAGAACATTACTCCCCTACCGACACACTAAAAAAAAATGTCACAAAGAATTATCTCTGTGACATTTTTTGTTTTTCTGAATTCAGCGCCAAATGTAAGGAGTGCCTAAAGGGGCAAGCCTTATGAGATAAGCATAAAACACCCCTTAAGGTTCTGCGACGGGGCGAACGGAGACGCCATCGTAACGAAGGCGGTCCTCCCAAAAACCTCCGTTATTATTGAAGATAAGGCAGTACCCGTAGCGACAGTAGTCATTGCCACTGCGACCCTTGTAGATAGTCTTGGCCCAGTACAACCCTTGCGAGCCTGTTTGATTGAGGTCCCCGTTAGCGTAATAGCCTGGGGCTGCGAGAAATATCGAATTGTTGGTATAACCCGGCTTATTACTTGTCACCTTATAACCTTTTTTGTCTGAGTCCCATGTCCACGTGCATTCACTTCGGAGCTCCTTAAAGTCATTCTCGGTAGGCATACGGCAAGAATCCCCCCAGTTTACAATGGCGGCATCATCTGCATCATCTAGAATCTGGTCGGATGAAGTGTACTTGGTCAGATCATAGTATGTACCGTACTTGTAGGTATCCCAATTATAGCTGGTCTTCACCTCCTTATCTCCCCAGTCTTTATTCTCGCCATAAGCAGTCACCTCTCCCCAAGCATAGTAATTACCATAATCCTCAGCACTCTCTGCGCCTATGTTTGTCTCAGCCCA
>CAVFRG010000020.1:0-42068 GCA_963624905.1 Oscillospiraceae bacterium
AGCAATTATTATATACGTATCTATGTCACTATGTGCCTAAAAGTATATAGTTGCCATAAAAAAAGCGATGACCTTCACAGGCTATCGCTCCAAATCTTCAATAGGTATTAGCCTTTTAAGGTAAAAAGATTGTTTCAGGATAACGGTTTCAAAGTTAGCATTTTTTTTCTGTTCTGCCAAATGTTTTGACGCGAAATATTCTTTGGTTTAGTTGTGTTCCCGCACAATTCTCGTTTTTAACTCAGATTAACAAAACAACTTTGCAGTACCCTGCCGGTGATGGGTATATACCTCTCCGGAGGGTGCGCTTAGTAGACTCCTCGAATAATGAAAAAATGCCAACTTATTTTTTGGTAATGATATACTTGTTGTCATAAAAAAGGTGAAAATGCAAAATGTTTTCACCTTTTTTGATTAACTTTGCAACACCATTAAATGGTAGAAAGGTGGTGTTCCAAATGAGTAAATATATTTTTACCTCAGAATGGAGGCGGAGAGTCCTAGACTTGATGCAAAGAGTAGAAAGACTCTAAGCCTTCTTTCGGACGAAGAATGTGAAGTAAAGTAGCGTTCTTCGTTTTTTTCTTGTGGTAATAACTTATATTCTATTGTCTAATGACATCTTTAATTGTTTAAGCAAAGCATTCCATTGGTTCTTTGTTCTATTGTCTGGTTCAAGAGTATAAGTATATCTACTTTTTTTCTCTTTATAGAACACTCTTCCGTTATTAAAGTCTATGTGTATATCTCCAATCAGCATATCACCATCATACATAACTTCACCACTTAATATTGCAATTCCCATCATAAGTTTCTTTATATCTTGAACCCTAAATGTTACGAATGTTGTCCTCCCCAAACGAGTAGTTGCATAAAATAAGAACGCTGTATTAGTGAATGGACTTAACAAGGCTTGATTTGCTCTTTGCTCAGTACCTTTACCTCTTGCTATAACATCATCGTGTACTATTGGATGATTAGGACGATTCTTCACGTTAGTAGTAAAGACATTCTGTTGATTTAATTCTTTTGCCCTTTTTACCGCATTTGAAACCCTTGAATGTGTCTTTCCATCCATTTCGTCCATTGCTTCATTCACAACATCACGGATGTGCTCAATTAGTTCTGATTCCGTTAACTTTATTATTTTCTTTGCCATATGAAACTAAGAATCTTTTTTATAAATATCATGAATTACCAAATGTTTTGTCAGGTATTTTCTCGAAACGGCTATATTTGTGTGACAACAAGTATATCATTGCCTATTTTTTTTAGGTGGCATGTTGCTAATAGTGTGTGGAATCTTTGGAACGTATCTATAAAAGACAATTATTCGTCTTCGTCATTCCAGTCTTCGTCATCAAATCCAAATATGGCTGGGTCTACGAAGGCATCGATGGCGCGACGTTCCTTTTTGGTGGGGCGTCCTGTGCCGCGTGCACGGTCTACGAATCCACTGATGCGGCTCATCTCCAGCAGTTCGTACTGTTTGGGGTCTGTAACGTTGGAGTATACAGTGGTAAGCAGTTTGGCACCCACGCGCTGCTCGATACAGTCGAGCACCTTGAAGGAGTAGGTTATGGGAGCCTTCTTGACGCTTATCACATCGCCACGTTTGATGACAAATGACGGTTTGCGCGTTACACCTCCTACTGTAACACGCCCGTTCTTGCAAGCATCGGCAGCAATGCTGCGAGTCTTGTAGATGCGGGCGGCCCATAGCCATTTGTCTATTCTTGCACTCTCTTTCATAGTGACCTTATTTCTTAAAGTTTATTTTTTCCCCAATTTGTTGTATTGGTTCATGGTGGTGTCGATGCCTGCAAGCACAAAGCTGCGTATGATTTCTACTCCCAGATCAATAGCAGGCTGTAGCACTTTCATATCTTCATCGCTATACTGCCCCAACACCCAGTCTATTTGTGCACCGCGCTGAAATTCGTTTCCTATTCCCATACGCAGACGGGCATAGTTCTCTCCTATGAGCTGCTGGATATGTCCCAGTCCATTGTGTCCTCCATTGCTGCCGTTGGCTTTCAAGCGGAAAGCACCGAGTGGTAGAGCCAGTTCGTCGCTGATGACGAGCAAGCGGCTCTGATCTATTTTTTCCTGCTGGAGCCAATAACGCACCGCATTGCCGCTGAGGTTCATAAAGGTAGTGGGCTTGAGAAGGAATACCTTGCGTCCCTTGAGCGAGGTTTCGGCTATAAATCCGTAACGCTTGTCCTCAAAATGAATATTGGACGCTTTAGCAAAAGCGTCCAATACCATAAATCCTGTGTTGTGCCTCGTCCGTGCGTATTCTGCACCCGGGTTGCCGAGGCCACAAATCAAATATTTGTCCAATGTCTTAAAGATGAATTGTCAAATCGTATGACGTTTTTTACTCTGCAGCAGCGGCAGCGGCCTGCTGCGCGGCACGTGTCATCTTGATAGAGCAAACTACGACTGCCTTGCTGGTAGCCAGTTCGAGACCCTCGAATGAAAGGTCGCCCACCTTGATGCTCTTGCCAATCTGCAATGCTGTCACGTCGATGTCGAGGTGCTCAGGAATCTGCTGATAAGGAGCGGTAACATTAATCTTGCGGATAGAGAGGTTCATACGACCACCGTCGCGTACACCCTGTGCCAGACCAACCAACTTGACGGGGATGCCAATGGTGATGGGCTTCTGGTCGTTCACCTCGTAGAAGTCTACGTGCAGAGGTGCGTCTGTTGTAGGGTGGAACTGAATTTCCTTCATGATGGCTGTATGGCTCTCACCGTCGATGACGAGGTTGATGACATACACGTGCGGAGTGTAGATGATCTTGCGAAGCTCGGTGAAAGGAACTGCGAATGACATAGCCTCGGGGAGGCCGTTCTCGCCCTTCTTCTCGCCATAGAGGTTGCATGGTATCAAACCTTCCTTGCGCAATGTTTTAGAAGCTTTCTTTCCAAGGTCTGTGCGCTTCTGACCTGTAACGTTAATCTCTTTCATGTTGTGTTACTCTAAATTAAGATGTAATTAATGTGTCAATTGCCTTAACTCGCCATCACACGGATAAGCTTTGAAAAAGCGGCTGCAAAGTTACTGCTTTTATTTGAATTGAACAAATCTTTCCTTAAAAAAGTCGAAAAAGTAGTTTTTTCTTGTGTGTTTAGGGGAAATTGCGTATTTTTGCATCGTAAAAATATAGTAAAACCGAAAATTATTAGAGAATGATTAACAGGGATTTGATTCGCAGGAAGATTGTACAGCTTACTTATGCCTACTATCAGAACGGCAACAACAACATGGATAACGCCGAGAAAGAACTGGCATTCAGCCTTTCTAAGGCATACGACCTGTACAACTACATGCTGCAGCTTGTAGTGGTCGTGACTGGTGAGTCGCGCAAACGCTACGATGTCGAGTTGGCACGCTCCGAGCGCGAGGGTGGTGCGGCTCCCTCTTCCAGGTTCGCCTTCAACCGCTTTGCACTCCAATTGGAGGAAAACAAAATGCTGGCAGAATGGATAGAAACCAAGCACTCTTCCTGGGATGACAATGTGGAGTTGGTACGCCGTCTCTACAATAGTATTGTGGAAAGTGATATATATAAGGAATATATGAACTCGAGCGAGGACACCTACGATGCTGACCGCGAGGTATGGCGCAAATTATACAAGACATTTTTTGCGGAGAATGAGGACATCGATGCTGTTCTTGAGGAACAGAGCCTCTACTGGAATGACGACAAGGACGTGGTGGATACGTTTGTGCTGAAGACCATCAAGCGTTTTGACCCTGCCAACAAAGGCGGACAGGAACTGTTGCCGGAATTCAGAAGTGAGGAAGACCGCGAATTCGGACGAAAGCTCTTCCGCGCTACGATACTCAATGGCGACCAATATCAGGCGTACATGAGCGAGGCTTCGCGCAATTGGGATTTCTCGCGATTGGCATATATGGACATTGTCATAATGCAGATTGCCATAGCCGAGCTGTTGACATTCCCCAGTATACCGGCTGCCGTTACCATCAACGAGTATGTAAACCTTGCCAAAATGTACAGCACACGCCGCAGTGGCGGTTATGTGAACGGAATGCTCGACAATATAGCGCGCTTCCTTATTGAGCGCGGATTGGCCATGAAGGAACTGCCCGACCGTAACCAGTATACGCAGCCACAGTCGCGCAGTCGTGCTGCCCGTACCGACAGAACAGAATAAAAAAATAAAATAAGAAAAAGACTATGACAAATTTATTATTGCAGGCACAGGGAGGCGGTGGCAGCATCAGCTTCCTCGTTATGATGGTAGCCATTTTTGCCATCATGTGGTTTTTTATGATTCGTCCGCAGCAGAAGAAGCAGAAGGAAATACGCAAGTTCCAGAACTCGCTGGCAGAAGGCTCTAAAGTGGTGACCGGTGGCGGTGTGTACGGAACGGTGAAACACATCAATGTGGACCAGAATACGGTAGATGTGGAAGTGGCTCGTGGCGTTGTAATCACGGTGGCAAAGAGCTACGTGTTTGCCGATGCGGCGTCGCAGACTCCCAATGCTTGATTTCCTGTCCACGCATAGCCGCTTGTACGGCAAGGCAGGAAAGTGGGTGTTTGGATCGCTGCTGAACAAGAATACGCTTATCTTTTGCTTCTTTCTCGTACTGAGCGCTGTCTTCTGGTCGATGATGACGCTCAACGAGAATTATGAAGAGGAACTTGACATCCCTGTCAACCTCACAGGCGTTCCACGCAATGCCGTGATGACTGGCGAGCTCCCAGATACGGTACACGTCGTAGTGCGCGACAAGGGTTTTACACTCATGGCCTACCGCTTTGGACGTGTACTGCGTCCGCTTGCCGTCAAGTTCTCGACATACGCAGACGAAGACAAGGGCAAGGGCGTTGTGCCTATATCCGAAATACAACGGCAGGTGCAACAGCAGTTGTACGGTTCCAGCAAACTGGTATCAATGAAACCGTCTGACTTTGACTTCTACTTTACCTACGGGGCCTCCAAGCAGGTGCCGGTAGTGTTCAGGGGTAGGGTGAAGACGGCGAAAAACTATTATGTGGCTCATACAGAGTTTATGCCGTCGCAGGTGACGGTATATGCCAATAGTGACAAGATAGGCCAGGTAAAGTATGTGGAGATAGAGCCTTACAATGTTCAGCAGTTGCAGGATACGGTGCACACTACGGTAAAGCTGCGCAGGGTGCGCGGCCTGAAAATGGTGCCCCGGCAGGTGAGACTCTCCATATATCCGGATGTGCTCACAGAAGAGTCGGTGGATGTTCCTGTCACAGCAGTAAACATGCCTCAGGGCATGGTGTTGCGTACCTTTCCTTCGAAGGTGACGGTACGTTTTACGGTCGGTGTGAGCCAGTTTCGCAGTATCAGTCCTGACATGTTTAGGGTAGTGGTAGACTATAATGAAATTGCAGCTCATCCCTCTGACAAATGCGTGCTGCAGTTGCGTGGCGTGCCACGCACTGCCAGCAAGGCCAAACTTACAGTGCAGACGGTTGACTATCTTTTGGAACAGCAGTAAATCATAACGAGAAACGTATGAAGATAGCGATAACGGGGCCGATAGGCAGTGGCAAAAGTTATGTGTGTCGCGAACTGGCCAGGCATGGCATTGACGTGTACGACTGCGATGCAGCTGCCAAACGGCTGATGCGCGAAGATAGTAGTCTGCAGTATGCCCTTCGGTCCCTTGTTGGAGAAGAGGTGTACCGCGAAGGTATGCTGCAGAAAGCTGTATTGGCTCGCTTTATCCTTTCTGGCGAAAGTCAGAAACAGGCGGTCAATGATGTGGTGCATCCTGCCGTGGCTATCGACTTTGAACGGAGCGGTATGGACTGGCTGGAGAGTGCCATTCTTTTTGAGAGCGGTTTCCATCGACGCACTCGCTTAGACCGTGTGGTGTGTGTTGCGGCACCTGAAGAATTGCGTATACGCAGGGTGATGGAGCGCGACCATATAAATAATGACAAGGCCAGGCAGTGGGTAACGGCTCAGATGTCTCAGAAAGAAATGATGGAACAAAGCGACTATGTCATCGTGAACGACGGAGAACAGAATGTTGCCGTACAGATAGAGCGCATTCTGGATAATTTACTTGAAAACAAAAACAAATAAAAACGACAATAAACTAAAATGGAAACAATTCTTTCTATCGCAGGTAAGCCAGGCCTCTATAAACTGGTATCACGCGGAAACAGAACTCTAATCGTGGAGACTATTGATGCAAGCCATAAGCGTGTGCCGGCATTTGCAACTGACCGTGTAACAAGCTTGGGCGATATTGCCATGTATACGGATGCCGACGAGGTGGCGTTATGGAAAGTGCTGGAGAGTGTAGGACAGAAAGAGGATAGCAAGGAATGCAGCCTTAACTACAAAAAGGCTTCTGCCGACGAGCTGCACAGTTACTTTGCAGAAGTATTGCCCAATTATGACCGTGACCGTGTACACGACAGCGATATCAAGAAGTTGTTGCAGTGGTACAACATACTTGTGAAGAACGGCATTACAGATTTCAAGGCAACGCTTGCGCCAACTGATGGCGACAATGTGGATGACCGCCTGGAACAAGACGCAGAGCCCGTAGCCGAATAAGATTTGGGCAGAGTGACACTTTGTTCATAAATTAAAAACTTGGTATGTTTTCTGAATGTGAAGACATACCAAGTTTTTTTTGTTTGAGGGCGGCTTGGTGTTATTTCATCAGCTCGCCGAGCTTTTTCAGAAGCTCCTCTGCGCGGAGGTCAGAGGCCACAATGGTACCGTTAGCGTCGAGAAGAACATTGCTGGGGATGCTGTTGACACCATAGGCGTCATGTGCAGCACATTTCCATCCCTGCAAATCGCTCATTTGGGGCCATGCCAGGCTTAGGTCTTTTACAGCCTTCTTCCATGCCTCGGCCTTGTTGTCGAAACTAACGCCCAATACTTCGAAGCCCTTGGCATGGTACAACTCATATGCCTTCTTGACGTTCGGCATCTCCATACGGCAAGGACCGCACCATGAAGCCCAGAAGTCTACCAGCAGGTATTTGCTCTTGCCTACAAGTTGGCTCAACTTCATGTCGGCACCGTTCATGTCCTTCATGCTCAGTTCTGTGTATTTCAAGCCCGGACGACGTTTGGCGAGAGATGCCAGCTGCATTTTGGGGCGCTTCATCATGGGATGATTGTAATAGGCCGTCGTGCTGTCACAGAGGGCTGCAAGTTCGTCGTAAGAGAAACCATAGAAGTTGCTGGAGAGCAGGTAGGCGGGCAGAATGTTTCCCTTGTTCTCTTTGCAGAAATCGGTAATGTTCTTGTTCTGCAGTTTCTCTATTTTCTCTATTTCCGCCTCTAATTCTTTCTGCTTGGCCTTTGCGTCTGCTGCTTTGCTTGTCTTCAGTTTCTGCCATTGCTGGTAGAGGTCGCTCATCTGCTGGTCGTATTGCGCTGTCTTTTGATCGAAGGCGTTGAGCTTGTCGTTGAGTGGTGAACCGGCTATCTTCCTGTCTGCGAGGTTGAGCGTGATGGCTGGAGCATCAATGACGGCAGTGAGCGTATTCTCGCGACTTGCCGCTACTGTAATGAATGTGCCTGAAGGCTTGTTGCCCTTGATTTCAAAAATGCCGCCCGTGGATTTAATGGCTTCAGCTTCGTTCATCTGGCCGTTGTAGAACACATAGAGCGAGTCAATGCCCTGTGGAGCTTTACCCTTGATGGTGTAAGACACGTCCTGGGCATTGGTACATGTGATGGTCGTAGTGGCTACCAGAGCCATGGTTAGGATTTTCTTCATGTTTATAATATAATAATGTGTATTGTTGTCGAAATTCGAATGCAAAGTTACGCTTTTTTCTCCTTTCCCCAAACTTTTATGGTGGAAAAGGTGAGACAGTAGTGGCATTATTCTTGTGAAAATCCTTATATCTTAATAAAATGACGAATATTTTAAAAAAAATACTATGAAAGGTTTGGTGGTTTGGAAAACTTTACGTACCTTTGCAAATAACATAACTCTAATACTTAAACGCATGAAAAAGACATCTTTAATCTTAGGATTTATTTTGTCCGCAGTAGTCCTGTTCTTTACAGGCTGTACTAATGGTAACGACGGGGTGGAAAGTACCTCGCAAGTGGCTAACCAAGAAGTGAACTTCGCCTTCTTTCAGGTTGAGGTGACGCCTATGAGTGCTCAGGGGGCCAAAATGAGGGGAGACGGCGACACTGGTGCGCAGAGCCTGAGCGGTACGGTTTTCACAAAACTCGATGTGGTGTTGTATCCTGTCAATGAAAACGACAAAGAAAAAGTCATCTCTTTTAATCAGAACAAGGCTGACAATACTGCGGAATTTGGTAATGTGAGCATGAAGGTTCCTGCGGGAGACTACACGATGGTAGCCGTTGCCAGCAAAGATGGCAACGTGCAGTTTAATTCCCTCCAGGAGGTGGAATTTCTGAACAAGGTGACGGATATGGTCTATATCTGTCAGAAGATAACCGTGAAGCAAGGCAGTAACAACTATAACTGCTCGCTGCAGCGCGCTGTGGCAAAGTTGATGTTTGTCAACACGGGAACCCGCGGTAACGATGTGAAAAATGTTACATTGCATCTGAGCGGAAACGTAAGTAACAAGTTTAATCCCACAACAGGACTGGCTGCAGGAACAAATGACATTACCTATACACATACAGGCATAAATAGGCTTAAAGCGACCGGTGAAAACTACATTTTCTACGCTTTCCTTTCTAATGAGGAAGAACAAAAGAGTATAAGTTTAACTTTGGATGCCAGCGACGCAGACGGCAATGTCTTGAAGACGCTTAGTTTCAGTGACGTTAGCATGAAGGTGAACTATTGTACGACATATAAGGGTGACATATTCGGCCTTACGTCTGCAGCAAGCTTTACTTTCGGTAGTGGTGATTTCGTAGATTACGGTGACGCTGTCACGTTTGATGAATAAGACTTGCAAACCCAGTTAATGGGAAAAACGCATGGTCCGGAGGTGGTTTGAATACCGCTTGCGGGCTTTTGTCTTGGTAAAAGGGTGCTATAGGAGCGCAAAGTCAGCTCGTTTTTTCGTTTTTTTGGTCTTTATACTTTTGTTTCTCAGAAAAAATACTTAACTTTGTCGGGCGTTTTTCTGCATGCAAATGCGCTTAGAACGCAAAGAAATGGCCTTCTGCGTGATTTTTATCCGCAAAACAGGCTTAAACAAAACAAACAAGAATAGACAAACCAATGGACGAAAATCAAACAATTGATCATGACAGAATCATGAGAGTCGACATTGAGGAGGAGATGAAGTCATCGTACATCGACTATTCCATGTCGGTGATTGTGGCACGTGCCCTCCCTGATGTGCGTGATGGTTTCAAACCCGTACACCGCCGTATCCTGTATGGTATGCTCGGTATTGGAAATACAAGTGACAAGCCCTACAAGAAATGCGCACGCGTGGTAGGTGAGGTGCTGGGTAAGTACCATCCCCATGGCGACTCTTCTGTGTATGGCGCACTCGTGCGTATGGGGCAGGAATGGAACATGCGCTATACGCTTATCGACGGACAGGGTAACTTCGGCTCGGTGGACGGCGACTCTCCTGCAGCCATGCGTTATACGGAGTGTAGGCTCTCCAAGATGGGTGAGCACATTATGGACGACCTCGACAAGGATACGGTCGACATGATGAACAACTTTGACGATACGTTGCAGGAACCGACAGTGATGCCAACCAAGATACCTAACCTGCTGGTGAATGGTGGTAATGGTATAGCTGTGGGTATGGCTACCAATATGCCAACGCACAACTTGCGAGAGGTGATAGACGGATGCTGTGCATACATAGACAACCCCGATATTGATACCGATGGGCTTATGCAGTTTATACCGGCTCCCGACTTCCCTACAGGTGCCACCATCTATGGTATACAGGGTGTAAAGGATGCCTATGAGACTGGCCGTGGACGTATCGTGGTACGCGCCACTGCCGAGATTGAGAGCGGTGAGAGCCATGACAAGATCGTTGTGACAGAGATACCGTATGGTGTCAACAAGGAGCAACTCGTCATGTCCATAGCCGAGCTTGCCAAAGAAGGAAAGGTAGAGGGCATAGCTAATGTCAATGACGAGTCGGGCAGACAGGGAATGCGCATTGTGGTAGACGTAAAACGCGATGCCAACGCCAATGTATTGCTCAATAAACTGTTTAAGATGACGGCTCTACAAAGCTCATTCTCAGTAAACTGCATTGCTCTTGTAAAGGGAAGACCAAGACTTCTTTCCTTGAAGGAGTGTGTGAAGTACTTTGTGGAGCACCGTCACGACGTAACAATACGCCGTACACAATTCGACCTAAAGAAGGCACAGGAGCGTGCGCACATCCTTGAGGGACTTATCATCGCATGCGATAACATTGACGAGGTGGTGCACATCATACGTCAGAGCAAGACACCGAGTGACGCACAGCGCAACCTTGAGAAACGTTTCGAACTGGACGAGGTGCAGAGCAAGGCCATCGTTGATATGCGACTCAGTCAGCTGACTGGTCTTCGCATGGAGCAATTACATGGCGAATATGACGAGCTGATGAAGACCATAGAGTTCCTCAATCAGATACTCAGCGACCCCGAGCTTTGCAAGAAGGTCATGAAGGATGAACTGCAGGAGGTGAAGGAGAAGTATGGTGACGAACGCCGCACCATGATCAAACCGGATGACCATGAGTTCAATCCCGAAGACTTCTATCCTAACGACCCCGTGGTCATTACGGTGAGTCACCTCGGATACATCAAGCGTACGCCTCTTTCTGAATTCCGCGAGCAGGCACGCGGTGGTGTAGGTGCCAAGGGCGCACGTACACGAGACAAGGACTTTACGGAGTATATCTATCCTGCTACGATGCACCAGACCATGCTCTTCTTCACCAAAAAGGGACGCTGCTACTGGCTGAAATGCTACGAGATACCCGAGGGTGACCGCAACTCGAAGGGACGAGCTATACAGAACCTTCTGAATATTGAGAACGATGACCAGGTCAATGCGTTCCTCCGTCTGAAGGGGTTGAACGATGCCGAGTTCATCAACAACCATTATGTGGTCTTTGCTACCAAGAACGGAACGGTAAAGAAGACTTGCCTTGAGGCTTACTCCCGTCCGCGTGCCAATGGTGTGAATGCCATCAATATCGTTGAGGGTGATGAAGTGGTGGACGTACGTCTTACAAATGGCCACAACGAACTGATATTGGCCAACCGCAATGGTCGCGCAGTGCGCTTCAACGAATCTGCCGTACGTACTATGGGCCGTACATCTACAGGTGTGCGCGGTATGCGTCTGGATGGTGGCGATGATGCCGTGATAGGTATGATCGTTGTTAACGATGCAGAGAACGAGAACGTGATGGTGGTAAGCGAGAAGGGTTACGGCAAGCGTTCTCAGGTAGTGGACTACCGTGTTACCAACCGTGGTGGAAAGGGCGTTAAGACCATTAGCGTGACAGAGAAGACTGGTCGCCTCGTGGCTATCAAGAACGTTACCGACTCCAACGACCTCATGATTATCAATCAGAGTGGTATCGTGATACGCCTTGCCGTGGCTGAGTGCCGTGTACAGGGGCGTGCCACGCAGGGCGTAAGGCTCATCAACCTCAGCAAGAAGAACGATGTCATTGCTAGCGTTTGCAAGGTGATGAGTTCGGAATTGGAGGCTTCTGCCGAAGAGGAGAGCCGCACGGCTTGGAGCAAGAAGAGCGAGGAGATAGAGAACGACAATACTGTAGCCTCGCCCTTGCCTCAGGATGAAGATGTCCCTGATGATGTAGACGATGAAATCGTTGAGGACAGCGACATCCTGGAAGAGAATGAAACGGAAAACGACGTAACAGAATAACCAAAACCGAAAGGCGTGCTACCTATTTTAATAATAGGGCACGCCCAATAATATTTACCAATCTTAATTACGAAAAAACATGAGAAAGTTAATTGTTGCTGCTATGATGGTACTCAGTGCCACTTCAGCTTTTGCCGGCGACAGTGATGCACTCAAGGCAGTCCTCAAAGCCAAAACATACGCTGAGGCCGCTGACCTTCTGAAGCAGAACCTCGGTACGATGTCAAGTGACGCGGAGAAGGCTAAGGCCTACAATCACCTCGTTACCTTGGGTATGAAGGTGTTCAACGACCAGCAGACCGTGATGCAGATGAACCAGTTGATGAAGAAGGCTGACCCTGTAGACACTACCGCTATGTACGATGGTGCTTACAATGCCCTGCAGGCAGCCATGGAGTGCTACAAGTACGACCAGCTTCCCGATGCAAAGGGAAAGGTGAAGCCTAAGTTTGACGGCAACAAGGATGTGGTGTGGAACGCACGCGTGCAGCTTGTTAATGCCGGTCAGGAGGCAGCCCAGAAGAATCAGCCCGACAACGTGCTCAAGTACTGGGGCGCATTCCTCGACACAGAGGACGCCCCTCTCTTTGACAGCAAGACCAAGGAGAAGGAAGGCGAGAAGGAATACATCGGTCAGGTGGCCTTGTACGCCGCCAAGTATGCTTACCAGGCCAAGGATGTGGAGCGTAGCAAGAAGTATTGCGACATCGCCATGAAGGATCCCGGTCAGGCTAAGGAGGCTCTAAACCTCAAGCTTTACGTGATGAAGGACGGCTTGAAGACCAAGGCCGACTCTCTGGCATACGTAGACCAGTTGAAGGACCTTTATGCCAAGGACAGCGAGAATGATGTCATCCTCGACGGTCTGAACTCTATCTATGCCTCTCTGAAGATGGACAAGGAGCAACTTTCCCTTTTGGACAATGCCATTGCCCAGAACGGTTCTAACTTTGTAGCCTTGGCCGACAAGGGTGTGTACTATATGAACAAGAACAATGCCGAGGAAGCCATTACATGGTTGAAGAAAGCCAACGAGGTGAAGCCTGAAAACGTGGCAGTGCTCATCTATTTGGGTGCTTGCTACAACGACAAGGCTGCCAAGATGCAGGATCCAAATGGCAGCAAGGTGGTTTACACCGAGGCCATCAAGTATCTTGACAAGGCCAAGGAGATTGACCCGAACAAGGCTCAGGCCAACTGGGGTTACTTCCGTTATCAGGCTTACTACGGTCTCTATGGCCCAGACGATGCCAAGACCAAGGCTGCCGAGGAAGACAGTCACTAATGCAATGTCGTAAGCCGGCAAATGAGTATTATGCCGGCTTGCCGCTTAATAAAAAAACGACGCCTTGCAGAGTAGCTAACTACTGCAAGGCGTTGCTTATTTATTGCTGTTCTTCATGTACGCTGTTCTTATGTCGTCAGCACGAGGCATGCCCAGTCGTTCTCTACGTGCCTCTCGCTGAGTTTCAGTCCCAGTTCTTCTGTATGGTCGGTCAGGAATGTTATGTCGCTTTCGTAGAATCCGCTTAGTATCAGTGAGGCTCCCATGTTCATTACGCTGCGGAATGCACGCATGTCTTCGAGCAGGATGTTGCGGTTGATGTTGGCAAGTACTACGTCGAACATGCCGCTGATATGGTTGATGACGGAGGCGTTGCCGTATAGCACCTCCATGTTTTCCACCCCATTGAGGCGCGCATTGTGCCGGGCATTGTCCACGCTCCATTCGTCAATGTCATAGCCCACTACTTCGCCTGCCCCCATCTTTGCGCACGCTATGCCCAGTATGCCGGTACCGCATCCGCAGTCAAGCACCCTTTTCCGGTTCAGGTTCATGCCGAGGAGGGTTGCAATGATCATACGTGTCGTCTCGTGGTTACCAGTGCCGAAGGCGAGCTTGGCTTCGATGCCTATCTCAATATGGTCGGGAGAGGTGGTGGTGTGCAGTTCCGTGTGCTTGGCATCGTAGATAAGCACCTGATCGTTGATGCAGATAGGGTCAAACCCCTGGTCTTCCCATTCCTCGTTCCAGTCCTTGTCTTCGGCCTCAGTCACCGAGTAGGTTATTTCGGCTTCCTGTATGGGGAACGAGGCAATGAAAGCGTCCAGTGTGTCCTGGTCATAGAGTTCCTTCTGGACGTACGCTACCAGTCCGTCGGTAGTTTCTTCGAAGGCTTCAAATCCTGCTTCGGCTGCTCCGTCGGCCAAGAGGTCACGGCATGTCTGCATCAGGCTCTCTTCAGCCTTGATGCGTAAAGATGTAGCTAAGTATTTCATCCAATTATCGTTTTATTTTGCTGCAAAAGTATAAAAAATAGGGAAAAACCTATCACCAATTAGGGATTTTCTTTAATTTTGCATATAGATAAATAATAATTTTGTATGTGGAATATGGTTTCCAAGACAAAATAACAGTATATTGACAAGAAAAGACATCAGTCAGAATAATAAAAAAGGAGCAACAATATGAGAAAGTCAGTTCTTCTTACAATCCTTATGGCGGCTGTGCCACTGGTTTCCATGGCACAGGATGATGACCTGTATTTCAACCCCAAGCAAGAGGCAAAGAAGGAGGCAGCTCTGCGCGAACAGAGGGCGCAGGCTTATGCCCGTCAGCGTGCCCGCCGCGACAGCATCTATTCACTCTACTGGTCGGGTAGTCCACGTTCTGTGGATGACTACAACCGCAACGGCAGAATCTTTAGCCAGTACCAGAATATCTCTACCGACTCGTTGGGCAACGATATCATCACATTCCGGCTCGACAAAGGTGTGAAGCCCGATTCCATCTATGATGACGCTGCATTTGCGCAAAAGTACATCAAGCAAGATGATGACGATTTCGAATACACACGTGGCTTGAGTCGTTGGGACGGTTACTACGACCCCTGGTTCTACGATTATTACGGCATCGGCCCCTACTATTGGAGCAGCCGTTACTGGAGATGGCATAATCCGTGGCGGTACGGCTACTATAGTGGCTGGTACGACCCCTGGTACGATCCGTTCTATGACCCATGGTATTACGGTTATGCAGGCTGGTATGGTGGCTGGTACGACCCGTGGTATGGCGGATTGGGAGGTTATTATCGTCCTTGGCATTGGGGAGGTCCTGCTGTGGTACATGTGGGGCATGGTGGAAATCCGCGAGGTTTTACCGGCAACCGTACATGGACAGGTCCTCATTATAATGGTACGACAGGCAATGGCTACCATCATAATGTCAATGGCAACAACATCAACCGTAGCTTTGGCAACCGTTCGTCTCAGGACAATAACAGAAGCTTCAACAATACTCCTCATTCCGTAGGAGGCAATAGTTTCGGTGGCTTCGGCAACCGTAGTGGCGGCTTCTCCGGAGGCGGCTCTTTCGGTGGCGGTCGCTCAGGTGGTAGCTTCGGTGGCGGTCGCTCGGGCGGTGGCGGCTTCGGTGGCAGAAGATAAAGCAAGTATTTACATATTAAAAACATCATAGTCGAGACGATGAAAAATCAAAAATATTTTCTTTTGGCAGCTTTGGGGCTGATGGCTGCGCCTGTGCTTGCACAGGAAACCTATCAAGATGCAAAATTGGCAGAGAACAGCCTGAACGGAACTGCCCGATACGTAGGTATGGGTGGAGCCATGGAGGCTCTCGGTGCAGATATCTCTACCATTGGTTCTAACCCTGCTGGTGTCGGCCTCTTCCGCAAGAGTCAGGTAAGTGTTTCTGCCAGTGTTGTGGCGCAGACAGATGCCGAGAATTATACCCAGTCATCCTACAGCAATACGCGTATAGATTTTCAGGGCAAGAAGTCGTATGTCAGTTTTGACCAGATAGGCATTGTATGGTCTCCCAGCCATGGGCGCAGCAGTTATGTCAATTTGGCTTTTAACTTCCACAAGAGTGCCGACTTTGGTCAGATTCTGAATGCTGCGGCACAACTGGGCGGTGCTTCACAAAGCAAGATAACAGCAGCCAAATATGCAAGTAAAATCAATGATATAGTATGGACAGGTGTTGATGCCAATTATGAGCATCTTATGACTACACATAATGATAATAACCAGCATACGATGGACTATTACGATGGCAAGGAGTTTCTCTTCGGTCAGTACCAGAAAGGATACATCGGCGAGTATGACTTCAACATCAGTGGTTCCATCAACAACCGCGTGTGGTTGGGTCTTACCGTTGGCATCCATGACGTAAGATACCGTAGCAACTCCATGTATTCGGAAGTGTTGGAACCGTCAAGTGATTTCACCGACGCCGGATCTGATGCTTGGGAAGATTTAAGGATTGACGGTACTGGCTTTGATATAAAGGCCGGTGTCATCTTCCGTCCGGTAGCTGATTCTCCTTTCCGTATCGGTGCCTATGTCAACACGCCGGTCTATTACGATTTAAGCATGAAAGGCATAGCCGATTTGCGGCTTTTTGAAAACTCTGCGGATAATAGTGTCGAAGGAAATTGTAGTAATGCATCAACTTACGACTTTCGTCTGAACACTCCATGGAAGTTGGGCGCCAGCCTTGGCCACACCATAGGCAATTTCCTTGCTTTGGGTGCCACCTACGAGTATGCCTGGTACGACCACATGGACAACAGGGTGAAGAACGCCGGATATTATGACTATTATGGCGACTATTACGAGACCAGCAGCAGCGATACCAGGATGAATGATAATACCCGTTATTCGCTCAAGGGAGTGAGCACTCTCAAGTTGGGTGTGGAATACAAGCCGGTCTCCATGTTGGCCATCCGTCTGGGCTATAACTATGTTTCGCCGATGTACAATAGTGAAGGTTATCGCAACCAGATGATTTCTTCGCCGGGTACTGCGTATGCCAGCTCAAGTGATTATACAAACTGGAAAGCCATTAACCGTATCACGGCAGGTGTCGGTTTCAGTTACCTGAAATGGAATATAGACGTTGCCTACCAGTATTCAGCCCAAAAGGGAGATTTCTATCCGTTCATGGACTATAAACCTACGGCAAACAGCACGGATATAAGCGTAAAGGCTCCTTCCGTTGAAGTGAAGAATAACCGCCATCAGATTCTGATGACGCTTGGCTACAAATTCTAAAACGAGAATCATAAACAAAAGAGGGTGTGTCATAAGTCCGTGACACACCCTCTTTTGTTTATGATTCCATGAAAAATATTTTACAAGTATGCTTGCTTTTGTCTTTTCTTCTTACTACTCGTCGGTGTTTATTTTTGCCATGTTGAAGGATGATATTTTGCCGTCGGGCGAGACGGTAGCGGTAATCTTGAACTTGCCGTCGGTGGAGCTGCCGTCGGTGCGTATCACGTTTTCCTGTGCAGTGAAAATCACTTGATATTCGTATTCACCGTCACCTATTTCGCGCTTCTTGACGTTGTAGTCGTCGGACAGACGCCAGGTAATGTCGGCCACGTCATCCTTATAGAGCTTGTGCATGAAGGTGACAACATCCAGTTTGGTGGCAGAGTTCTTGCCCAACAACGAGGAAAGTATCTCTTCGCAGGTGGCGGTAAGTCCGTCTTCGTTGCGTGTGTTGATACTTTGGAAGAACTGGCGGAAGAGACCGCTCAACATCTGTTTCTCCTCAGGCTGCAAGTCACGTCCCTTGGCCTTCTTCATGGCGTTCTCTGCCTCCTCTATATGGTTGCCGTCTACGTGGGTGTCGAGGTAGGATTGGTAGGCATCAGCGGTATCGGTGTTCTTGGCGGTCTGCCAGTCGATGGAATCGATCATGTTGTAGGCTTCTTGTCTGTGCGGACTGTTTGGGTACTTGGCGAGATATGCTTCTATGGCCGAACGGGAGCCACTTACCACAGCATTGGTCCAGTCTCCGTCTATTACCTTCAGGGCGTTGAGGTGGACCTGTATGGAGTCGATGTGTGCCTGGTCGGCATCTTTGTAGGTGTCGAGGTAGCTCTGCAGTACATCGGGGTCGCTGCTGAGCATGGCGTTCTCGTAGGCTTCCTTCTCCTTGGCACTGTTGGCGTTAGAAAATAAGTAATATACGCCTCCGCACACTACGAGGGCGAAGAGAAACGAGAACAAGACAATCTTGCCCGTATTCTTGCCATTAGACTTGCCTGTAGGAGGGGGAGGCGGCACTGATGCGGGTGCATAGCCTGTAGCTGTGGGACGCATAATGGGGGTGGCTGTTCCGTTGACGGGAGGTACCGGAGGTACGGGCGGAACGGGTGGGGGAGTAGCCTCCTGGCATGAGGGGCAGTGCCCCAGAGCCGTAAAGTAGGTGCTGCCACAGTGGGGGCATGTTGCCACTTTGCCTGCTATCTCCACACCACAGTGGGGACAGGTGGGGGCTTTGTCACTGATTTGTTGTCCGCATTCCGGACATTTTATTATAGCCATGGTAGTGAGTATTTTATCTATGTCTGAATCTTATTTCCCTTAGTTTGTGGTTGCCCATGAAACGACTTTTGTCCACGTAGCCGTTTACACCGTTGAGCCTTCCCTTACCCGTGTATTGCCACATCTCGAAGTCGCGGTCGTCGCGCAGTACGGGCGTGCGTTTGGTGTACTGTGCTATCATGAGCTTGTAGCTGTCTATCTTGCCAAGTAGGTAGTGGTCATAGAAATTGGCACCGGTATAGATGAGAGGCTTCTGCTTGTATGCTTTCTCTACAAGCAGCAGAAATTTGAAGAGCGAGTCGCAGAACTCTTCTGTCTCCATGCCGCTCTTGGTTTCTACGTCAATCATGGGTAGCAGGTCCTGGTCGGCAGGGCGGCACTGTGCCATGAAGTTCTCAAGCTGTGTCTGCTGGGGTATGCGTGCTCTGTAGAAGTGGTATGAGCCTACCTTCAGTCCGTACTTGTGTGCCAGGTCTATGTTCTGTTTGTATTTGCTGTCTACATTGTCGCCGCCCTCGGTGGCCTTGAGGTATACATATGCCATTTTAGAGTTCTCGCCTACGGTTTCCCAAAAGACGTTGCCCTGATAGTGGCTCAGGTCTATGCCGTGTACGTGTTGGCATGTGTCTTCGCACTGCACGTACTGTGCCTGTGCGCAGCATGCCGTGAGAGCCATGAAAACTGTAAAGATGATTCGCTTCATGTTTACAAAGATACAAAAAACATTTGGTTGGGGTGTGATGGGCTGGCGTTTTTTATGAATATTTTATATTATTCTTCTATTTCGGAAATGGAACGGAAGAGTTTGCCAAGGAAATTACTTGTGGTTTCGACGGGTGCGTAGCCGAAGTATCTCATGCTCTGGCGCAGGCTCTTGCGCATGGTGCCGCCTGTGGAGTGTATCAGTCCGGTGGCTGACTGTTCGATTTCTATGTTCTGTAGCTCCTTGATGTTGAAGTAGAGCGAGCGGAGGGTAAGGGTGTATGCTCCCTTCTCGACATGGTGGACGAAGGGGATTTCGGCCTTCTCAAACAGGAAGAAGGTGATGAGTACGCTTCCTTCCAATTGGGCCATGCGCTGCAGGCGCAGTTTTCGCAGCCATGTCTCCAATTTGACGAAATCGACTTTGTCGCCGCGTGTACGCAGGAAGAGTCCAAGCTGTATGATGTCAGGCAGGCTGATGCCACCAGCGAGCATGGCGTTGACGTTGCTCACGATGAGGCGTAGCAGGTCGATGGTTACCAGCGATGTGTCGATGGCATGCCGCTCGTCGTTTTGTATGCGTGCGAGGCGGTGGTTGAGGAAGGTGTTGGCCAGTATCGGCTCGCCCGTGGGCATGTCGTTCAGGTTCTTCCTCATCTGTGCTATCTTCTTGCGCTTGAAGGTGGTCATCGGCTCCAGTGTCTCTTGGCTGCCGAAGTGGTCTGTGCGCAGTTGGGCGAAAAGGTTTCTTTGCAGGAAGTCCATAATGAGAGTGTTTGTTAGGGGTTAGCTGTATTTCTTGGGGTAGCGGAAGACGATTGCTGCCAGTGCGGCCACGCCTATGGCAACGGGGTAGTAGAGATAGGGCACGATGTCGAGAGGACTGAGTCCGGAGAGTCCTGCTGCCAGAAGCATCTGTACGCCGTAGGGGATGAGTCCCTGTACGGTGCACGAGAAGGTGTCGAGGATGCTTGCCGCCTTGCGATTGTCCACGCCGTATTGGTCGCCTATGCGTTTGGAAATGTCGCCCACGGTAAGTATGGCTACGGTGTTGTTGGCGGTGCAAAGGTTGACGAGCGAGACGAGGGCTGCGATGGCCAGTTCGGCGCCGCGCTTGCTCTTCACATGTTGCGTCAGCTTGCTGATGATGAAGTCGATGCCTCCGTTGATGCGTATGATTTCGAGCATTCCTCCTGCCATCATGGCAATAATGACGAGTTCGCCCATGTCCGTGACTCCGTTTCCCATGGCAGCAAACCATCCGAATAGGTCGTATGTATCGCCATGGCAGATAAAGTGCTCGCCTATGCCTATGATGCCGCACAGCAGGGTGCCCAGTGCGAGAACGGCCATGACGTTAAGTCCGGCTATGGCTGTGACGAGTACCACGATGTAGGGGATGACCTTGATGAAATCTATCCTGGCGATTTCCTCGGGAGCCTTTGTCCCCGTGCCCATGACGGCATATACGGCGAGGATGATGATGGCAGCGGGCAGGACGATGAGAATGTTAGCGCGGAACTTGTCGCTCATGCGGCATCCCTGTGTCTGTGTGGCCACTACGGTGGTGTCGGATATGAACGAGAGGTTATCGCCGAAGTAGGCACCGCCCACGATGGTGGCTACGGTAAGGGCGAGATTGGCGTCTACGGAGTGGGCCAGTCCTGCTGCTATGGGCACGAGTGCCACGATAGTGCCCACGCTGGTTCCTATGGAGAGGGAGATGAAGCAGGCTGCGAGGAAGAGTCCCGGCAGAATAAGACTGGCGGGCAGAACGCTGAGTGCGAGGTTGACGGTAGCGTCAACAGCCCCCAGCTCCTTGGCCGTGGCGGCGAAGGCTCCAGCCAACACGTATATCCACAGCATGAGCATCAGGTTGGTGGCTCCAGCCCCCCGGCTGTATGTGTCTATGCGTTTCTTCATGGACAGTCCGCCTGTCACGGCTACGGCGTATATGCTCGAAATCATAAACGCCACGGTGAGAGAGAGGTTGTCGTCCTGACTGCCGGCATGTGCCGTGTGTACGGTAAAGAGTACGATTATCACGATGAGCAGAAAGAGTGGTGAGAGTGCCAGCATTCCTTTCTTGTTGTTCATAGCGGTCGAAAATTAACAAGAGTGTAGAGCATGTATGGTGTGCCCTACACTCTCGGTTGTCGTTGTCATTGTTGTTACAGTGTCACTCCGTTTTTGAAGATGGAGATTTCGCGGTATCCGTTGGCTTCGTTGCGTGCATCCTCACCGCTTGCTACGGCGATGATCTTGTCAATGAACTTGCGCACGAGCTGCTTCATATCGGTTCCCTCCACCAGTTCGCCGGCATTGAAGTCTATCCAGTTTGGCTTGTTTTTGGCCAGGGTGCTGTTGGTGGAAATCTTCATGGTGGGAACGAAGGTACCGAATGGAGTACCGCGCCCGGTGGTGAAGAGTACGAGCTGGCAACCTGCAGAGGCCAGTGCGGTGGCAGCCACCAGGTCGTTGCCTGGAGCCGAGAGCAAGTTGAGACCGGTTGTCTCCAGACGGTCACCGTATTGCAGTACGCCGCTTACTGGGGCACGTCCGCACTTCTGCGTGCATCCGAGTGCCTTGTCTTCGAGCGTAGAGATGCCACCCGCCTTGTTGCCCGGTGAGGGATTCTCGCCCACGGGTTCGCCGTGGCTGAGGAAGTATTCCTTGAAATCGTTGATAAGGTGTACTGTCTTTTCGAAGAGTTGGCTGTTCTCGCATCGGTTCATGAGGATGGTTTCTGCACCGAACATCTCGGGTACCTCGGTGAGAATACTGGTGCCTCCCTGTGCCACGAGCCAGTCGCTGAATTCACCTACGAGCGGGTTGGCGGTGATGCCGCTGAATCCGTCGGAGCCGCCACACTTCAAACCTACGCGCAGTTTGCTGACGGGCACCTCTTCGCGCTTGTCTTCGCATGCCTTGCGGTAGAGGTTGCGCAGTATCTTCATTCCTTCCTCCAGTTCGTCTCCCTCCACCTTTTGCGTCACGAGCAATTGGATGCGCTCCTTGTCATAGGAGCCGAGCATCTTCATGAAGTCATCAGGCTGGTTGTTCTCGCATCCCAGCGAGAGGACGAGCACGGCTCCTGCGTTGGGGTGTAAACAGATGTCGCGCAACACCTTGCGCGTGTTCTCGTGGTCGCCCGAGAGCTGTGAGCATCCGAAATTGTGATGCCATGCATGTATGGCGTCTATGCCCTTACAGGCGGTTTCCTGCTTCAGCAGTTCAACGAGTTTCTCGGCGATGCCGTTTACGCATCCCACAGTAGGCACCACCCATATTTCGTTTCTTACGCCCACTTCACCGTTTCTGCGTACATAGCCCTTGAAGGTGCGGTCTTCCTTGGTGATGTCAAGTTTCTCATTTACGGGGTTGTAGGTGTATTCGAGCGTTCCTTCGAGGTTGGTTTTCAGGTTGTTCTCGTTTACCCATTCGCCGCTCTTGAGGTCTTGCTTGGCATGTCCGATGGGATAGCCGTACTTTATGATGTTCTGCCCTTCGTGAGTGTCATCGATGAGTACCTTGTGTCCGGCAGGCGTGTCCTGTAAGAGGGTGACGGTCTTTCCGTCTACCATGATGCTTTCGCCCTGCTTCATGGGGCGTAGGCAAACCACTACCGAGTCGGCAGGGTTAATCTTGATAAAGCTTGATAGTTCCATTTTGTAGTCTGTCTATTATGTTATGTTAATGTTTTTGTATTTACTTTTGTTTTTTTAGTCGTTGCTTAGAGCTGTGTTCTGCGGTAGAAGTCTACGTTTTCCTTCATGAGCAGTTCTATGGGCATGTAGTTGACAGGTGTTACCTTCTTCTTCAGTACGATGGCACGGAAGAGCGTCTCTATACACGAGTACCCCTGCATATAGGCGTGCTGCGCTATGAGGAAGGAGATGCTACCTTCGCGCAGGCAGCGTGCGTTTTTCTCCACCATGTCGTATCCCATTATCTGTATGTCGCGTCGGTTAGTCTTGAGCAGGAAGTCGCCTACGATGTGTGCTTTCGACGTAAGGGTGATGCAGTGGTGTATGCTGCTGTGTTCGGTAAAGAACTTCTCGAGCATCTTGGCATATTCGCTTCGCGTGCCGTTCAGTGGCAGGTCCAGGTCGGTAATCTTGATGTTGGGGTAGTGGTCGTGCATGTAGTGCCTGAACCCCACCTCGCGATTATCCTGTTGCTTGCTCACGACGTGTCCGTCCTTGGTTTGCCTGAGGAGCATGATCTCCGTCTCTTTGTTGGCTATGAGCATGAGTGTCTTGGCTGCGAAGTATCCGCTGCAGAAAGAGTCTTGTCCGAAAAAGGAGAGCGGCTTCAGGTCGGGCATGTTCGAGTCGAGCAGAATGAACGGGATGCCCTTCGCGTGTAGGCGGTCTGTAAACTCCCTTGTAGTAACGAGCGATGCAGGTACCACAACTACTCCGTCGGGGTTGTCCTGCATCAGTTTCTCAACACCGGCCCTGAAAGAGCTTTCGTCTGTCCGCTCGTAGAATTCTACCTTTACCTCTATGTGAAAGTCACGCCTCATGTCTTCGCATTTGTGGGCACCTTCTTCTATCTCCTCCCAGTAGGCTTCCGACTCGTGCCGTGGTATGAGCATATGGAAGGTATACTCTTTGTTGTAGGCCAGCGCACTGGCGTACATGTTGGGCTGGTAGTTCATCTCCTTCAGTGCCTTTTCCACCTTTTGCCGTGCCGGTTGCGAGACGTTGGGACGGTCGTGCAGCACGCGGTCTACGGTACCCACCGATACGCCTGCCCTTTCGGCTATGTCTTTAATTCTGATTTTTTCAGCCATATAGTCTTTTTTCTTGTTTGTCTTTAGTTGTATGCAGTGTGTCTTTGGCGTGTAACCATGCCGAGCGGACGGCTGCCTTTCCCATGCTTCGCGCGTACCTTAATATAATATATGCGCATATTGGGTTTCTGGGCTTGTGTGTGAACACACAGCTTGGAGATGTTCTGTACAATTGTGTACGTTCACACAATAGGTTCTCGCTACAAATTTACAACAAAAAAACGAATTGTGCGAAAACACAGTGTGTTTTTTGCGGCAAAAACAAAAAAAAGTCATTTTTTATTTTTCTATTCAAGAAAATATGGTTATTTTTGCCACACATTACGAGCAATCGAAAAAACAAATAAATTAAAAACTAACAAACAAATGGCAAAAATTGTAACATTAGGTGAGATTATGCTCCGCCTGTCTCCAGAAGGCAACGACCGTTTTATTCAGAGTGAGTCATTCCGCATTATTCCTGGTGGCGGCGAGGCCAACGTGGCAGTAAGTGTAGCCAATTATGGACATGAGGCTTACTTTGTTTCCAAGTTGCCTAAGCACGAGATTGGCCAGATAGCACTCAACGCTTTGCGCCGTTATGGTGTTAACACCGACTTCATAGCCCGCGGTGGTGACCGTGTGGGTCTGTACTATGCTGAGACGGGTGCTTCGATGCGTCCTTCCAAGGTAATCTATGACCGTGCACACAGCTCCATCGCAGAGGCCGATGCTTCCGACTTCGACTTCGACAAGATTATGGAGGGTGCCCAGTGGTTCCACTGGAGCGGCATCACACCAGCCATCAGCGACAAGGCTGCTGAATTGACAAAGTTGGCATGCGAGGCTGCAAAACGTCATGGTGTGACAGTGTCTGTAGACCTTAACTTCCGCAAGAAGTTGTGGACATCTGAGAAGGCCATCAGTGTGATGCGTCCACTGATGCAGTATGTAGATGTGTGCATTGGCAACGAGGAGGATGCACAGCTCTGTCTCGGTTTCAAGCCCGATGCTGATGTAGAGGGTGGCAAAACCGATGCCGAGGGTTACTATGGTATCTTCCAGGGCATGATGAAGGAGTTCGGCTTCAAGTATGTAGTGTCTACACTGCGTGAGTCGCTCTCTGCCACACACAACGGTTGGAAGGCCCTTATCTATGACGGCAAGGAGTTCTACCAGAGCAAGCATTATGACATCAATCCGATTATCGACCGTGTTGGTGGCGGCGACTCGTTCTCAGGTGGTCTTATCCACGGTTTGCTAACCAAGCCTACACAGGCTGAGGCTCTCGAGTTTGCTGTGGCTGCTTCTGCCCTGAAACATACCATTCCTGGTGACTTCAACCTGGTGTCTGTCGACGAGGTAGAGAGCCTTGCAGGCGGTAACGCTAACGGCCGTGTACAGCGATAATTGTTAACAATAATGTAATATGTATATAATGTATATGACGGTTGTCGCCTGATTATACATTATATATATTAAACAGTTAAAAATAAAAATGGCAAAATTCAGCAAAATGCAGGTTATGGCAGCCATGAAAGAGACTGGCATGGTACCTGTGTTCTTCAACAAGGACATCGAGATTTGCAAGAACGTCATCAAGGCATGCTACGAGGGTGGCGTGCGCGTGTTCGAGTTTACTAACCGTGGCGACTTCGCTCACGAGATTTTCGGTGAGTTGGTAAAGTGGGCCGACAAGGCTTGTCCCGAGATGATTCTCGGTGCCGGTACTGTAGTTGACGCTGGTACAGCTTCGCTGTATCTCCAGTTGGGTGCCAACTTCATCGTAGGTCCAAATTTCAATCCGGACATTGCTCCCGTTTGCAACCGTCGCCTCGTGCCCTATTCACCGGGTTGCGGTTCGGTAACAGAGATCAATAACGCTCAGGCTGCTGGCTGCGATGTGACGAAGGTGTTCCCTGCAGGTAACGTTGGTGGTCCTTCGTTTGTTAAGAATGTCATGGCTCCTCTGCGTTGGAGCAACATTATGGTGACCGGTGCAGTAGAACCTACTGAGGACAATCTTACACCTTGGATCAAGGCAGGTGTGCTCTGTGTGGGTATGGGTTCAAAACTGTTCCCGAAAGAGACGGTTGCTGCAGGCGACTGGGCAGCTATCACAGCAAAATGCCAGGAGGCTTTAGGATATATTGCCAAGGCACGCGCTTAATATAAAAATCATCTACGGCAGTGCCATCATCGCTTGGATGGTGGCACTGCTTTGTTTTTCGGCTTGTTCGCCCTCGCACAAGGCTGAGGTGGACGAGTTGAATTCCATGTCTTATGCCTGCCATTATCGCAGTCTGGACTCTACACGCGTTTATGCCGAGCGGGCGCTGCAGCTCTCCGCCGACTATGCTTCGGGACGCGCCGAAGCATACAACAACCTGGCTTTTGTCTCCATGGCACGTATGGACTATGCTTCTGCCCGCAAGCACTTGGCAGAGGTGGAGAAACATAGCGACAACCAGATAGAGATTCTCATAGCACATGTGCAGAACATGCGCCTGTGCCAGCGCGAGTCGCGCAACAAAGACTTCTACGCCTACCGCGAGAAAGCACTTCGCCTGCTGCGCCGTACTGGCGAAGAGGCTCATGACTTGCCGCCACACGAGCGCCAGCGTGCCCTTTATGCCCACTCGGAGTTTGACATCGTCTCTTCTGCCTATTTCTATTATGTGGGTCAGGAGAATGCTGTAAGGCAGAGTCTGGAAGATATCGATGTCGACAAACTGGAGCAGGACACAGCGCAATATCTCGGCTACCTATACAGTATAGGGTCGGGTGGTGTCATCACCGATGGCACTGCCGAGGAGATATGCCAATCGGAGTTCGACTATCTCGTGCGCTGTTTTATGTTGGCCAGCGGTTCCAACCCCTATCCTTATTGGCAGGCCAATGCGTTGCAGGCTATCAGCGAGCACCTGCAGAGCCCCAGTATGCGTCGCTACCTGGTGCGCAACAACCAGCCAACCATAAAATACCTTAACATAGACCAAGTAGCCGATACCCTTCTGTCCGGCAATTTTGCTCAGACGGCCCTCAATATGTTTGCCGCCTACGGTGACGTGTACCAGGTGGCAGGAGCTTACCGTACCCTGGGCGAGTGCTTCTGGGCCATAGGCGACTATCGTTCTGCAGCTCAGTGCCTGAATCATGCACTCTACGATAACAAGGCCGTCAATGCAGCCCCCGACCTTGTGGCTTCTATCTGCGAGCGGCTGTGTCTTGTCTATTCGGCTGTCGATGACAAGCCCCGCAGCGACTACTACCGCAACCTCTATCTCGATCTGCAGGAGCGCACACGACAGGACAGACAACTGGAAGCCCGTGCCTCGATGCTCGACGAGAACGGCCGTGTGCTCAACCTCATGATAATGGCGGTGTTAGGCATGATAGTGGTGGTATGCGTCCTCCTCTATGTTTTTTACCGCATGGGGCGCAAAGGAGGCAGTGCGCGCTCCCTTGAACGGCTGTTGCAGCCTCTCGAACAGTGGCGCCACGACAACGGCGAGTATCTCAACCGCTTGCAGGAAAGAAAAGAAGATATAAACGAGCAGACGGCTGCCGTGCAACTCCATGTGCAGGAGAACAAGCGCCGTCATCTGGAATTACGCGCCAAGGTGTCGCTTGTAAACAGTGTTACGCCTTTCATAGACCGTATGAAGCACGAGGTGGACTGCCTTGCCGACAACCGTCAGACACCAGAGCAGCGACAGGAACGCTATCATTACATAAGCGAACTGACCGAAAAAATTAACCAGTACAACGGGGTGCTAACGTCGTGGATACAGATGCGCCAAGGTTCGCTCAACCTGCGCATCTCCAGTTTCGCCCTCCAGGAACTCTTCGATATTGTGGGCAAGGCCAAGTTGGGGTTTGCCATGAAGGGCGTAAGCCTCGTCGTGGAGCCTACCGACGCCGTGGTAAAGGCTGATAGAACACTCACCCTCTTCATGGTAAACACCATAGCCGATAATGCACGTAAGTTTACCTCTTCGGGGGGCACTGTGCGCATCAGTGCCACCGACATGCCCCATTATGTGGAGATATCCGTGACAGATACAGGCAACGGCATGGACAGCGAGCAGGTAGCCCGTGTCTTCGACCGTACCTATACGGGCGGTCACGGCTTCGGACTGGTCAACTGCAAGGGCATTATAGAGAAATACAAGAAGGTAAGCTCCCTCTTTGCAGTCTGCGACATCAGCGTACGCAGCGAGGTGGGGAAGGGGAGCGTATTCTCCTTCCGTTTGCCTCACGGCATACGCAAGACTATGGCCGTTTTTCTGATCATGGCGCTGCCCATGTTGGCTACTGCCAATACGGGAGCGTCCTACCGCCAGCATGGTAAGTCGGAGAACCTTTCCACGCTCTGTCTGCAGCGCGCCAGTGCTTTTGCCGACTCGGCCTACTTCTCGAATATCAACGGAACATACAGCCGCACGATGCAGTTTGCCGACTCGGCACGCTATTGGCTCAACCGCCATTATCTCATGCTCCGTCATGGAGGGAAGATGCTCATGGTGGCCTCTCCTGGCGAGATAATGCCAGCCGAACTGATGTGGTACCACGACAGCTTGCCCACCAACTATAATGTTATCCTCGACCTGCGTAACGAGAGTGCCGTAGCGGCGCTTGCCTTGCACCGCTGGAGTCTTTATCAAGCCAACAACAAGGTATACACACAACTCTACCGCGAGATGGGTACAGATAGTACACTGCCCAGCTATGTAAGGACTATGGAGGTGTCCGAAAACTCCAAGACCGTGGCCGTAGTGCTGCTCGTCCTCCTGCTCCTCCTGCTTCCTGTGGCTTTTTATCTGCTGTACTACAGGCATGTGCTTTTCTTCCGTTTTGCAGTGGACAAGGTGGAGCAACTTAATGCCGTCTTGCTGGGCGATATGTCCAACAATGACAAACTGGCTAATATAGAACGAATATGGAACAGGGGAGGTGCCGTGTTGTTTAGGGGCAAGGCGCACCGTAATGCGGGCAATGCACAGCTCTCCATCCTTGTAGAGCAGATAGAGGAGGCTCTGCGCCAGAGTGTGGCACGCGAGCAGGAGGTGCAAACGGGTATAGAGGAGGCTGAAGATGCCATGCGCCGCGATGAATACGAGAACGGCAAGTTGCACGTCTCCTGTTCTGTGCTTGAAAATACCCTTTCCGCCCTCAAGCACGAAACGATGTACTACCCCTCGCGCATTGCACGCTTGGTGTCCAGTGAGGATGTAGACGCCCTGTGCGAGACGGTAGATTACTATAAGTCGCTCTACACACTGTTCAGTGCACAGGCCATGGAGCAGGTTGCCGACTATGTAAGATATGATCTCGAAGCGGTGGATTATCTCTTCGCGCTGTTGCGCCGTGAGAATGGGGGAGAGATACCCGAAGTGTCTATGGCGCAGCAGGAGGGGGCCTACTCCATAGTGCGTGTGGCCATGCGCAGGCTATGCCTCACCGAGGATGAGTGCCGTAAACTATTCACCCCCCTTACGTGCCGTTTGCCTTTTCTCCTGTGCCGTCAGATTGTGAGGGAAGTGGGCGAAGCCACCAACCTCCGCAGATGCGGCATCGAGGCACAGTGGGCTACAGACGGCAGTACCGTCATCGAGATAGTGTTGCCGGGCAGGGCGGGGGGCCGCATACTCTCTCCAGGGAGCAAAGCTCGTAGTTTTACAGAACAAAACAAATAAGAGATATGGACAAATTCAAAGTGATCATCGTGGAGGACGTGCCCCTCGAACTGAAAGGCACGGAGGGAATTTTCAGGAATGATATTCCGGAAGCCGAAATCATCGGTACTGCCGATACGGAGCCCACCTACTGGCGGCTTATCAAGCAGCAGGTTCCCGACCTTGTACTGCTCGACCTTGGACTGGGCGGTTCCACCACCATTGGTGTGGAGATATGTCGCCACACCAAGGAAGCCTATCCCCAGGTAAAGGTGCTGATATTCACGGGTGAAATACTGAACGAGAAACTGTGGGTAGACGTGCTCGATGCCGGATGTGACGGCATTATCCTCAAGAGCGGTGAACTGCTTACGCGCAGCGATGTAGCATCGTGCATGAGCGGTAAGAAGATGGTGTTCAACCAGCCCATCCTACAAAAGATAGTGGAACGCTTCAAGCGCAGCGTAGGTGCCCAGCTCATGCGTCAAGAGGCTCTCGTGAGCTACGAGATAGACGAATACGACGAGCGTTTCCTTCGCCACCTGGCCCTGGGATATACCAAGGAGCAGATAACACAGTTGCGTGGCATGCCTTTCGGTGTGAAAAGTCTGGAGAAACGCCAGAACGAATTGGTACAGAAACTCTTCCCGGACGGAAATCATGGCATGGGCATTAATGCTACGCGCCTTGTGGTGCGTGCCTGCGAATTGCGCATTCTTGACATAGATAATCTGGAACCTGACGAGGAGTGATGGACAGACGAAAAGCCAGAACGATACAGCACCGCATCATGGCCTATATGGCCTTGGCTCTGGGCGTAGGACAACTTCTTCTCGCCCTCGTGTCGTGGATACTGACGGCAGCCATGCCCGTGCGGTTTGTCCATTCGCTTCTCAGTGCAGAGGGCATACGTTGGTTTATGGGACGTTTCGTAGACAATATGCAGTCGCCCTTGCTCGTATGGTTGGTATTGGTTATCATTGCCATGGGTACCCTACAGCGTAGCGGTCTGCTGCAGTACCGCAACTCCGAGTACAGGCAACGCATAGCCCTGCGCTTTGCCGTTGCCGTTGCCGTGCTGTGTGTTCTTGTCATGCTGGCTCTTACCGTGGTTCCACATGCCATTCTGCTCAACGTGATGGGACGTCTCTATCCCAGTAGTTTCTCACAAAGCCTCGTTCCTTACTGCAGTCTGTCGCTTGTCATGGTGTCACTGAGCTATGGAGTGATGACGGGGCGCATCCATGGTGTCGTAGGCGTATACGAGGCTATGGTGTACGGCATAAGCCATGCGGGAGGTCTCTTGCTTCTCTATGTCCTTGCCATGCAACTCTATTGTAGCGTGGTGTTTCTGTTACAGTGAGTTCTTTACCCGTGTGACAAGGGCACTACGGCAATCGTCACCTTTCCGGGAGGGGCTATTGTTTGTGTATCCTTGATGACATCGGTCGCCGCAACCGAATAGACCGTTTCGTACACCTTGATGCCGTGGTTGGCGGTCGTTGCCTTCTTTCTGTATGTCGTTTTTAGCCTTTTCGACCAGTCTTTTGATGTTTTTTTTGTGTTCATGGGCAAAGTTTTTTTCATTTTCGTTATTTGGAGTTTCAGAAAAATATTGTATCTTTGCAGTGGTTGGAGCCGTAGGCTCTTTTTAGAACTTGGCGACTCTAACCTCCGGGCGGGGCTTTTGCCCCGTTTTATGTTTTATAGATATAGCATTTTCTTTCATGTTTCACAATGACAATTCTTTTCTTAGAGGATTGTTTTTAATATCCCATATGTAGAACCGATGGTTTTTCTTGAAACGAATGTGGAAATCTCCAACACAATATTATCTGCTTGCTTTTTGGCTGATTTCATTCAGTTTAGAATGTCATTGTGATGTTTCTTCTTGTTAGTGGACTTTACTACATCCATCATACTCTTTGGAGGCTATAATGGAGAAATACAACTCTTGAATTACCGGCATCTGTTCTGACATCTCAAGGATACTAAGTATGATGGTGTAAGAAACCCATTGTGACGATGCAAGGAAGCAGTCTCGTGTGATTGTTGGCAATTGCCGTAACAGTGGATGGCAATAGTCGTAACAGTGGATGGCAATTGCCGTGATTGTGGATGGCAATTGCCGTGATTGTGGATGGCAGTTGCCGTGATTGTGGATGGCAGTTGCCGTGATTGTGGATGGCAGCTGCAAACAACTACACGGAAGGGCTTTCCTACATCATATAAATTAGGTTCAACAATGCGTGAGGATAACTTGAATGGATGGTTAAAGGTAAAAAAGTAAAAAAGAGTAAATCTCGCCTGCTTGGTACAGCGGGGGCGCTGTACATCTACAGTTACCCATACTTACCGAAAAAAGCATTCTGTATGAGGTACGGTGCCTGCGCCGTACCACTCATTCAAGGAAAAGGTAATCATAGAACATACTTAGTCCCTTTGTCCCCTTTATGTTTATTTTGCCCGATAAGGTTCTCCTCTGCTTCGGCGACGGAGATACATTGATGCTCCGCCGAAGACTTCCAATTGGCGTTTTATGAAAGCAGGAGGACGTGTCTTTTTTAAGGCCACGCCCTCCTGCTAGATAATGTTCCGCATGCGGTGGTTTTTCCAACCGTATTGCGATTATTTTTTGCTGTTTCAAAACAAAGAGCCTTGGAGGCCGATTATTTTGTTTCCTGTTCCTCCTGCATATCCAGGAACTCATTGTTTTTGTCGTAGAATTCGTATTGCAGGAAAGCAAGTTTTTGCGAGGCAACCACCTGTATGCCTAAGCCGTACTTAAACTGCCATTTGCGCTTGAGTGAGAATACACCCTTGTTGATAAAGGCTGAAACGTATGGGTTGACATACAGCGTGAATCGCTTGACGCCTACCTTGTTTACCAGGAAGTCAATCTTTCTTTCCAACTGGTCGGTGAAGAGGATGCTCGACTTGATCTTTCCGGAACCGAAGCAGGTGGGGCATGTTTCTTCGACATTTACGTCCATGGCAGGGCGTACACGCTGTCGGGTTATCTGCATCAGTCCGAATTTGCTTAAGGGCAGGATATTGTGCTTGGCGCGGTCTTTCTGCATGTTCTTGCACATGCGTTCGTAGAGCATCTGTCGGTCTTCCGAGAGGTGCATGTCGATAAAGTCGACAACAATGATGCCTCCCATATCGCGCAGTCTCAACTGGCGGGCCAGCTCGTCGGCAGCCCCCAGATTAACATCCAGCGCATTGGCTTCCTGTCCCTTTTCGCGGGTACGGTTGCCGCTGTTCACGTCCACCACGTGCAGAGCCTCCGTATGTTCTATAATGAGGTAAGCCCCATGTCCGTAGTTAACAACGCGTCCGAAGCCAGACTTGATCTGCTTCGTTACATTGAAGTTGTCGAAGATGGGAACTTTTCCTGTGTAGAGTTTCACTATGTTAGCCTTGTCGGGTGCTATAATGGAGACATAGTGCTTAATTTCCTTCATAATCGCCTCGTCGTTCACATAGATGTTTTCGTACGAGGGATTGAACAAGTCGCGCAGCAGCGCTACTGCCCGTCCTGTCTCTTCAAAGACAGTCTGTGGCCTCTTCTGTGTCTTCTGAACTCTTTCCAGTGTGCTTTCCCATCGTTGGATGAGCACTTTCATCTCAGCGTCAAGTTCGGCTACGCGTTTCCCTTCTGCCACTGTACGTACAATAACACCGCAGTTTTTGGGCATGATGCTGTGTATGAGTTGCTTGAGGCGTGCGCGCTCCGCACCGCTCTTGATTTTGGTCGACACGCATACTTTTTCGCCGAAAGGCATGAGTACAAGGTATCGGCCTGAAAAAGACAATTCGGCTGTTAGGCGCGGTCCCTTGGTGGAGATGGGTTCCTTTACGATCTGAACCAGCACCTCTTGTCCTGGCTTCAGTACGTTCTGTATGCTTCCGTCCTTGTCGAGTTCGGGTTGGCGACTTGCCTTGGCGAAGGGGAACAGACGCTTGCGGTCGCTTTGTACCTGTTTGAGATACTTTTGGTAAGAGTTGAAATGACTTCCTAAGTCAAGATAGTGAAGAAATGCGTCGCGTTCGTGGCCTACGTCCACAAAGCAAGCGTTGAGGCCTGGCATCAGCTTCCTCACCTTTGCAATGTAGATGTTGCCCACCGAGAATGATGCCTCGCGTGGCTCGTTCTGGTATTCTACCAGTAACTTGTCCTCCATGAGTGCAATCGAAATATCCTTCTGCTGGACATCTATTACTACTTCGCTTGTCATTTTGTCTTCAAATCTTGTATTGAATAATGTGATACAAAAAAGGCATGTCAAACACTCCAATCTGACATGCCCCCTCAGCCAGAATAGACTGAGAGCAAGGATTTACTTGCTCTTGTGTCTGTTCTTGCGCAATCTCTTTTTACGCTTGTGAGTAGCCATCTTGTGGCCCTTCTTTTTCTTTCCGTTTGGCATGATTCTGAAATTTTAAAATATTGTTGTTAATATGTTCTCTTCCTATAAGGCTCAAGCCTGGTGTCTCTTAGCCGCGCATCTCCTCCACAAAGCTCTTGGAAGGCTTGAAACAAGGCAAGTCGTGAGCCGGGATAGTGATGGTGGTGTTCTTTGATATGTTGCGGGCTGTCTTCTCTGCACGGCGCTTGATGTTGAAACTGCCGAAACCGCGAAGGTATACATTCTCCTTCTTCTTGAGCAAACTTTCCTTTACTGCTTCCATGAAAGCCTCAACAACAACGCCAACGTCTTTCTTGGCTACACCTGTTGACAAAGACACCTCATTGATAATATCTGCTTTTGTCATTTCTTTGTAATTTTACTATTTCTACAATGTTCGTTTTTACAATCGGTGTGCAAAGGTACAAGTTTTTTGTGATATGACAAAATTGTTAGCACTTTTTTTGATTTTTTATTGCTCTAAGTATTTGCATATAAGGTTTTTATTGCGTACTTTTGCGGAAAAATAGAGTATGTTTATGACAAATTCAAAATCTCGCTTCTGCATTTTTTGTATTTTCCTTTGCTTGTTGGTTTGCAGGGTTGCCGGCAGGGAGTGGTCTTCTGATGATGTCCCCATCCCTTATCTGCAGGATTCGCGTCTACACGTGTCCGATCCGGACGGCTTACTGGACAAGGTGGCTCTTGATTCGGCCAATGCAAGTCTGTCAAGGCTTGAGCGCGAGTGTAAGGTACAGAACGTGCTTGTCGTGGCCGGCAAAGTGAAGGATGCCGATGCTTTCCGTATGGCGCAGGACTTAGGCAACAAGTATGGGGTCGGTGACAAGAAGAACCGGCGTGGACTGGTAGTTGTAATTGCTGTGGACGACCGCAAGTACTTTGTGGCTCCCGGTAGTGGACTGGAAGGCGAGCTGACCGATGTGGATTGCGACGAAATAGCGCGGGAATGTATCGTGGCAAATATGCGCAAGGGTGATGTGAATGCTGCAGTGGTAGAGGTGAGTCGTGTTATATATAATAAGGTAAAGACAGGACGTACAGGCATTGAAGACATTGATGATGATGCTATGGGCGAGGATGACTGGTTTGCGGTCGTTCTTCTATGCATAATTATTTTCGGTATTCCTGCCTATATGCTGGTAAGGTATATTCTCGAAGAGTTGGGAATCGTCAAAAAGCGCAAGCCCACTAACCGCAAGAAAGGACGCGGCAACCATGATGACATGCTCCCACCTTTCTTCTTCGGAGGTGGCGGCGGCTTCGGCGGTGGTTCTGCGGGAGGCTTCAGCGGCGGCAGCTTCGGCGGCGGTACGTTCAGTGGAGGTGGATCGGGCGGCGGATGGTAAAGCCTTATATGCCATTGCCCCTGTGTGCGCATGATGGGTGATAGGAATGCTTTTTGCTAATACAACTAAAATGTACAATTTATAAAACAAGAATACAATTATGAAGAAAAACAAAACTTTATGGATCGTGTTAGGAATCATTGTTGTGCTGGTGTTTTGGCTTTTCAGCAGCTACAATGGAATGGTAAGCCAACAGGAACAGGCCACTACCGAGCTGGCCAACGTGCAGGCTCAGTATCAGCGCAGGGCGGACATGATGCCGCAACTGGCCAAGATAGTCAAGGCTTACGCCAAGCATGAAAAGGAGACATTCGAGGAGGTGACCAAGGCGCGTGCGTCCGTCGGTCAGGTGAAGTTGGATGCCGACAATCTGACGGCTGATAAGCTGAAGCAGTACACGGCTGCGCAGGGTGAACTGGCATCAGCGTTCTCCAAGTTGATGGTAGTGGCCGAGAAGTATCCCGAACTCAAGGCGTCCGAGAATTTCCAGGCATTGCAGAAACAGGAGGAAGGTACGGAAAACAGAATAGGCGAAGCGCGCCGCAAATACAACGAAGCAGTCCAGTCGTACAACCAGACTATAAGGCGAATGCCGAACGCTCTCGTAGCCGGTATGTTCGGTTTTGAAAAAATGCCCAAGTTCGAGGCGGCAGAAGGCGCTGAAAAGGCTCCCGATCTCGATATCTGATAACATGATGTTCTGCTCTGTATCCGGCATGCGGAATTCCGTATGCCGGATTTTATAGTTTTTTGGACAAAGATTATAAACGCTCTTTTTGCCATTCTCGAAAAAACTTTGTAACTTTGCACGAAATTTAAGGAAACAAGGTAATAAGGTTATGAAACAGACTAAAATCGTAGCTTCGATTAGTGACCGTCGTTGCGACCAGGAGTTTATCCGTAAACTCTTTTTCGCAGGTATGAATGTAGTCCGTATGAATACGGCGCACGCCACAGAGGAGGGCATCCGTACCATCGTGCGAAACGTTAGGGCCGTGTCGCCGCATATCGGTATTATGATAGACACCAAGGGTCCCGAGGTGCGTACCACCGATGTGAAGGAGCCTATTCATTATAATATAGGTGACGTGGTCAAGATTTTCGGCCGTCCTGAGATGGAGTCGTCCCACGATATTGTCAACCTGAGTTACCCGGATATTGCAGCCGATGTGAAGGTTGGTGATGACTTGCTCTTCGATGATGGCGAACTCGATATGAAGGTAATTGAGAGCAATGGACCGATGCTTGTTGCAGAGGTGCAGAATGAGGGTGTTCTCGGAGCGCACAAAAGCGTTAATGTGCCTGGAGAACATATTGACCTGCCAGCACTTACCGAGAAGGATAAAAAGAATATCCTGCTCGCTATAGAACTTGATATCGACTTCATTGCCCATTCTTTCGTGCGCAATGCTGCTGACGTGAAGGCGGTACAGGACATTCTGGACGAACACGGCAGTGACATCAAGATTATCTCGAAAATAGAGAACCAGGAGGGTGTAGACAACATCGATGAGATTATAGCAGTTTCGTATGGCGTCATGGTGGCCCGCGGTGACCTTGGCATTGAGGTGCCTATCGAGAAAATACCTGGCATACAGCGTCGCATCATTGCCAAGTGTGTAAAGGCTCGCAAGCCAGTTATCGTCGCTACGCAGATGCTGCATACCATGATTAAGAATCCGCGACCTACCCGTGCGGAGGTAACCGACATTGCCAATGCCATCTTCTATCGTACGGATGCGCTGATGCTCAGTGGTGAAACCGCCAGCGGTAAGTATCCGATAGAGGCTGTACAGACTATGGCCCGCATAGCCGAACAGGCAGAGCAGGACAAGTCGCCGCTCAACGATATCGACCCCATCGAGGGAGGTGAAATTACGCAGAAACTTTTCTTGGCACATGCAGCCATAGAGGCAACCAAGCAGTTGGGTGTAAAAGGAATTATCACTGATGGCGAGACTGGTCAGACGGCCAGAGACCTTGCTGCATTCCGTGGGCCTAACCCCGTGCTTGCCATCTGCTATAAGGAGAAGTTGCAGCGTTGGCTGAACCTGAGTTATGGAGTCATTCCTATCTATCAGAAGGACCAGATTTCCACCAAGGCCATGTTTACGGCTGCCGTCCGTATGCTGAGACAGAAAGGCTACCTCGATGCTGAAGACAAAATAGCCTATCTCAGTGGAAGTTTCGGAGAAGGCGGTGGCACAACTTTTGTGGAAATCAACAAGGTACAGAAGATCTTTGACAATAGCTACAGTTTCAATCTTCCTTCCAACGGTATCGACGACAAATGACAAGAAGCGTGTAAAATATAGTGGAAAGATTTGCCATATTCGCAAAAATGCACTATATTTGCACCCAATATTACCAAATCAGCTGTTTTCCATGAAGAAATTAGCATTAACATGGGTTGTAGTCTTGGCTACGGTCTTGGCATTCTATGGATGTGCGTCCAAACAGGTGGCATATTTCCAAAACATAGATACGCTAAACCTGTCAGCGTCGCGCATGCTCTATGATGCACGCATTATGCCCAAAGACCAGTTGTCCATTATTGTAAAGGCCACCAACGAGGATGCGTCCAAGCCTTTCAATCTTTACTCCAGTTCGATGGGGTCTTCACAGAACCAGAATCAGCAGTATTACCTTGTTGACAATGAGGGAAACATCGATTTTCCCGTCATCGGCAAGTTGCATGTACTCGGACTTACTTCTCGTGAGTGCGAAGACCTGGTAAGGAGCAAAATTAGTCCTTATCTTGCAGCCTCTGAGCATCCGTTGGTGTCAGTGCGCATGGCAAGTTTTCGTGTTGTAGTGATGGGCGAGGTGAGCAGTCCCGGTGTAGTTACTGTCCCCAACGAGAAGATGAGCGTCGTCGAGGCTCTGGCAGAGAGTGGCGACCTTGGTCTGCAGGGCAAGCGCAAAAATATCATGTTGATACGCGAGGACGCTACAGGCAAGAAAGAGGTTCATCGCCTCGACCTGACAGATGCTAATGTCTTCAATTCTCCCTACTTCTATCTCCAGCAGAACGACATCGTGTATGTAGAGCCCAACGGTGCCAAGAAGGGGACGGCAGGACTGAGCAATTCCATTACATTCTGGATAGGTCTTACCTCGTCTATCATTTCGTTGGCAACACTCATAGTGAGCTTTACCAAATAATTTTTTACGAACAAATACTTGTAGATTTACTATAACATAATATATATATGTGTGGTATTGTAGGATATTTGGGGAAAGGACAGGCTTTTCCCGCACTTATCAAGGGACTGAAACGCCTTGAGTATCGTGGTTACGACTCGGCTGGAGTGGCACTCATCAGCAAGTCGGGCGACTTGAATGTTTACAAGACAAAGGGTAAGGTGGTCGATCTTGAGGCCTTCTGCTCTGATAAGGATATTAGTGGTAGCGTGGGCATTGCCCATACACGTTGGGCTACCCACGGCGAACCGTCTTCGGTAAATGCCCACCCGCATTACTCCTCGTCAAAGAATCTTGCTATCATCCACAACGGTATCATCGAAAACTATGCCGATATCAAGAAGAATCTTATGGCGAAGGGTGTTACCTTTAAGAGCGAGACCGATACAGAGGTGCTTGTCCAACTGATAGAATACATTCAGGTAAAGAAGGAGCTTGACCTTCTTACTGCTGTGCAGGTGGCCTTGCGTCAGGTGATAGGAGCCTATGCCATTGCCGTTCTCGACAAACGCCAGCCCAACCAGATAGTAGCTGCCCGCAAGCAGAGTCCGCTGGTGGTAGGCATCGGTAAGGAGGGCGATTTCTATCTGGGTTCTGATGCCAGTCCCATTATCGAGTATACAGACCAGGTGGTGTATCTCGAGGACGGCAATATTGCCGTGATGCGTATTGGCGAGCCTCTACAGGTGGTAAATATCCAGAATGTAAAGCTCAACCCGGAGGTGCAGACGGTAGACATTGACCTCGGCCAGATTGAGAAGGGCGGTTTCCCTCATTTCATGCTGAAGGAGATATTCGAGCAACCGGAATGTCTGCGCAACTGCATGCGTGGGCGTGTGGTGAGCCGTACGGTAGAAACACGTGTGATGACAGATGGGGCCGACAGCACCTGCAAGAAGGAAACGGAGATGGGCGTAGTTCTCAGTTCCATTACCGACCACCGTCAGGCACTTCTCAATGCCAAGCGCTTCATCATTGTGGCGTGCGGAACATCATGGCATGCAGGACTTATCGGAAAACAGTTGATAGAGAACTATTGCCGTGTACCAGTCGAAGTGGAGTATGCGTCCGAGTTCCGTTACCGCAATCCGGTGGTGACAAAGGACGATGTTGTGATAGCCATTTCGCAGAGTGGCGAGACGGCAGATACCCTGGCAGCCATCAAACTGGCAAAGGAGAAGGGTGCCTTTATCTATGGCATCTGCAACTCTATAGGAAGCAGCATAGCACGTGCCACCGATACCGGTACCTACATCCATGTGGGACCAGAGATAGGTGTCGCTTCCACAAAGGCATTTACCGGACAGGTGACGGTACTTGTTCTTCTCGCCCTTGCCATAGGGCGTGAGAAGGGCACCATTGCCGATGTTGAGTATCAGGACATTACAGAGCAGTTGTGGAGTATCCCCGAGAAGATGAAGGAGGTGCTGCAGCTTAACAACAAGATAGCCGATCTGAGCCGCTCGTTCACTTATGCGCGCAATTTCATCTATTTGGGTCGCGGTTTCAGTTATCCGGTAGCTCTTGAGGGTGCATTGAAACTGAAGGAGATAAGCTATATCCATGCAGAGGGTTACCCGGCGGCAGAAATGAAGCATGGACCTATTGCCCTTATTGACAGTGATATGCCCGTGGTGGTTATAGCAACGCATAACCCCATGTATGAAAAGGTGCTCTCCAATATACAGGAGGTTAAGGCACGCAAGGGTAGGGTAATAGCCATTGTGACGAAAGGTGACGAGACTATAGCCAAGATAGCTGACGAGGTGATAGAACTTCCCGACACATTGGAGTGTCTGGAGCCTTTGTTGGCTACCATACCGTTACAGCTCCTGGCTTATCATGTTGCCGTATGCAAAGGAAAAGATGTTGACCAACCAAGAAACTTGGCGAAGTCAGTTACCGTTGAATGATATTGAAAAAGGGATTCGCCATTTCTTGACGATTCCCTTTTTTTGGGATTCAAGAAAACAGTAGATTCTAATTTTACAATTATATAAAAGAAAACAGAGAGAATGGAACCATTGAAGCATGAGTGTGGCGTGGCGATGATTCGCCTTCTCAAGCCACTGGAGTATTACCAGCAGAAGTACGGTACCTGGATGTACGCGCTCAACAAGCTCTATCTGATGATGGAAAAACAGCACAACCGTGGACAGGAGGGTGCTGGTATGGCTTGCGTCAAACTGGGCGGAAAGCCCGGACACGAGTACATGTTCCGTGAGCGTGCCGAAGGTAAGAATGCCGTGACCGAAATCTTCGGTAAGGCTAATGCCAACTTCAAGAACTTGACGCCCGAGCAACTTGCCGATGCCAAATTTGCCAAGGAGGAACTGCCTTTTGCTGGCGAGCTCTATATGGGACACCTGCGCTACAGCACTACAGGAAAAAGCGGCATACAATATGTACACCCATTCTTGCGCCGCAACAACTGGAAGGCGAAGAACCTCTGCATGTGCGGCAACTTCAATATGACCAACGTGGAGGAAATCTTCGAGGAGTTGACCAAGAACGGGCAGAGTCCGCGTATCTATAGCGACACTTACATCATGCTCGAACTGATGGGCCACCGTCTGGACCGTGAGGTGGAGCGCAACTTCGTGGCAGCTAAGGCGATGGAGATGGAAAACCTCAGTGTCACTAACTACATCGAGGAGCATGTGAAGATGAGCAATGTGCTCAAGACCACGATGAAGGATTTCGACGGCGGTTATGTGGTATGCGGTATCACGGGTTCCGGCGAAATGTTCTCCATGCGCGACCCTTGGGGCATCCGTCCTGCCTTCTACTACAAGAACGACGAGATTGTGGTGCTGGCAAGCGAGCGTCCTGTTCTCCAGACCACCTTCGACCTGGAGGCAGAGGACATCCAGGAGTTGATGCCCGGCACAGCTCTCTTGGTGAAGAAGAATGGCGAGTGCAGCATCGAGCGTATCCTCGAACAGCGTGGTGACTCTGCTTGCTCCTTCGAGCGCATCTACTTCAGCCGTGGTTCCGACAAGGATATATACAAGGAACGCAAGCAGCTGGGCGAACAGTTGACCCAGCCTATCCTGAAGGCTATCGACTATGATGTGGACCACACCGTGTTCAGCTACATCCCCAATACTGCCGAGGTGGCATATTATGGTATGCTGAGCGGTTTCAAGCAGTATCTTAACGATACCAAGATAGATCGTATCGCCAACTTGGGGCATATCCCAAGCAAGGAAGAGCTGCAGCAGATTCTTGGCGACTACGTTCGCTCGGAAAAGATAGCATGGAAGGACATCAAACTCCGCACCTTCATCACCGAAGGCAACAGCCGCAACGACTTGGCGAGCCACGTATACGACGTAACCTACGGTAGCATTGAGCCTAATGTGGACAACCTCGTAATCATCGACGACAGCATCGTGCGTGGCACTACCTTGAAGGAGAGTATTCTCCGCATCCTCGACCGCTTGCATCCCAAGAAGATTGTCATCGTGTCGAGTGCACCACAGATTCGTTATCCCGACTACTATGGCATCGACATGGCGAGACTGGAGGAGTTCTGCGTGTTCCGCGCTGCTATCGAACTCTTGAAGGAGCGTAATATGGTGAGCCTGATAGAGGAAACCTATGAGGCTTGCAAGGCTGAGTTGGAGAAGCCCAAGGAGCAGCAGACCAACCCCGTGCGTGCCATCTACGAGCCTTTCACCACCGAGGAAATCAA
>CAVFRG010000021.1:0-41268 GCA_963624905.1 Oscillospiraceae bacterium
CCCTCTCACAGGCATCAAAAGACATGCAGGAAGTGCTCATTCCGATGGCAATACCCGCACTTTCCGCTCATCTCACCGACACAAAATTTATGTACTCGGACAATAAATATTACGAGCTTTGCGGCCAAATGGGGCACTTGATTGGTCCTTCGGGCATAGGTAAGGCACAGTTGGGACACCTCGTAGAGGCAATTATGCGCCCCTTTCGCCAGCACGACGAGATAGAATTCAAAAAACTCGTGGACTGGCAACGGCAGATGAAGACCAAGGGAGCGAACAAGGAGAAGCCCGAACGCCCGGAGGTAAGTTTCTGGTTCCCGCCAGCCGACATCACCAACCCCGCCTTCATACAGAACGCCATGGCGTGCGAGAAACAGGGCGAGCCTCTGTGGAACCTCCTCTGCGAAGCAGGATACAAGCCGAGCAGCAAGAGCTTCACGCCACGGCAAGTGAAGGCCATCGTCGAATATCTCGGTAAGCCGTAGAAATGGACTCCCCTTGCTTGGTACAGCGAGGGCGCTGTACCTCCTACAGTTACCCTCATTGCCCGAAAAGGTATTCATAGGAGGTACGGCATTCCCCGCCGTACCACTCAGGCAAGGCATTCCTCCGCAGTACAACTAAAGAAAATTATTTTCAGAAAAATGTGCCGCTATCGCACGCCATCGCACGGAATCGCACGACCGCCCCATCGTGTTTTCGTAACTTTGCATCGTGATAAGTAATGCGCAGAAAATCACTTCTCCAACTGGGGAAAAATATTTATCTAACTAAAGAAAATGACAATGAACGAAAACATGAAATCATTCATCCGCTACTTCGTAGCGGCAGCAGAAAAAAGTTGTATAAGTTGTGTTTGTTGTATAAGTTGTCGGTTGATACGCTGCAAAAGCTGTTGTCTTTTTTCTTTGTCAAGAATTGGAGAATTAGAGAATTTCCCCGTTGCTCTGAAAGATGAGAATTACGGGAAAGGCTTGACGAGTCAAGCCGACTATCCTGAAATTCGTGCCAATTCCCGTCAGAAGAAGAATTCTTGAATTTAGGTACTGGGGGGTGTTTTGCATATCAGTCCTTGCCCTCTGCAACAATCTGCGGTCCGCGTACCTTGTCCTTCAGCGACAAGCCTTTCTTTACCTCGATGTTCACACCATCGCTCAAGCCTGTGGTTACAGCCCTCCGCTCATAGGTCTTCTTGTCACCGCTCCCCTGGATGACGTAGACAAAGGTGGAGTCGCAGCTAAACTCGATGGCACTCTCGGGCACGGTGAGCACATTCTGGGCTTTGGCAAGCACTATCTCGGCATTGGCACTGTAGCCGGAACGTATCTTGCCACCCTTGACGGAACGCACGGCAGCCTTTACCTCAAACTGGTTGGCACCGTTGTTCTCCACCGCCTTGGGGGAGATGTACTCCAGGTCGGCGTCAAACTTGAGGTCCTGCAAAGCACCGATGGTTATCTTCATCGGCATGCCTACCACCAGGTTGCCCACCTCCGTCTCGTCGATGTTGCCACGGAAGATGAGGTCGTTCATGTTTGCCACACTGGCTATGGTAGTACCGTCGTTGAAAGTATTGGCAAGGATTACGGAGTTGCCCACCTTTACCGGGATGTCGAGGATGATGCCCGAGATGGTGGAACGGATAAGGGTGGAAGAGGCACTGGCATTGCTCTTCGACACACCGTCGCGCACTACTTCGAGAGCATCCTCGGCGGCAATGACCTCTTCCTTGGCTTGCTGCAGAGCCTGCTTTATCTTGTCAAACTCGTCGGCACTTACCAACTGTTTCTTGTAGAGTTGCTCCTCACGCGTGTAGTTTACCTGTGCCTGCTTCTGGTTGATGCCGGCAAGGCGTACGCGGGCCTGGGCACTGCTGAGCTGGCTCATGTCGGGAATGACCTTTACCTTGGCAATGACCTCGCCCGCCTGCACGTAGTCGCCCGCCTGCTTGCATATCTCCGTGATGATGCCGCTAATCTGCGGCTTTACGTTTACCTCGTTGCGAGGCTCTATCTTGCCCGTAATGACCGTAGTTTTCAGCACGTCGGCTGTCTTGGGAGCCAGCTCTGTGTATTCCACAGGTTTGGGCTGCGATTTCTGATAGAGGAATACGAATGTCCCGATGAAAATCAATGCGACAACAGCCGCAACAATCAGCTTTGAATACTTTTTCATATCGTAAGTTTAAGTGAAGAGTGAAGAACGAAGAGTGAAGAATCCTATAGTATTCGCTTTCGTCATTCAGTCTTATGTCATTAATATTATATTTATAAGGAGTCATAAGTAAGAGTACGAGTGAATTCTTCACTCTTCACTCTTCGTTCTTCACTCCTATTCGTCTCTCATGGCATCTACCGGCTTGATGCTCATGGCCCTCCAGGCTGGTGCAAGTCCGGCAAGTCCGCCGAGCACACAGATAAGTATGGCGGAGAAGATGGCTGTCCAGAAGTTGACCTGGAAGTGTGCACTGGCAATGCCGTCCGTGGTGGTTCCCATCTCCAACATCTGCAGCACCACAACACCGAAGATGATGCCGCTCATGCCTGCCACCAAGGTCAGGATAACACTCTCGGAGATAATCTGCGAGAGAATCGTCTTCGGCGTAGCCCCGATGGCGCGGCGTATGCCTATCTCGGTGGTACGTTCCTTCACCGTCACCATCATGATGTTGCTCACACCGATGGCACCGGCCAGCAAGGTTCCGATACCCACCATCCAGATGAGGAAGTTGACACCCTTGAATAGGGTGTCGAGCATCTGGAAGAGAACTTCCGTGTTGAATACCATCAGTCCCTTCTCGTCTGTCGGGTCTATGGAGTGCGCCCTTGCCACGACATCCCTCATGCGCTGGGTTATGCTGCTCATCACCACCCCCTGTTTGCCCGTCGTGGCTATGATGTCAACGGCGTTGCCACGGTTGTAGGCAGTACGGAGCACCGACTGGGGCAGGGTGATGGTCTCGTCGGTACGGCCGCCAACGTTCACACCGTTGGATGCCCGGTAGTCTACTCCCACCACGGTATAGTAGGTGGAGTCTACCCTCACCGTCTTGCCGCAAGGGTCGCCTCCACCGGGAAAGAGGTTCTTGTATATCTGCTTGCCTATGACGCACACCTTGCGCTGCTTTTTCACATCCATCTCGTTGATGTACCTGCCATAGTAGAGCTTGGGCATGGACACCTCGGCATAGTCGGGGTTTACGCCTTGGGTGCTGCCGCTGAAGGTCTTGTCGCCATACACCACGGTTTTTCGCCCGCTAAAGAGGAGGGGAGTGACGACATCCAGTTCGGGCACGTGTTGGCGGAGTCGTTCTATGTCACTGATTTCCATGTTCCATGAACGTCCCTTGTTGAATCCCTTGTAGGGCTTGGTGGTCTGGTGTGCCCACATGATGGTGGTATTGGTGGCAAAACCTGCGAAATTGGCTTGCAGCAACTCCTTTAGTCCCTGTCCGCCTCCCATGAGGGCGATGAGCATAAAGACACCCCAGAACACACCGAAGCCCGTAAGCAGACTGCGGCTCTTGTTCCTCGTGATGGTGTCGAGTATCTCCTTGTATGTATCTAAATCTAAACGCATTTGTCTATTGTCTGTTACACATTATTCCGCCCTCAGCGCCTCTATCGGCCTAATCTTGGCTGCCTTGACAGCAGGGATAAGTCCGGCAACGGTTCCCGCAATGACGATGGTGACGGTAGCTGCGATGCAAGTGCCCAGCCCGACGGTAGGGTTCACAAACATGGTTGTCTTGAAGAGGCCCGTGTCGATGACCGAGTGGCCGATGGTGGCATCCATTACTTCGTTGGCAGCAATGCCGAGCACCATGCCTATGTATCCGAAGAACGAGGTCATGATGATGCTCTCCGTGATGATGAGCTTCAGTATCGACCAGGGCTTGGCGCCAATGGCCTTGCGTATGCCAAACTCGCGTGTGCGTTCCTTCACGGTGATGAGCATGATGTTGCTCACGCCCACAATACCGCTCAGGAGGGTGAAGAGGCCTACTATCCAGAGGGCGGTCTGTATGATGGCGATGCCTTGGTTCATCTGTATGTTGTCCAGATAGCGGTTCCATAGCCACACACTGCGTTCGTCATCTGGTGCCGCCTGGTGATTGATGTTGAGGCTGGCACGGTATTTCTTCTCAAAGTCTTCGTTGTCTTCCTTTGTCTTCAGGTTCTTCAGCGTAAACTCGATGGTTCCTGCCTCGTCGCCCTTCCCGTAGATGGTCTTCACGGTGGTAAAGGCAGCGAAAGCCTCGTTGTTCTGGCGCGACTCGTCGCCCTTGTAAATGCCCACCACCTTGAAGGCCATGTCGCTTATCTTCACGTTTTTGCCTACCAGCGAACGGTAGTCCTTGGCCAGTTCCTTGGCCTGGCTCTTGCTGAGCACGATGGCCTTGCGTTGTTCCCTCAGGTCGAGGGCGTTGACAAACCTGCCCGCCGTCATCTCCGTCTTGTCTATCTTGACGTGCGACGGGTACACACCCGTAAGGGTCTGTGCCGCAATGTAGTTGTCACCATATACGATGTTGACGTCCTGTTGCTCCAACTGCCCGCCCACATCGTCTACATAGTTGGCGTAGGTATGGTTGGTGATGGTAATGTCCTTGTCGTTGAGGTCGATGGAGCGTCCTTCCTTGAGTCCATTGTAGCCTTTTGACGTTCTGCCGCCGAACACTAGCATGGAGTTGGCGAGGAATCGGTCGTGTTGTTGCAGTTGGGCATTGATGAGTCCGTTGCCAGCCCCCAACAGGAAGATAAGCATAAAAATGCCCCATGCCACGGCAAACCCCGTGAGCGACGTGCGCAGCTTGTTGCGCTTCGACGTGCTCCATATCTCGGAGAGGAGTGAAGAGTGTGGACTGAAGGGTGAAGATTTCATTTCCATTAATAAATTTATAAGTTTGGTGAAGTCGGAATAAGAGAAAGCCATCGGGATTCTACGTTCTTCTCTCTTGATGAGTTAGAAGTTGAGGGAGTTTTTTAAGGAGTTAAAGAAGTTAAGGAGTTAAGACAACAGCTTTTGTGGTGTCCGAACCGACAACTTATACAACAAATACAACTTGGACAACTTTTCTATGTTGCCGCTGCAGCATCTTTGTTGTTAATGTTGTCAGAGTTGTCTGTGTTGTCGTTTCTTTCAATGTTTAAGGAGTTAAGCCAACAGCATTTCCGGCGTATGCCCTTTTTTACCTTTTTACTTTTTTACCCTTTTACCTTTAATCAGTCTCTTCGTTCTTCACTTACTTGACGTAGTCTTTTGACACCAGATGGTGGTCGCAGTTTTCCTCAATGCTTCCGATGAGTCCGTCCTTGATGTGTATTACCTTGTCTGTCTCATTGGCCACGCCGCTCTCGTGTGTCACCACCACGATGGTCATGCCATCCTTCTCGTGCAGTTCCTTCAGCAGGTCCATCACCTCCACGCTTGTCTTGGAGTCGAGGGCACCGGTAGGTTCGTCGGCCAGGATAATCTGCGGTTTGGTAATGAGGGCACGTGCTATGGCCACACGCTGTTTCTGTCCGCCCGACATCTCGTTAGGGTAGTGGTCTGCCCACTGTGCAAGCCCCAGCCTGTCGAGATACTCCATGGCCAGTTCGTGACGTTTCTTGCGGCTCACGCCCTGATAGAAGAGAGGCAACTCTACATTCTCCACGGCGGTCTTGAACGAGATGAGGTTGAACGACTGGAAGATGAAGCCTATCATCCTGTTGCGGTATTCGGCAGCACGGGTCTCCGAGAGGTCTTTTATCAGCACGTCATTGAGGCGGTACTCGCCCGTGTCGTAGTTGTCGAGAATGCCCAGTATGTTCAACAAAGTGGATTTGCCGGAACCAGACGCTCCCATGATACTGACAAACTCGCCCCGCTCTATGTCGAGGTCAATGCCCTTCAGCACATGGAGGGGCTGTGCGCCCTGGTAGGTCTTGTTCACGTCTTTTAGGTGTATCAGTGACATGTTTTCTCTCTTATATAATATGATTAGAATGTTAAACATCAGCCGCCTGCAACTCCCGGAAAAGTTGCAGGCACCCCTGGTCTTTATACAATATAAACGTTACATTGGCGTCCTTATTATATTGGCGGCAAAGTTTATTTCCGTTCACCCAAGTGTTTTGGCCGACGCACTGATGTTCATTGGTTCGTCAAACATAACTTGGTACCTTTGGTGTCAAGAACAGAGTCAAATTGTACCAACTTATTTTTTAGTTACTACATACAGGCTGGAGGTTTTTTCCAAAGCTTCCTTCACCTCGTCGATGGAGATGTCGAGCAGTTGCATCTGGCGGGCCAGTTCCGGAAGGCGTTCCATCATAAATTCCTTCTTCCGCTCCCTTTTTATCTGCTTCTTGGCTCCTGCGGAGACAAAGTATCCCAGTCCCCGCTTGTTGTAGATGATGCCTTCACCGGCCAGCAGGTCATAAGACTTCACTGTGGTGTTGGCATTCACCTCCAGGAGCACGGCATACTCCCTCACGCTCGGTATGCGCTCGTCTTCCTTGTATTTTCCTGCCAGTATCTCATCGCACAGGCGGTTGGCTATCTGCACATAGATGGCCTTGTCGTTAGTGAAATTCATAGGCTGTTCCTTTCTGTCTTAGATATTCAACCACTTGTTGCAGATAACCTGCATGCGTGTAAAGAGCTTGTAGGCAAGCCAGTAATGCAGTGCAGCCAGCAGCAACAACCCACTCGTCAGTATGTTCATTACCGTCCACGGGTTCCAGGCATGCAGGTCGTCAACGATGAAGCTGCCCTCGAAGTCGATACTGTCTAAGAACCACAGCACGGCAAATGCCAGTACAAAACTTGACAGCACGGTGAGCAACACTACGTACTTGCGGTAAAAAGCACCGCCCAGCGTGAAGAACGAGTGGGCATAGAGCATATACGCCAGGAAGGACAACCATACAGGATAATGGGGACCCAACCAACTTTTACCGTTGGTCACTATGAAATGCTGCGAACTGAAGGTATTGTCGGATGCGAATTGCGCGAAAATATGAGCCGTTATCGAGCCGTGTCCTCCAGGCGTGATGAAAATACTGAACAGAAGCTGGATGACATCTGCCAACATAACAGAAAGAAGAAGCATCAACACGCTGCCCACTGTTGTCCATGCCAGACGCGCCATGTATTTCTCCAGGTTGCTGGCAGGCAGCATAAGGAATGTGGCTCTCGACTGCTTGGTCTTCATATTGTCGAAAATGCCGGCTCCCGACAGTTGGAGGGCAAAGAAGCCTATCAGCATCACGGCACCCGACATTTTGCCAAGGTAGCCGTCGATGTCTATCGAGTTGTACAAGCCAATGATGCAGATACATGAAAAGGTGAGTGCCAGTACCAGTACGGTGCGCACATACTTTTTCCAATATGCCATCAAGTTCCATACCAGCACTTTACCGAATCTGTGAATGTCAAATATATTATTCATGTTTGTTCTTTTTTATGAGGGTTTGCACCCCTGTTGTTATCATATAAGGAAGTTGAGGCTCTGCTGTTATGCCTCCAGTTTGCCGCTGATGACAGCATTGAACAGCAGTTCGAGGTTCAGTTGTGTTTCTGCACTGCCTTCCGTGCGCCTGCAGATGGTTGCATTGCCCTGCAGGGTAGGTTCGGCATAAAGCACGGTGCTGTCCATCTCCTGTGGGTTGCGATATTCGAAACTGTATTTCCCGCAGATGTCTGCCACAGATGCATCGAGCAGGAGCTGGCTCTGGTTCATGATGATGATGTGGTCGAGCAGCGACTCGATGTCGTGTACCTGATGGGTGGAGATGACGAGGGTACGGTCGTCCGTCATGTTGTTGGCTATCACTTTGCGGAACTGGCTCTTCGATGGGATGTCAAGACCGTTGGTCGGTTCGTCCATCAGCAGGTAACGCGTACCCGTAGCGAGGGCAAAACTCATGTAGACCTTCTTCTTTTGTCCCATCGAGAGCTCGTTCAGCTTGAGAGAGATTGGCAAATCAAAATCCTTGAGACAGTTTTCCAGCACCTCCTGCGAGAAGTTGGGATAGAACGCCTTGTTCATCTCCACGTAACTGGATAGGGATGTTCCCGGCAAGTCAAACTCCTCGGTAACGAGAAAGATGTCTTTCAGCATGTCGGCTCTGCGCTTCTTGGCAGACACTCCGTCAACGAGTATTGTGCCGCGCTGTTGGCGCATCAGTCCGCTAAGGAGATAGAGCAGGGTACTCTTGCCCGTACCGTTCTTGCCGAGCAAACCGTATATGTTGTTGCCCTGAAGGGTAAGCGAGAAGTCTTTGAACACCTTCCGCTTGCTGCCCGGATAACTGAATAGGATGTCTTGTACTTGTATCATATCTTTAGTGTTTTAGTGTACTACCTTAATAGAACACCGCAAAGGTAGATATAATACTGTTACGTTCCAAACTTTTGCACGATTATTTTTAGGCTTTAACGTTTGGTTAACAAATCCACATTATAATAAAGGCAAAGTGGTATGAGGGGGAATTAAAGGACGTCGGGGAAGTCAAAAGACAGTATCATTACCTATTAATCTTTTTCCACAATAGAGCACTAAAAGACGTGGAGCAGAAATCCCGTCTTGGGTACCGTCATAATGCACATACTCCGGTCTTCAGAAAAAATCTTGCGCAATTGCGAAATATAATTTTCAAGGCTGGCATCAGACTCGTTGCCGTCTGGCCAAAGGGCCTGTTTCAAGTCTTGTCGGGAGACGGTTTCGTTAGGATGCTCCATGAGCCGTTTGAGCACTATACTTTGTTTGCTGGTAATGCGGCACACCTTTTTTCCTTTTCGAAAGAGTTCACGGCTGTGAATGTCGAAGGCATAGCTGGCTATCTTTATGGTAGAAGCTGCATCTTGCTGCTGTTCTTTAGTTTTGGCAAATCTCTTGACATAGGCAGCCACCTCTTCCACATCCGCCGGTTTCTTAAGAAAGGCAATAGCACCGTCGGTGATGGCTTTAGTTTGATAACCTGCATCAACATGTGACGACATGAAAACAACAGGAATACCTTCTGCATACAGTTTGAGCTGCTGCATCAAGTCGATGCTGATAGTGTCGCCCACTTCTACATCCAACAAAATAATATTGGGATGTGAAACCTCTACTACAGACTGTAATCCTGCCAATGATGTCTGAAAAACAGGCTCTATACCCATGATTTGCAGCCCTGTAGAGAGTATTGCCCCCAACATGGCATCATCATCTACTATCAGCACTTTTATTTTATGGTTTGCATCGTCCATATCATCTCTATTTAACCGGGATGTTGAATGTAAATATACTCCCCTCTCCTTGTTCACTTTTTACCGTGACTTTTCCCCCATGGGCTTCTACGACATATTTAACGAGTGCCAATCCTATGCCATGTCCCTTTGTGGCATTCTCATGGGGCACACGATAGAACTGCCTGAATATCAGTTTCTGGTCTTTAGGAGCAATACCCCATCCATTATCCGAAACGCTGACAATTACATTTCTATTAGCTTCCCTACTTACCGTAACGTTTACCTGCACACCATTGTCGGCATACTTTATAGCATTCTCTATAAGATTTCTCATCACATTGAGCATATACATTCTGTCGGCTTTGGCTGTAGCATTGCCGTGCGTCAGGTCATCGATGTTAATCTGATGTTCTTTCTCGTTGTAGATAAGTATTACATACATCATAAGGGCACAAAGCATGAGTCATAAGGGTACAAAATCAGAATGGGCTTACCACAAAACCCGTAGCAGCCTATTACATTCAGCTCCGCCTAAATTATATTTAGCTTCGCCTAACTTGTATTTAGCTTCGCCTAACTTGTATTAAGCTAAATATAAGTTAGGCGAAGTAGTTGGTAGTAGGCTTCTGCAGGTTTTGCATTAGGGCAAAAGCAAGTATGCATTAAGTTGAAAACAAGTATGCATTAAGTGATGATAAAACCAACCTTCTGTGGCGGCTTCAATCAATGTCGGTCTCGAAAGTCACGCCAATAACCATAACAACCAAAAGAAATAACGGGAATCTCTTCACTAAGAGATTCCCGTTATTTTCAAAAAATCCATTGTATAAGTAAAAGATGATAAAAGCGTTTCCCAACGCCTTGTTGTTTCTAACTGATGCAAAGGTAGTAATAATTGACTTTTCAAGGGTGACTTTTTTCGTTTTTAAGGGGTAAAAAATTGTTTTTATATCCCGAAAAGTTAGGTTTTACTACTGAATCGGGATAAGGAAAACCATCTAACAACCAATTCTCTGCGTAAAAACACACGGCGGCAGTTATACCACCTGTCACTGTATGAGATGGTACATCCCCCCGGCAAGTGTCTTGACAACCCCCTTCATCTCCAGAGTAAAGAGGATAGCCGTCAACTTGCCGATACTGATGTTAGCCTTGACGGAGAGCAAATTGATTTGAAGGTCGTTGTTTTTGGCCAGCACGTCTACTATGGCCTGTTCCTCTGCAGACAGTTCGGGAAACATGCTGCGCTCTATGCCTGCCCGCTTGGCCGTCATCAGCTGGGCATCGCAAGTCCACCCCATATCCTTGGCAAAATCCTCGGCACTCAGTATCATCGTGGCACCGTTGCTGCGTATGAGGTTGTTGCACCCTTCGCTGTACGGGTCGTTTACCCTGCCAGGAAAGGCAAAGACATCACGGCCGTACGACTGCGAAATTTCGGTGGTTATAAGTCCGCCCCCCTTCGAGGCACTTTCTATCAGCACACAGGCATCAGACATTCCTGCCACAATGCGGTTGCGTCGCACGAAATTTATCTTGTCAGCGTTGGTCTGTGTAAGAAACTCGGTGAGCAAGCCTCCGTGCTGCAGCATCTCGACGGCAATGCTGCGGTGGCGTGAGGGATAAATCATGTCCAGTCCGTGAGCCAGCACGCCCACCGTGTCGTAGCCGTTGTCAAGAGCCTGGCGGTGGGCACACACATCCACGCCATAAGCCAGTCCACTTACTATCAGCACCTCGGGGCACAGTGTTTTCAGTTCTCTTGTAAACCTGCGAATAATGTCTTCCCCATAGGGTGTACAGTGACGTGTCCCCACAATGTTGATGACACGCTGCCGGTTGAGGTTGGCGTTACCCTTGTAGAAAAGCATCAGCGGAGCATCGTCACACTCACGCAGTCTTGCAGGATAGTCATCGTCGTTCATGCAGAGCGGTTTGATGCCATACTTCAAGTCGTATTCCAGTTCCACCTCTGCCCGCTTGAAGGCTTCATCCGTTGTCCGCAACGCCTCCACCAGCTTGGGCGAAGCGTCGGGCAGGAGCTGGCGGATATCCTGGCGGTACTCCATTACCGTAGTAGCCGAACCTGCTTTACGGTAAAGTTCCAGCATTCCGGCAAGACTGAAATAGTTGAGCCGGGTAAGGACGATGGTGTTCAGTATTTCTTGTTGGTCTGACATTTTTTACTTCCGTTTTAGGTATTCGTATCCGAAGCGGCAGCGCAGGCATTCCTTTCTGTCGCAATATTCCTTCTTGAGCTGGATAAGAGCCTGACTGTCCCCCGCATTGTCCACAGCCAGTCCGCACTGTTTCCACATGCGTATGATGTAGTTGTTTTCCGGGCGCAGGGCTTCGAGGAAGTCGAAGGCACGGTCGCAGTACTTCTCCTCGCCGCGGTGCCTGCCGTAAGCAAAGAGTACGGGGACAACCGTATTGATGATGAGCAGGTTGAGGGAGCTAAGGGAGATGTGTTTCTCGTTACGGACGCTGGTACTGCCGAAGGTGTAGTGCGTCTCCCAATAAGGTGTTACTGTTGTTGAGAGCAGCCGCATGGCATCCTTTACATTTACCGCCTCAAGTATCTGGCTCAGGCTGGCATGCTGCTGATAGTAGAGCATGGCCAACTGTGAGATGCGTATATGGGGGAAGTTCTGAGGGCGCAGGCGAAGGAAACGCCATAGCCTGTAGTCTATTGGGGCTATCGAAAACTTGTGCGCCAAGTACAGATACTCCCTTCTCAGTTTGTCGAAATAGCCGTCTGCCATGGCATCCTTCCTGCAATATTCGGGTATGGACTCCATGTTCAGCAGACCGGCCTGTCCGAGGAACAAAGCCTCTATCTGGAAGATGTTGTCGCGGTGATGGTCGACGGCATGTAGGGGTATGCTCTGCGCCCATTGCTCGAAGGCGTCACCGTTGATGCCGAACCCGAAGTTGCGCGCAAGGGTAACAAAATAGGCGTTCTCCCAGTCACCGTTGCATCGGGCAAGTCGCCCCACAATGGCTTCAGTCTTGGCAGACAGACGTTCGGTCTGCAATGCACTCATCCATGAGTGTACGACAAGTTGGGTAAGCGAAGGTATGATGCGGAAACAGGGCGGATACTTGTCTATGGAGAGCAATTCCCTGTAGTGGAGCTTTACTTCTTCGGGGATGTCGAGCTGCATCTGCACAAGTTTCTCTCCTCTCGAGTTTGTCGCTTCGCCGTCAATCTCGCCACATACGTGCAGAATGACGTTGTCGTAATGAGGGTCTTTTTCATGTCCGTGCAGAAACCAGTCTGAAGCCCTGTCGTGTATCTCCACGTTGCCCACCCACAGCGTGCCGCCTATCTTTACCTTGGCATTGAAGAAGTCGGGGCCTGCATTGCGGTTGGACAGTCCCGGGTCTATTATCTCCACCTCCTGGCCCTGCACGGTACAGAGTGGACCTACGGGGAAGAGTTTGTGCTTCCATACATAATGAAGTAACTGTTCCATGGCAAATGTCTATTATATTAAGGTATAAGGCGTGGCAATCCAGAACACGCCATCAATGTCTTTTGGGTAGGGAGGCGACTCACTCGATGTATGGTGCAAAGGCTCTGTCGTAGTCTTCGCTGACAGCCAACTTGCCGTTGACAAGACAGACGAGTTCTACAGTAGCCCTGAGGCAGAGACGCTCGTCTGAGGCGCGGAAGATGTCCTGATGGAACACATACCGCACATTCTGCTTCTCCAGCCACAGGCGCGAAACAAACTTGTCGTCACACTGCAGTGGAGTCTTGTACTGCAGGTTCATGCGTGCCACCACTGCGTCGACACCCCGGCGGTGCATCTCGGCAAAACTGAGTCCGCACTGCTGCAGGAAGAGGTGGCGTGTATGCTCCATATAATGCAGGTAATTGGCATTGTTGACGATGCCTTCTATGTCACATTCATAGTCGCGCACCTCCATCGTAGTCTCGAAAATATATTCCATATTGTATCCGTTTTGAACAGCCATACAGGCATCATACTGGCCCGCTGCTGCTTTGTTCTCTGCAAAAATAAGCAAAATTTCCTATTTATTGTCACAACAAGGCGGTTTTTTCAATAAAAATGAGTATTTTTGCCGCAACGTTTGCCGTTCAACGGCAATGAGTATCAATTCTTTGGACAAAACAAACACTATATAAAGATGAAAATAGCATTGATTGGCTATGGCAAGATGGGGCACATGATAGAGGAAATAGCCCTTCAGCGTGGCCACGAAATCGTATGTAAGATTGACGTGAACAACCCCGAAGATATAGACAGTCCCGAGTTTTGCTCGGCTGATGTCGCCATCGAGTTTACCAACCCCACTGCCGCCTATGGCAACTACCTCAAGGCTTTCGCCCACAACGTGAAGGTGGTGAGCGGTTCTACAGGATGGATGAAAGACCATAAGGAAGATGTGGAGAAGCTCTGCGCCGACGGCAAGCAGACGCTCTTCTGGGCATCCAACTTCAGTATCGGTGTGGCCATCTTCTCGGCAGTTAACCGCTACCTGGCCAAGATTATGAACGGATTCCCCCAGTACAGCGTGTGCATGCAGGAAACCCACCACGTGCACAAGCTCGATGCTCCCAGCGGTACTGCCATTACTCTGGCCGAGGAAATCATCGACAACATGGACCGCAAGAAAGACTGGAAACGCGGTGTGACCTACTGGACTGAGGACGGTCACTCTGACGAGGGCGACCAGAACGTAACGGACGAAGATTTGGTAATCAACTGCGTACGTGACGGCGAGGTGCCGGGCATTCATGCCGTGATGTACGACTCGGAGGCAGACATGATAACCATCGAGCACAGTGCCCATTCGCGCAAGGGATTTGCTCTCGGAGCAGTCCTCGCCGCTGAGTTTACCGCCAACCATAGCGGTTTGTTGACAACATCTGATTTATTCAAGTTTTAAGCAACGCTATGATTGACAAGCAGAAACAAAAGCTCAACATGAAGGTACAGTGGACGAAATTCGCCATCGTCCTCGTCGTATACCTTATATTCCTCTTGTGGCTGAAGAGCTGGCTTGGCCTTGTTGTGGTGCCGTTTATCTACGATGTGTACATCAGCAAGAAGATACGATGGCAGTGGTGGAAGGACACGGAAGGTCCTGTGCGCTTCATCATGAGCTGGGTGGACGCACTGGTGTTTGCACTGGTGGCAGTATACTTCGTCAACCTTTTCTTCTTCCAAAACTACGTCATACCATCTTCCTCGCTGGAGAAATCGCTCCTCACGGGCGACTATCTCTTCGTGAGCAAGATGAGCTACGGACCGCGCATACCGCAGACACCGCTCTCCATGCCGCTTACGCAGCACACCATGCCGCTCATCAATACAAAGAGCTACATAGAGTGGCCCCATTGGGACTACCGCCGCGTGAAGGGCTTCGGCAACGTGAAGCTGAACGACATCGTGGTGTTCAACTATCCTGCCGGCGACACCCTCGTCAACGAGGAGCGCTACCAGGCCAACGACTATTACCAGATGGTGTACGGCTTCGGCGAGCAACTGATGGAGCAGAACGGACTGGCACAGGATGTGCGCACGATGACACCCCTGCAGCAGCGCAGCTATTTCGAACAGGTATATAATGTAGGACGCAACTACATCGTGAATACGCCCGGCGAGTATGGTGACATCATAAGCCGCCCCACCGACCGGCGCGAGAACTACGTAAAGCGTTGTGTAGGACTGCCCGGACAGACGCTGCAGATTAAGAACCGCATCGTATACCTGGACGGCAAGCCCAACAAGGAGCCAGACAACGTGCAGTACACCTACAAGATGAAGCTCAGGGGAGAATTCCCAATAGAACTGGCCGACCAGCTTGGCATTACCAACGAGGACCTCCTGATGTACAACCAGAGCGGCAACATACCCCTTACCCACCATGCCTACAGCGTGCTGAAAGCCAACAAGAACCTCGTGGAGAACATCGCCATCAACACAGAGGCCACTTACGGAGACCTCTATCCACTGAATGCCTATACAGGGTGGACACGCGACAATTACGGTCCGGTATGGATACCGAAGAAGGGCGAGTCGATAGCCATTAACCTCAAGAACCTGCCTGTCTACGAGCGTTGCATCAAGGTGTATGAGGACAACGACCTAAAGGTGGACAGCAAGGGAAACATCTACATCAACGGCAAGATAGCGAAGAAATACACTTTCAAGCTGGACTATTACTGGATGATGGGTGACAACCGCCACAACTCGGCCGACTCGCGTTACTGGGGATTCGTACCCGAAGACCACATCGTGGGCAAGCCCATATTCATCTGGTGGAGCCACAGTCCTGACCACCCTGGTTTCTCGGGCATCAGGTGGAACAGACTCTTCCAGTTTGTAGACAACATTAAATAAACTATTTGAAAGTAGCAGTCAAGTTCCTTGTGGCGTTGGCTTTGGCACTGCTCCTCGTCTGGGCAGTCCGCACATACGCTTTCACTGTCTTCTCTGTACCTGCGGGAGGTCTTCCTCCCCAACTGAAAGCCGGCAGCAGAGTGATAGTGAATAGGATTGACTGCGATATTTTCAGACAGGGAGAGACGGTGGTATTTGCCGACTCGGTAGTCTGCCGGCCTGTTGGCGGAAATGATTCCCGAAAGGGGAATACTACCTCCGAGGTCTTTTTCATAGGCATGATAGAGAAACTGCCCGGCGATACTATTGTTGTCGACTCAGCACGCTACGTTATTCCTACGGTTTGCTGCAAACGCTGCGGATGCAAGGACTGCCGCTACTATCTTGTACGGACTACCTACGGTCACCAGCTCGTACACAAGCACCAGATAATAGGCAAGGCGTATAAACTCTTTTAAAGGTAAAAAGGTAAAAGGATAAAAAGGTAAAAAGAAGTGAAGAGTCTAATAAAGGTAAAAAGAGGGCATACGCAGGAAAAGCTGTTGGCTTAACTCCTTAAACATTGAAAGAAACGGCAACACAGACAACTCAGACAACATTAACAACAAAGATGCTGCAGCGGCAGCATAGAAAAGTTGTATAAGTTGTATTATTTGTTGTATATGTTGTCGGTTGACACGACGGAAAAGCTATTGTCTTAACTACTTTAGTAAAAAAAGGATAAACAGTTGTTTTACTTACTATCGGGGAAGATAACTGCGGATTCGATTTATAAGGAAAAATGAAAGCACTTCTTTCCACAACCTATTTTGGACCGATACAGTGGTACCAAAAACTGAACCGTTACGAAGAATGTCTGATAGAACAACATGAAAGTTTTATCAAACAGACTTACCGCAACCGTATGGTTATACCTACCACCAATGGTCCGTTGGCCCTTACCATACCGGTTAACCACGACTTGGGCATGGGCATCAGGGACATTCGTATAACCGACCATGCCAACTGGCGCCACACCCACTGGAACGCATTGCTCTCGGCATATGGCGAAAGCCCCTTCTTCGAGTATTATGAAGACGATATTCGGCCTTTCTACGAGAAGAAATACGACTTTCTCTTCGACTTCAATATGGAGACGATGCTGAAAATGGCAGAACTGCTTGACATTCGACCCAACATTTCATTGACGGAAAGCTATGTTGTGAGTGAAGAGGGAAGAGGGAAGAGGGAAGAATTAATGGATTTTCGTGATGTAATCCGTCCCAAGAAGCCACTCCACGATGCAGAGTTCACTCCCCACAAGTATTATCAGGTCTATGGGCAGAAGTTTGGCTTCCAGCCCAACATGAGCATTCTCGACCTCCTTTTCAATGAAGGCAATGAGGCGATATTCCATTTGTAGGAATACCGCCTCATTTTCGATTATTCAAATATTGGTTATTTCACGATAGAGGTGAGAGGGCTTCTGTTGCCCTTCATGTTGACAAGGAAAGCCTTGGCACTTCCAAACTTCAGGAACATGTCGAGACGAACGGGGATATGGTTGTCGTCATCGGTTACATAGAAGTCTACTATCTTCTTGTACTTTCCGTCGTCCAGTTCCATATACGCCAGTTTGAGGCAGCGGTACTTTACACCGTTGTCGGCCTTGATGGTTTCCCTTCCTCCGAAACGCAACTGGGCAGGTGTGCGGTCACTTCCGTCCACGATGGGGAACTTTACCACATACCCCTTGGTCCAGTTGGCAGGGTCAAAGCTGCGTGCCCGCAAAAAGATGTTCATCATGTCGTACACACAGTCGTCAAACGTATAGTTCTTCCAGTTGTGCTTTCCGTCGTTGTTCAGATAATGCAGTCGTGCATGGCACTTGCCGTCGGGATAGTTGTAGAACACCTCGTCCACGGTGTAGCGTTTTCCCTCACGCGCACCTTTGCGGAAATAGAGAGGAGCCAGTTCGGTACTGCTGTAGCAGAGGAGCGTGTCGCGCAGCACGAAGAAGTCGTCCACCCGTTTGTTTCCCCTCGTTACCAGCGAACCGCGGTAAGCAGGTTTCCCCTTGTATGTAGACTGTACTACCGACATACTGGCATTGCCCGCCTTCACCCATACAAACTTCCAGTTGTAATAGAGGTTGTACGTCAGAAACTCACCCGATTTGAAAGCAGTGTTGCGAAAAGAACACTGTGCAGACACAGGTATGCTCGCCAGCAACAGCAGGCACACCGTCAGCATTGATTTCTTAAGGTAATTCATCATCTTCATTTTCTTATTGTTTTGGAACGTACTGTATGCCAAGGTTCTTGGCACGGGCTGCGTTCTGGTTCTTTACTTTCTTTTCCTTGTCTGGTTTTTGCTTGGTAATGGCGGTCGGCTTCTGCAGGTTGAGCGGTTTCTCCTTCGGATTCCATGTTTCCGTCACGTCCCACTTGGCCTTACATTCTATCACGCCGGGGTAGTAATACACCTCCTCGGCCTGTATGTCCTTGTCGTAGTTGCCTGTATCCCATACTCCGTTGCCGTTGCGGTCTACGATGAGCCGCACATAGTACTTGTCGGGCTTGAGGTAATAGAACTCCGCCACACCGTTCACAGCGTGCGTTTCCTTCACCACCTTGTCCTGCCCGTTGAGAAGTTGCACGATGAGCGGCTGGTCTGTCAGACTGGTGATATTCAGCAGGATGGTGCTGTAGGTATCGAGTGCCGCCACCTTGAATCCCTGCTTCAGCGGTTTCGAAGCCAGTCCGTAAATGTCTACAAAGGCTGCCGAGTCCACCTCCAGACTGTATTCTATGTCGGGTCTCCACTCACCCCTCAACCTGTACTCGCGCATTGCCGTCTGCTCAAACTCGAAGGGGGCTATGTACCACAGGGTGTCGTGCTTGGAATAGAGGTGTATGCCCGCCGTGTCGGCTTTGGCCAAGGGGGTGGGGAAGGAGAAGGTGATGTTCCTGTCCGGGTCAAGGCTCGACTGTATGCTTGTCTTTACCTCCAGCGGTTTTGCAGGATAGACAGAGTCGTACGGCTCGCCCTTCTTTTTCAGTTTCTCCTGTTTCTTGGTCCACTCTTCCAGTTCCTTGTCCTGCTGTTTCTTGCGTTTGGCATACGGGGTCTTTGCCAGCACCTCCAATGTGTCGGTCTTCTCCCTCAATACGCCAGTACTGTCAGTGGTACGGTAAGCCAGCTGTATGCTGAGTGTATCCTGGTTTACCAGTGCCGTGTCCCTCAGCCAGTAGGTAAGTGTGTCTTTCTTCTGCGAAGCCTCGAGCAGGAATGCCTCTTTTTCGTCAAAGTTGAGTCCGCGCACCTTCGGCAGGATGCTGTCTCCGTAACTGAAGAACAGCGAGAAGCTGTTGGGCTCCTTACGTTCCGCCTTGAGGAAGTAGCGGTCGGTAAGCAGTTCGGTAAAGGCTCTCAGCACGATGTTGTCGGGCAGGAAGTGTGTGTAGGTTGTAGGTGTTATCGACTTGATGTGCAGCGAGTCTGTCCATATGGTATCCTGCCTTGTGTCGGGCTTGAATGTAGGCACTATGATGTCGTGCGAAAAGGCCAGTTTCTCGCTCTTCTGGTTGTACAGATAGTTGCCGTCCATGTCCTGCAGCGCATAGATGCGGTAGCTTCCCGGCGCAATGCCCTTTATCACAAAGCGTCCGCGGCTGTCGGTACGGCTCACGCGCAGCATGGGTTTGGTGCGGAACGCCGAGTCGGCTTGGTCGCTGTACAGTCCTACAAGTATTCCCTTGATGGGTTCCAGGTTCTCCGACTCCAATACGTAGCCCGACACTTCGAGCGTGTCTATTACGTCGCCCGTAGCGAAACTGTAGGTATAGTTTCCCATAGGGTTGCTCTCATTGTTGTCCGAGATGGCATCCGAGAAGTCTATTGTATAGGTGGTGTTGGGCTTGAGCGAGTCTACCAGCGACACCTGTATCCTTTTTCCTGTGGTCTTTATCTCCGGAGTTTCCATCTGGGGCGGCGATACCACTATCTTCTCTGTCGGGTTGTCTACCTTTATAAACTCATTGAAGTAGATGGTTATCTTCTTGCTGTCCACATTGGTTCCCTTGTCTGCCGGAGTGGCGCCAATCACTTCGGGAGGTGTCTCGTCAAACCATCCACCGTCGGGCTGCCCCATCCTTGCACAGGAAGCCAACAGCAGGAAAGCCAGCACGTAAAGAGGCAAATACAGTGTATTAACCTTTCCTTTGCCAAGGGCCTTTGTCCATATTTCCTTTTTCATACCTGTCATTTACGGGGTGGTGTGTGTCTCACATTCCGCTGCCAGCCGCGTTAAGGGCCAGCATCTCGTCTATGTTCTTGCGGCTGTTGCTGAGCCGTGGCACCTTATGCTGTCCGCCCAACTTACCCTTGTTCTTTAGCCAGTCGTTGAAGAGGTTGGGTCTGGCCTTCACTATCTCCAGATGCTGGAGCGTGATGTCGTGGAATCGCTTGGCCTCATAGTCGCTGTTTATCTCCTGCAGGCGTTTGTCGAGAAGCGTGGCAAACTCGGCGATGCTCTGCGGTTCTTTCGAGAACTCGATGAGCCACTGGTGACGGCATTTGGCGTTGCTGTCCATGTATACGGGTGCCGCCGTGTATTCGGCTACCTGTGCCCCGGTTTTCTCGCAAGCATACTGCAGTCCTTTCTCGGCATTGTCCATGATGAGTTCCTCGCCGAAGGCATTGATAAAATACTTCGTACGGCCCGTAATGACAAACTTGTACGGGTTCTTGCTGGTAAACATCACGGTGTCGCCTATCATGTACCGCCACAGTCCGCAGGAGGTGGTAATGACCATGGCGTAGTTCCTGTCTGTCTCCACGCCCCACAGGGGCACTACCGTCGGGCGGTCCGTACCGAACTCGTCCATCGGTATAAACTCGTAGAACACGTCATAGTCTATCATGAGCGACATGGCTTTGTCTGCCGGGTCGTCCTGCAGTCCGAAGAATCCCTCGCTGGCATTGTAGGTCTCCATGTAGTGCATTCGGGGCGACGTGATGAGCTGCTCGTACTGCTTGCGGTAAGGTGTAAAGGCTATGCCGCCATGGAAGAACATCTCCAGGTTGGGCCACACCTCTTCCAGGTGTTTCTTGCCGCTGAGTTCCATCACCCTTACCAGAACACTGAGCATCCAGCTCGGCACACCCGAAATGTTGGTAACGTTCTTGTTCATCGTCTCGCGGGCTATACGGTCGCGCTTCACCTCAAAGTCGCTCAGCAGTGCTGTCTGCTTGCAAGGTACGCGCACCAGATTGGCCAGAGGATTGATGTTCTCTATCAGTATGGCACTGAGGTCGCCCACCAGACTGCCCGACACGTTATAGTTGGGCGAATGGCTTCCGCCGAGGATAAGGCTCTTCCCGTCGAAAATGCGGCTCTTGGGGTTGTTGCGCAGATAATACGCTACCGCATCAAATCCCCCGGCATAGTGTATGCCGTGCAAGCCGTCGCCGGAAACGGGTATAAATTTACTCTTGTCGTTGGTAGTACCCGACGACTTGGCATACCACTTTACAATGCCCGGCCACAGGATGTCCTGCTCGCCGTGCCTCATCCGGTCTATGTCACCTTTCAGTTCCTCGTAGGTGTTTACTGGTACATTCTGCGCGAACTTCCCGTAGCTGTCGGTGGTATTGAGCAGATGTTTCACTCCGTATTCCGTGTTCTTGCCTTTGCCTATGAGGCGCATCAGCACATCGTGCTGTATTTCTTCCGCCTCGTTGAGGTATCTGTCCAGGGCTTTCTGCCGTGGTTTGAACACATGGCTCACTATCGATGTCAGACTCATTTTCTTCTTTTATTTGTCAAGGCGCATTTTCGCTGCGGATTGCAGACATGCTCAGTGCCGCTTGTCCGCAAAACTGCCTTAAAATGCAAAATTAGCCTAAACTTTTCATATACCGAAAGTTTTTACGTTTTTTTAGTATTGGGAAATCTCCGTGCCACAGTAAAGACGCAAATTGCCTGCATTTGTCCAAGCCACTATCAAACTAAGATTGAATTGACATGTGAATGACATTTACATATACATATATATAAAAAACGAGTTCTATAGGGTTAGCACTTTGTGTGTTTTACATTTTAGAAGCAGAAAAACAAAAAAGGATACATTATGCTGCAAATATTTCTACATTCGCAAATTATTGACATAAATATTTGCTTTTGATTCATTTTATTTATACCTTTGCAACATCATAAAAAAGATTTAGCTTATGGACATGAAAATTAATTTTTATGAAAGACCACATGCAAGAATATCTGGAAGCACATATAGAATATAAGAACAAGACTCATTAAGGACTATAACATGATTAATATAAAGAAAAACATAATCGGAATTATTCTCCTTTCTTTTTTTACCACTCTTACAGCTGTTGCAAACGAGAGGGACAGCATATACTTGGAAGGAAAGGTCTTGGAGACAATATCACATACAGATGTCGCAGGAGCATTTGTGGAGGTACTTGACGGAAAAGACAGTACATTAATTAACTCACAGATAGCGGGCATTCAATATGGAACTTCTGACAATCAGAAGAATGTGTCCATGTATCAAATTAATATTCCCCGCAAAACCGGAAAACTGATACTGCGCGTTTCCAAGGAAGAATACGAAACAACTTATGTTGACATCTCGGTAAACAACATCCAGAAGAGAGCATACAAACAGGAAGTCCCTCCCATATTCTTGTCTCGCATGAAATCGGTAGGTCTTGAAGATGTTGTAGTGAAGGCTACTAAAGTCAAGTTTTACAGCAAGGGAGACACTTTGGTTTATAATGCCGATGCATTCCAATTGGCTGAAGGTTCAATGCTTGATGCTTTAATCCGACAACTGCCCGGCGCAGAATTACGCAAGAACGGACAAATCTATATTAATGGACGGTATGTGGACAACCTGTTGCTGAACGGAAAAGACTTTTTCAAGGGCAACAACAGTATTATGCTGGAGAATTTACCCAACTATATGATTGGCAACATTCAAGTATACGATAAATTGGGCGACAAAAGCCATTTCGCCGGTATTGAGATGGCCAATGACAAGCAGTATGTATTGGATGTAAAATTGAAAAAGAAATATTCCATAGGCTTGTTGGGCAACGTGGAGATAGGTGGCGGCACCAAAGAGCGCTACTTGGGCAGGCTGTTTGCTTTACGTTTTACTGACCACTCCCGCTTATCGGTTTATGGCAACATAAACAATCTGAACGACAACCGTAAACCTGGAGAAGATGATGACTGGAAGCCTTCCGACTTGTTGGGCGGGTTAAGCGTACAGCAGATAGGGGGCTTGGACTATGACATCAACAGTCGTAACGGTGATTATTCATTGAACGGAAATGTCCAGGTAGAACATAAAAACACAACAACGACAACAAATACGACCCAAAAGAATTTTCTCTCAGAGGGAAATACTTACGACCGCATACTTGATGCCAATAAAGAAAAAGAATTCCAACTGTCTACTAACCATCGGTTGTATTTTGAATTCTCGCGTATGAACCTGGAATTGCTGCCCTCAGTGAAGTACCGTAAATTTGACGACGGGATAAATCATTCGTCCCTAACTTCCTTGAAGGATTTTGATGGCTTTGACAAAAACACATTGGACAGCCTGTTTGCTCCCAACATGGGGAGAACATATATGAGTGAACTGTTGAACCGCAACTTACAATCTTTCCAAAGAAACGGTTCTACCCTTGAAACAAAGCTGGAAGCTAACTCAATCGTAAAATTTAAGAATTCTCCAGACAACCTCTCTTTTCACATAGAAGCAAATTATGAAAATGAAAGCGAAAAGCAATATGAGCATAATCTGATAGAGTATTATAACCACGGAGAAAGAGAGTCGGGTAATTTTATGAACCGTTACTTCGACAAAACTCCCAACCGCGGATATACCCTGTTGGGAAAGGTAACATACACCTATCCGTTGTGTAAAGGTTATACTTTGTACATGAGTTATCAGTATGACAAAAATTACAAGTACAGCAATGCTTCCCTTTTCCGCCTGGACGAACTGGACGGTTGGGGAACCGATTCGCAGAACCAACTTGGCGAGCTTCCGTCTTTGGAGGCTTATCTGGCTACTAAAGATTCGTACAAGAGTTTTGACAGCAAACTATACATGGACATCACACCGTAGAGCCTTTCCTGAATTGGCAAAAGAACACGTCCAAAGGAAAATGGTCGGGCCAGATAGCCATACCTGTAACATACCAATACAGAAAAATGAAATATCTGAGGGGTGACGTTGACACTACTTTTTGCAAACGAACAGCACTGCTTAACATCCATAGCACGTATGTCCGCTGGAAGAGCAAGGACAAGATGTCCGATTTCATGTTATCGTATGATTTGACTGCCAAATCTCCAGACATGAATATGTTCTTAAATATACATGACACGACTGATCCTCTGAACATAACTCTTGGAAATTCAGACCTGAACAACACTTACAGGCATGAAATAAGAAGTTCTTTTTCAAGGATTATTCCCCAAAAACAAATTATGATGGGACTTGAGGCCAATTACAAGGTTTCGACTAATGAGATTTCTATGGGTTGCACTTATGACAAAACGAGTGGAATCCGACAATATCGTCCTGCCAATGTCAACGGAAATTGGCAGGGAAGCCTGACTGCTGCGCTCATGGCACCGGTAAATAAGACGAAAACTTTGGCACTGACAGCCATGTTGGGTCCCAATTTCCGACAAAGTGTTGATTTGATGGGACTCTCCAACAGGGAGTCCTATAGAAGTGTGGTAAAGACCATGGCTTTTGACGAACGCATAGAATTGCGTTGGAAGATAGGTACCGCATCACTGTCTTTCAAGTCTGCAGGTTCTTGGGGACATGTATCTGGCAACGTGGCCGATTTTCAGGATTTTTCTACCGTCGACATAAATAACGGAATTATAGCGCAATTGTCTTTGCCATGGAAAATGAAACTGAACACAGATATCACATTATATACTCGTAGAGGGTATGTAGACCAGGAGATGAATAGTGACGACTGGGTATGGAATGCCCGTCTTTCCCGCTCCTTCTTTAACGGAAACGTAGTGGCGATGCTGGACGGGTTCGACATTTTGGGGAAATTAAGCAATGTTACGAAAATCATGAATGCCCAAGCCATGACGGAAAAATATACCAATGTGATTCCGCGTTACATCATGTTCCATGTTGTGTATAAATTCAGAAAAACGCCTTCAAAGCACCTGAACCGTTAACATACGCTAAAAGAACGGTCTGTTTGATACGACTTGCCGATATTATCATTACATTTGCAACCGATTATCACGGGGTGCTGAGAAAATCGGCTGAGATTATACCCATCGAACCTGATGCAGACAATGCTGCCGCAGGGAATTGATACGACTAAGGATATTTTCAATAGACAAGCCCCTATTCCATGGCTACGACAGCTTGGATTAGGGGTTTTTCATCTTCCTCACTTTCAGAGGCATTTCCGTGTGTTTTTGCGTGGATATACAGAACACGCCTTTATTCATCAACAAGAAAAAGGAAACGCTTTATGAAAGTAACCGTCAACAACCAGCCCGCCGAGACCCGGGCACACACCGTGAAACAACTGGCCGAGGAGATGCAGCTCCCCGCGGCAGGCGTTGCCGTAGCCATCGCCAACAAGATGGTTCCCCGCGACTTGTGGGAGAGCACCCCCGTAACGGAAGGTGCCGACATCGTCATCGTCAAAGCATTCTGCGGAGGATAAGGAGAAGGCACGATGAGTATGAACAACCACTGTTTGTCCGACCGCTTCCTGCTGCAGTTCATCTCCCACCACACCGACCGTCTGGATTATCTTGACGGCATACGCCTTGCCCTGTGCGGCGGTTGCCGCTGGATACAACTGCGCATGAAGGGAGCCACCGACGAAGAAGCGCGCCCCGTTGCCGTTGAGGCCCAGAAGATGTGCCGCGAGGCAGGAGCCACGTTCATCATCGATGACAGGGTGCGTCTTGTAAAAGAGCTTGAGGCCGACGGCGTACATCTGGGCAAGAACGACATGCCCATAGCCGAGGCACGGCAGATACTGGGCAGCCATTTTATCATAGGCGGCACCGCCAATACCTTTGAGGACGCAGCGGCTCACCACGCAGCAGGAGCCGACTACATAGGGTGCGGTCCCTTCCGTTTTACCACTACCAAGGAAAAGCTCTCGCCCGTTCTCGGCCCGGAGGGTTACCGCAGCATAGTGGCAAGGATGAAGGCGGCTGGCATCACACTGCCCGTAGTGGCCATCGGGGGCATCACGCTCGCCGACATTCCGCAAATCATGCAGACCGGAGTATCTGGCATTGCCCTGAGCGGCAGTATCCTCAACGCCAAGGACCCGACAAAAGAAACAAACGAAATAGTAAACAGCATCAGAAAATGGAAAAATTGATTATCGCAGGCAGGGAGTTCAGTTCCCGTCTGTTCCTAGGTACAGGAAAATTTAACAACAACGAGCTTATGGCCCGGGCCATCGCTGCCTCAGAGACAGAGATGGTTACCGTCGCCATGAAGCGCATCGAACTGGGCGACAAGGAGGACGACCTCCTCAAGCACATCGTGCAGAACCCCGCCATACAACTCCTGCCCAACACGAGCGGCGTACGCAACGCTGAGGAGGCGGTCTTTGCGGCACAGATGGCGCGCGAGGCATTCGGTACCAACTGGCTCAAACTGGAGATTCACCCCGACCCACGCTATCTACTGCCCGACTCGGTAGAGACGCTGAAGGCAACGGAGCAGTTGGTGAAACTCGGCTTCGTGGTACTGCCCTATTGCCAGGCCGACCCCACGCTCTGCAAGCATCTGGAGGAAGCCGGTGCTGCCACCGTGATGCCGCTCGCTGCCCCCATAGGCACCAACAAGGGGTTGCGCATGAAGGACTTCCTGCAGATTATCATCGAGCAGGCCACCGTACCCGTAGTGGTGGATGCCGGCATCGGAGCACCCAGCCATGCTGCCGAAGCCATGGAGATGGGGGCCAGTGCCTGTCTGGTGAACACTGCCGTGGCTGTGGCGGGCAACCCTGTGGAAATGGCACAGGCCTTCAAGGAGGCTGTCATCTGCGGCCGCCGTGCCTACGAGGCAGGACTGGGTGCCGTGAGCGATTGCGCCGAGGCTAGTTCACCTCTCACAGCGTTTCTCAACTAAAAATAAGAAGTTAACGAGTTAAGGAATTAAAAAAGTTAAGGAGTTAAGAAAGTTAAGAAGTTTTTAAGGAGTTAAGACAACAGCCTTTCCGGCGTGTAAACCGACAACTTATACAACAAATACAACTTGGACAACTTTTCTATGCTGCCGCTGCAGCATCTGTGTTGTTTATGTTTTCTGAGTTGTCTGTACACTTGGCGTTAAAGGAGTTAAGACAATAGCTTTTCACTTTTGGGGAGTTAAAGAAGTTAAGGGAAGTTAGGGAAGTTAAGGGACAACAGCTTTTCCAGCGTATGCCCTCTTTTTACCTTTTTACTTTTTTACCCTTTTACCTTTAAATCGCCTTTTTACCTTTAAAAATATTATGCCAAACGACAACAAAGCATACGCAAAGCGCGAGAAAGCCTACATGCAGGGGAAACTCTTCCCCGAGATAAAGGTAGGAATGACCAAAGTGAACCTCACCCCCACTGTGGTGAAAGACGAGCGGGGCATTCCCCATACCGAGCCCAACGCTCCAGTGTACATCTACGACACCAGCGGTCCGTACAGCGACCCCGCCTACACGGTAGACTTGCAGAAAGGTCTGCCCAAGCTGCGCCAGCCGTGGATAGACAACCGCCCCCACTGTGAGGGCGGCATAACCCAGATGGCCTACGCCAAGGCCGGCATCATCACCCCCGAGATGGAGTACGTGGCCATCCGCGAGAATATGAACTGTGAGGAGTTGGGCATCATGAGCCACATCACCCCCGAGTTTGTGCGCCAGGAGATAGCCCGTGGCCGTGCCGTGCTGCCCGCCAACATCCACCATCCCGAGAGCGAGCCGATGGTAATAGGGCGCAACTTCCTGGTGAAGATAAACACCAACATAGGCAACTCCGCCACCACCTCGGGCATAGAGGAAGAGGTGGACAAGGCCGTGTGGTCGTGCAAATGGGGCGGCGACACCCTGATGGACCTCTCCACGGGCAACAACATACACGAGACACGCGAGTGGATACTGCGCAACAGTCCGGTACCCGTAGGCACCGTCCCCATCTACCAGGCCTTGGAGAAAGTGGACGGCAGGGTGGAAGACCTCTGTTGGGAAGTGTACCGCGACACGCTCATCGAGCAGTGCGAACAGGGCGTGGACTACTTTACCATCCACGCCGGCATCCGCCTGCACAACGTACACCTGGCCGACAACCGCCTCTGCGGCATCGTGAGCCGCGGCGGCAGCATCATGAGCAAGTGGTGCCTATTATATAATAAGGAGAGTTTCCTCTACGAGCACTTCGACGACATCTGCGACATTGTGGCACGGTACGACGTGGCCCTCTCGCTGGGCGATGGTCTGCGCCCCGGATGCATAGCCGACGCCAACGACGCAGCCCAGTTTGCCGAACTCGACACGATGGGCGAACTCGTTACCCGTGCATGGGACAAGAACGTGCAGGCATTCATCGAAGGTCCAGGACACGTACCCCTGCACAAGATAAGGGAGAACATGGAGCGCCAGCTCGATCACTGCCACGAGGCCCCCTTCTACACCCTCGGGCCGCTCGTCACCGACATTGCGCCGGGTTACGACCACATCACCTCCGCCATCGGCGGAGCTCAGATAGCCTGGCTCGGAACCGCCATGCTCTGCTACGTAACGCCCAAGGAGCACCTCGCCCTGCCCGGCAAGGAGGATGTGCGCACGGGGGTAGTGACCTACAAGATAGCCGCCCACGCTGCCGACCTGGCCAAGGGACACCCCGGAGCCATGATACGCGACAACGCCCTCTCCAAGGCACGTTTCGACTTCCGCTGGCGCGACCAGTTCCACCTCTCGCTCGACCCCGAACTGGCGCTGCAGTATTTCGAGGAAGCCGGCCACACGGACGGTGAGTACTGCACCATGTGCGGGCCCAACTTCTGTGCTGCCAAACTAACCCACGACCTGCGAAAATACAAGAAAAATGAAGAATGACAGATACCAGCGCCAGATGCTCATCGCTGAAATAGGCGAGGAGGGTCAGTCGAGGATACGCCGTGCCAAGGTGCTGCTGATAGGTGTGGGAGGGCTTGGCTCTCCCATAGCCACCTACCTCACGGGGGCAGGCATCGGCACGCTGGGCCTCGTCGACGACGACACGGTAAGCCTCAGCAACCTGCACCGGCAAGTGCTCTACACAGAAGAAGAGGTGGGACTGCCGAAAGCCGAATGTGCCAGGCGCCGGCTCCACCTGCTCAACAGTGAGGTGAACATCACGGCCTACAACGAACGCCTCACCCCCGACAACGCCGAAGTCCTCATCGGTGCATACGACCTGGTAATAGACGGTATGGACAACTTCGCCACCCGTTTCACTGTGAGTGACGTGTGCGAGCGTTTGGGCAAGCCCTACGTACACGGGGCCATACGCGGCATGGAGGGACAGGTAAGCGTGCTCTGCTACCCCGCCTCCTTCTCTGCCACCCGCAGGGAGAAAGGCCGGTGCACCTACCGCACGCTCTTCCCCGACGAGGAGGCGACGCTGCTGATGCCCCACCCCGGCAAGGCCGTACTCGGCTCCACACCCGCCGTCGTGGGCAGCATAGAGGCCACACAGGCACTGATGCTCATAGCCGGTTACGGCGAACCGCTCATCGACAAGCTGTGGACTGTCGACCTCGCCACCATGCAAAGTTTTACCATCAGCCTGTAAGAATCTCAAGTTTCTGAATTGGCAACTCTCGGTTACTTGGTACAGCGAGGGCGCTGTACCTCCTACAGTACCATCTCTGTCTTTAATTGATTCATTTGCCAATATGGAGACCACATCCGAACTTGAATAAGAATTTACCATCAACCTATAAGAAAAAAATGTTTTCAGACGAACTAAAGAATATCAGTTGGGAGGAAACCACCCGGCGCATCGCCTCGATGACCGCCAGCGACGTGGAGCGTGCCCTCAGAAAGGAGCACTGCGACGTAACCGACTTCATGGCCCTGCTCTCTCCTGCCGCCGAGCCTTATCTCGAACAGATGGCACGCCTCTCGCGCCAATACACGGAGCAACGCTTCGGCAAGACCATGTCGATGTTCATCCCTCTCTACATTACCAACGCTTGCTCCAACTCGTGCGTCTACTGCGGATTCCACCGCGAGAACCCTATGGCTCGCACCATCCTCACCCCCGAGCAGATAGAGAACGAGTACAAGGCCATCAAGCAGTTGGCACCCTTCGAGAACATCCTGCTCGTCACGGGCGAGCATCCTGCCAAGGCGGGCGTGCCCTACATTGCCGAGGCCGTCGACCTGGCCAAGAAATATTTCTCCAATGTGAAGATAGAGGTGATGCCCCTCTCGGCAGAGGACTACAAGACACTCGCCGACCACGGCATGAACGGTGTCATCTGCTTCCAGGAAACCTACAACAGCGAGCACTACAAGCTCTACCACCCGCGCGGCATGAAGAGCCGCTTCGAGTGGCGCTGCGACGGGTTCGACCGTATGGGGCAGGCTGGCGTTCACTCCATAGGCATGGGTGTGCTCATCGGACTGGAGAAGGAATGGCGCACCGATGTCGTCATGATGGCCTACCACCTGCGCTACCTGCAGAAACACTACTGGCGCACCAAGTACAGCGTCAACTTCCCGCGTATGCGCCCGGCACAGAACGAAGGGTTCCAGCCCAACTGCTTCATGACCGACCGCCAACTGGCACAGGCCACCTTCGCCATGCGCATCTTCGACCACGATGTAGACATCTCCTACTCCACACGCGAACCCGCCTACATACGCGACAACATGGCGACGCTCGGTGTCACCACCATGTCGGCTGAGTCGAAGGTAAACCCCGGCGGCTACCACACCTATCCGCAGGCCCTCGAACAGTTCAGTGTGAGCGACGAGCGTACTGCTGCCGTCATCACGCAACGGCTGAAGGAGCTGGGGCGCGAACCCGTATGGAAAGACTGGGATGCTTCCTTCGACCTCTTCGGCAACACAGCAGGACACATCGCCACCGCGTCATGACCATCGTCATTACACTACCCAACTTTTTCGACGGGGAGGCCGAACAGATAGTCCGGCTTCTCCGTTCGTCAGTCGACCTCGTACACATCCGCAAGCCCCGAGCCACCCTGCACGAGGTGGAGACACTCCTCGGCCAGATACCCCGCGAATACCACAGTCAGCTGGTGCTGCACGACCACCATTCGCTGGCCGCCACCTACCACCTTTACGGCGTACACCTCAACAGCCGCAATCCCCTTCCGCCCGCAGGATGGAAGGGCAGCGTGAGTCGCAGCTGCCACTCGCTCGAAGAGGTGGCAGAATGGAAAGACCGGTGCCGCTACGTGTCGCTCTCGCCCGTCTTCGACTCTATCTCCAAGCAGGGCTACCGTGCCGCCTTCACTGCCAGCCAACTGGCACAGGCGCGCGCCCAGGGCATCATCGACCACCGCGTGCTGGCTCTGGGTGGTGTCACGTTCAGCCGTCTCGACGAGGTGCTGAGGATGGGGTTTGGCGGCGCCATGATTCTGGGTGACGCCTGGAAGGGCAGTATACAGGCCGTGGCGCTCACCATAGCCGGTTCCGATTCCTCTGCCGGTGCTGGAATCCAGCAGGACCTAAAGACCATGACTGCCCTCGGTGTGTACGGGGCTACTGTCATCACTGCCGTGACGAGCCAGAATACGACGGGGGTGAAGGCTGTCCTGCCGATGCCTGCCCGGGCGGTGGCTTCGCAGCTCGATGCTGTGCTCGCCGACCTGCACGTCACTGCCGCCAAGATAGGCATGATTCCGGACAGCGCCACTGCCGTAGCCGTGGCACGCGCGCTCTCCGCCTACCGCCGGGGGCACGACTGCACCGTTGTCTACGACCCCGTCATGGTTTCCACCACCGGCAGAAGGCTCATGGACCAGTCGTGTGTGGAGACGGTAAAGCGCGTGCTGTTCCCACTCTGCACGCTCGTCACGCCCAACATGCCGGAGACGGAATGTCTGTTGGGGCGCAAGGCTGACAACAAGGAGGCGGGACTTCTGCTGGCGCGGCAATACCGCACGCCATTCCTGGTAAAGGGAGGGCACGGGAATACCCGTCGCAACGAAGAAACAACCCCGGTCTCGGTCGACTGGCTGTGCTTCCCCGATGGAGAAACGGTAAGTTATGAAAGTCCCATGATAGACACCCCCAACCTCCACGGCACGGGGTGCACCCTGTCGTCGGCCATTGCCTCCTATCTGCTGAAGGGAGAGCCTTTGCTTGAAGCCGTGGGGCATGCCAAGCGTTTCGTCACAGCCGCCATAGAGCGCAGCAAGGACTTGCGCATCGGGAGGGGAAACGGACCTTTAAAGGTAAAAAGGTAAAAAAGTAAAAAGGTAAAAAAAGGGCATACGCCGGAAATGCTGTTGGCTTAACTCCTTAAACATTGAAAGAAACGACAACACAGACAACTCAGACAACATTAACAACAAAGATGCTGCAGAGGCAGCATAGAAAAGTTGTCCAAGTTGTATTTGTTGTATAAGTTGTCGGTTCAGACACCACAAAAGCTGTTGTCTTAACTCCTTAACTTCTTTAACTCCTTTAACATCCTAAAATGCTGGTCAACCCCTCGCCGCGGGGAGGACGGAAAGCAGGGACGGCTAGCTGACTCTTACCCCCTTGTATGTCAATTTTAGAGTTATTATTGACTATTTGTGAGATAAATGCAAGGATATTCGGAATTTTTCTATAACTTTGCATTGTAATAATACAAATAAGGCAAAGAATCCACGACAATGGAACAGAAATTACTTATCTACAATACCCTCTCACGCACCAAGGAGAGGTTTGTCCCGCTCCATGCCCCCAATGTAGGCATGTATGTGTGCGGCCCCACGGTCTACGGCGACCCCCATCTGGGACACGCCCGCCCGGCCATTACCTTCGACATACTCTTCCGCTACCTCAAGCACCTGGGGTACAAGGTGCGCTACGTCAGGAACATCACCGACGTGGGCCATCTGGAGCACGATGCTGACGAGGGAGACGACAAGATAGAGAAGAAGGCACGCCTGGAGCAGCTGGAGCCTATGGAGATAGCCCAGTACTACACCAACCGCTACCACCAGGCCATGGAGGCCCTCAACGTGTTGCCGCCCAGTATAGAGCCGCACGCCACCGGCCACATTATAGAGCAGGAGCAACTGGTAAAGGAGATACTCGACAACGGCTATGCCTACGAGAGCAACGGCTCCATCTACTTCGACACGGAGAAGTATGACAAGGACCACAAGTACGGCATCCTCTCCGGGCGCAGCCTGGAGAACATCAAGAACGAGAGCCGCGAGCTTGCGGGCATCGGCGAGAAGAAGAACCAGGCCGACTTTGCCTTGTGGAAGAAAGCCTCGCCCGAACACATCATGCGTTGGCCCAGCCCCTGGAGCGACGGATTCCCCGGCTGGCACTGCGAGTGTACGGCCATGGGGCGCAAGTACCTGGGCAGCCACTTCGACATCCATGGCGGCGGCATGGACCTCGTCTTCCCCCACCACGAGTGTGAGATAGCCCAGGCAGTAGCCTCGCAGGGCGACCAGATGGTGCGCTACTGGATGCACAACAACATGATAACCATCAACGGACAGAAGATGGGCAAGAGCCTCGGCAACTTCATCACCCTCGAGCAGTTCTTCACGGGCAGTCACGACAGTTTGGAGCAGGCCTACTCCGCCATGACCATCCGCTTCTTCATCCTCTCCGCCCACTACCGCAGTACCGTCGACTTCTCCAACGAAGCATTGAAGGCCAGCCAGAAAGGACTTGAGCGGCTCCTCAACGGCATCACTGACCTGGAGCGTGTGCCTGTGGCTGGGGAGAGCGACGTACAGGTGAAGACGTTTGTGGGCGCGCTGCGCCAGCGTTGCTACGACGCGATGAACGACGATTTCCAGACGCAGCTCGTCATAAGCTACCTCTTCGAGGCTTGCCACGTCATCAACACCGCCCTCGACCACAAGGCCAGCATCTCACAGGACGACCTGCAGGAGCTTTCCGACACGATGCACCTCTTCAGCTTCGACCTGCTGGGCCTCAAGAGCGAGAAGGGCGCCGACAACAGTGCACGCGAGGAGGCTTACGGCAAGGTGGTGGACATGGTGCTCGACCTGCGCGCCAAGGCCAAGGCAGCCAAAGACTGGGCCACGAGCGACCAGATACGCGATGCCCTTGCCAGTGCCGGTTTCGAGGTGAAGGACACCAAGGACGGCGTGACATGGAAACTGAAATAATTTAAAGGTAAAAAGGCGATTTAAAGGTAAAAAGTAAAAAGAGTGCATACGCCAGAAAGGCTGTACCTCCTACAGCTACCCACGCTCGGCTGCAAAAGCTGTTGTCCCTTAACTTCCCTAGCTTCCCTTAACTTCTCTAACTCCCCTTTAGAGTGAATAATGAAGAATTCATAAATACAGACAAATATGGACAAAATCGACAATCTCGACAGAAAGATTCTCGGCCTTCTCATCAAGAACGCCAGAACCCCCTTTAAGGACGTGGCAGCCGAATGTGGCGTGTCGCGCGCAGCTATCCACCAGCGTGTACAGCGCCTCATCGAACTGGGCTACATCACGGGCAGCGGATTCAACGTCAACCCCAAGCGCCTGGGCTACACCACATGCACCTACGTAGGACTCAACCTCGAGCGCGGAAACATGTACAAGAAGGTAGTGGAACGCCTGCTAGGCATCCCCGAGATAGTGGAGTGCCACTTTACCACAGGCTCCTACACCATGCTGCTGAAGCTCTACGCACGCGACAACGAACAGCTCATGGACCTGCTGAACAACAAGCTGCAGGCCATCCCCGGCGTAGTGTCCACAGAGACACTCATCTCGCTCGAGCAGAGCATCAAGCGAGAGATTCCCGTACTGCCCGAAGGAGAATAACCACACACGGCAGTCTACATTCAGAACACGCCTTAAATGCGGAACGATTTGCACGTCATGGAGAATTTCGACCTGGAGCAGCACCTCAAGGGTGTATACTCCACCTTTCCCGAAGCCGGACGCCAGCCCGTCATAGGGCTTACGGCCAACTATGAGGGCGTAGACGCCACGCTGCGCGACCGCTACTACAAGCAGGTGGTAAGGGCAGGCGCCACGCCCGTCATCATACCGCCCGTGGCCGACGCTACCGTCATCATCAACACGCTGCAGCACCTCGATGCCATCATCCTCACCGGGGGTGGCGACCACAACCCGCTGTGGATGGGCGAAGAGCCCCAGCCCGAGCTGCACGCCATCAACCGCGAGCGCGACCTGGCGGAGCTGCTCACCGTGCGCCTGGCCTACAACCGCCAGTTGCCCATGCTCGGCATCTGCCGCGGCATACAGACGCTGGCCATAGCCCTGGGCGGAAAGGTGGCGCAACACATCAACACGAGCATAAAGCACAGCCAGGATGCCGACCGCGAGGAGCCTACACACACCGTCACGCTGGTAAAGCACTCCACGCTCTACAACATATACGGGTGCGACCGCCTGGCCGTCAACTCCTTCCACCACCAGGCCGTGAGCGAACCCGGGCACCGCTTCCGCACCATCGCCAAGTCGGCCGACGGCATCGTGGAGGCCATGGAGAGCAGCGAGTACAAGGACATCCTCGGTGTGCAGTGGCATCCCGAATGGCTCGGTGACGAAGGGCAGAAGATATTCCGCTGGCTGGCCGACAGGGCACGCGAGTACAGCAAGGCCAAGGAGCTGCACAGCCGCATCCTCACCCTCGACACCCACTGCGACACACCCATGTTCTTCCCGCAGGGGGTAAGGTTCTACCACCGCGACCCGCGCATCCTCGTCGACTTGCACAAGATGGATGACGGCCGTCAGGACGCCACCACCATGGTGGCATACCTGCCCCAGCCCCGTGAGGGCGAGACCTTCCGCAGCAAGGTGGCGTTCGACGTAGACACGCCCACCCAGTATGCCGACCTCATTTTCGACAAGATAGAGGCCATCGTGGCGGCCAACAGCTCCCACCTCTCTCTGGCACGAACCCCTGCCCACCTGTATGCCAACAAGCGGGCAGGGCGCAAGAGCATCATGCTGGGCATAGAGAACGGACTGGCCTTGGGCAGCGACCTGGGCAACGTGGAACACTTTGCCCGCCGCGGCATCGTGTACATCACGCTCTGCCACAACGGTGACAATGCCATCTGCGACAGTGCCCGCGGCAACAATACGCATGGCGGCGTGAGCGCATACGGCGCAGAGGTGATACGCGAGATGAACCGCCTGGGCATCATGGTAGACCTGAGCCACGGCGGAGAGAAGAGCTTCTACGACGCACTGGAGATAAGCCAGGCACCCATCGTGTGTAGCCACAGCAGCAGCCGTGCCCTGTGCGACGTGCCGCGCAACCTTACCGACCAGCAGATGCGTGCCCTTGCCGCCAAGGGCGGAGTGGCGCACACCACGCTCTACCACGGATTCCTCGTAAAGGAGGGCGAGGCTTCCATCCTCGATGCCATCGCCCATCTGGAGCACGCCATCGACATCATGGGCATCGACCATGTGGGCCTCGGCACCGACTTTGACGGCGACGGGGGCATACGCGGCCTTGCCGACTCTTCGGAGATGATGCAGTTTACCCTCCAGCTCCTGCGCCGCCGCTACAGCGAGCAGGACATCGCCAAGATATGGGGCGGCAACTGGCTCAGAGTGATGACGCAGGTGCAAGAAAAGGTAAAAAGGCCGGATAAAGGTAAAAATGTAAAAAAGTAAAAAAGTAAAAGACGTGAAGAGTGAAGAATTCGACGGCAAAGGTATCTGTAGGAGGTACAGCGCCCCAGCTGTATCATCTCAAGCAAGAAAAGCTGTTGCCCCTTAACTTCTCTAACTTCCCTTAACTTCTTTAACTCCCCCAAGAGTGAAAAGCCGTTGTCTTAACTCCTCAAGAAAAGAAACAAAAGAAACAAAACAAAAGCAATGACCAAGAAGATGAAAATCATACTGGGGTTGGTGGTAGCAGCTGGCGTGGTGGCTGGCGGCATCAGTTACAAGAACGCCCATCCGGGCTATTCGCCCGAGACCGAGGAAGTGGAGGCTGCGGAGAAACTGAACCCCGTAGGCCCCACCTTCAATGCCGACTCGGCGCTGGCCAATTGTGCGGCACAGTGTGAGTTCGGTCCCCGCACGATGAACAGTGAGGCCCACGAGCAGTGCGGTGCATGGATAGCCGGCAAGTTCAAGCAGTTTGGCTGCGAGGTAGAGACCCAGAAGGCCGACCTCAAGGGCTATGACGGCACCGTGCTGAAGAACACCAACATCATAGCCAGCTACAACCCGAAAGCCACCACCCGCATCCTCCTCTGCGCCCACTGGGACAGCCGTCCCTGGGCCGACAACGACCCCGACAGTACCAACTGGCGCAAGCCCGTGATGGCAGCCAACGACGGAGCCAGCGGTGTGGGCGTGTTGCTCGAGATAGCCCGCCTGTTGCATGCCGACGGCAAACTGAATCCTGCCATCGGTGTAGACTTCGTATGCTTCGACACCGAGGACTGGGGCACTCCCCAGTGGGCCGACGTGCAGGACAGTGGCGACACCTGGGCACTTGGCGCACAGTACTGGAGCGAGAACAAGGCAGCAGACTACAGTCCCCGTTACGCCATCCTCCTCGACATGGTGGGCGGCCAGGGAGCCAAGTTCTACCGTGAGGGCATGTCCATGCAGTATGCCGGCAGCATCGTGAAGAAGGTATGGACGGCAGCCCGCCAGGCAGGCTACGGCAGCTACTTCCCCAAGAGCGATGGCGGCATGATTACCGACGACCATATCCCCATGAACGAGAAAGCGAAGATACCTACCGTCGATGTGATAGCCTACTATCCCGACTGCCAGCAGAGCAGTTTCGGACCTACGTGGCACACGGTTATCGACGACATGGCCCATCTCGACAAAAATACACTGAAAGCCGTAGGACAAACCGTGATACAGGTGCTGTATACCGAGGGGGAATAAAAGCCTCTTTGGGATGCATACCTCTGAAAAGTACGGATTTGTACTAGGGGAAATACAAAAAACAGAAGTACGAAAGAACAGTAATGGAAATAGACAGGAATGTCATCATACAGATGGCGCAAGGAGACAACAATGCATTCGGAATTGTCTTCCACAAGTTCTATCCTAAGATTTTCCGGTTCGTAAATATGCTCTTGAAGAACACAGATGATGCAGACGATGTCTGCCAAATAATCTTCGAGAAAATATGGAACAAACGTAGGAAATTTGAGGATATAGACGATTTTGACTCTTACTTGTTCGTATTGGCAAAATATACTGTTCTTAACTATATTGCCGCAAAACATGTCATCCCTATAGACATAGACAATCTCCCTGACCTGTATACTGATGGACTTTCGCCCCACGACAGCATTGTAGCCAAGGATACACAACTGCTTATAGACATGATTGTCGAAAATATGCCATCACAGCGACAGACCATCTACCGCATGAGCCGCGAACAGCATCTTAAGAATGAAGAGATAGCACAAAAACTGGGTTTACAAAAGAAAACAGTAGAAAATCATCTGAATCTGGCTCTTAAAGAAATTAAAAAAGCCTTATATTTGATAATTTTATTCCCTTTCCATTGGGTGTAACGCCTTTGCAACATGTCTTACAAGTATTCATTGGGTATTTATGGCAACAAAGATTAGGGATATCATTACATATTATTCAGAACATGAGGTTTCTGAAGAATTAAGAGAACGTGTTTTACAAAGAATTGCATCTTCATCGGATGACAACGAAACTATTTGTGCCTTGAAGGATTTGTGGGAAAAGGCAGACTCGTCCTTTATAAAAAGTGAAGACATAGAAAAGGTGTACCGCGACTTTAGCCGAAGGGTAGAACTTCCACAGGGACGCAAAGAGACAGCAAGACGGTATAGACTGCTAAAGATTGCAGCAATTGTCGTGCCTTTGTTAGTTTTTGCAGCATTCGCCCTGCTTTACAACAATCAAAACCACCTCACGGCAAGTTCGTTAGAAGTGACTATGAACCAAGCGTACACAACAAATGAGGAGGAGAAGACATTACTCTTGCCAGACAGTAGTTTTGTAAAACTGAGCAAAAGCACCGTATTACTGTATCCAGCCTGTTTCAAAGAGCAGAAAGAGCGCAAGGTGTTTCTCTATGGCGAGGCTTACTTCGATGTCAAACACAACGACAAGCAACCGTTCCGTGTAAGTACAACGTATTTTGACATTATCGATTTGGGAACGTCCTTTGGTATAACTTCTTATGCGGATAAAGACGAGGTTTCCACAACGTTGTTGTCTGGAAAAATAGAACTGCGTCTCACAGGCAGCAACCGGGTTTATAGTATGAATCCCAATGACTGTCTTGTATACAATGTACGAACCAAACAGTGCCGTATAAAACAACTTGCCGACGTAGACAAAAACAACTGGAAGGCTGTTCAAATAGACCTTAATGATGTCAGTTTGCTTGAAGCATCACACATTTTGGAGCAAGCATACGATGTAAAGTTCCGCTTCATGTCCAGCCGCTACAAACAAACCAAAATAACGGTACACTTCAATAGGGGAGAAACTCTTCAAAAAGTAATGAGCGTTATCGCAGGTTTGATACCAGGCATGGAATATCAAATTCAAGAGACAACTGTAACTGTCAAATAGCATTTTGTCAATATGCAGAAATCTCCGTTCCAAACTACGGAACGGAGATTTTATGCTTCTTCCGTTAAATACGTAGACGCGTTCTACTATGCAAAAAAATGCAACGGGCTTCGATGCCCAATGAAGGCGGCTTCAAAGTTCAACGCAACTAGCTTCGAATTTCGCTACATTCTACGTCTATAGCAAACATGTCATCTACGCATTTAACGGAAGAACCGTTTTATGTGGCTTTAACGTATTTGCATACTTAAACAATGTATTTCATGCTATTGTATTTTTTCAAAGCTCCATTGATAGACTGGCTCCACAAGCTCTACCATTTTGTATATTTCCAACCTTGTACCATATAGTAGATGGTGGGAGAACAAGTGCATATATCCGCCAGTAGGATTGCCTACCAATTGTAGGTAATAGGTATTGGGAGCACCTGTACTTGTTACAAGCCAACGGTAAGAGTAAGCATGGTATTTGTCATAGAAATCTGCCTTGAGAGGAGCACTTGCGTCAACCCGGTTAGCCTCTGTATGCATATATAGTTTATTGCTACCATCTTGCAAATAAACAGAATAGGTATTGTCCGAATTCTTTTCTACATTCCATAAGTATGTGCCATCTTCTTTATATTCTCCCAGTTCAATAGGGGTACATTCTACGGATTTTGGAGTGCCAGCCACAATATTGGTGAGGCCATGACCTTCATTTTTGTAGCCTCTATAGTGAGTGCCTTTGGATGGCAGTACGGTTTTATCGGAGCTGCTGTTGTCGGCTTCGCAGGAGTAGTCTTGTTGATAACTTTTTTCCATGACACACCAGCAAGCAAAGGCATAACACTCCCTGGCACAAAGAAAGAGGAGAAGAAGCTGGATACAGATTCTTACAACAAAGCCCAAAGCGAAGTGTTGAGAAATCCTTTGATCTGGATTCTTGCTTTGAGCAGTGCCTTTATGTATATAAGCAGGTATGCGGTAAACAGTTGGGGTATCTTTTACTTGGAAAACGAAAAAGGGTACACAACAATTGATGCCAGTTTCATCATTTCTGTCAACTCTATTCTTGGTATTGTGGGGACAGTGACGTCAGGTTTGGTGTCGGACAGAATTTTCAAAGGCAACCGCTACTTGCCGGCCGTTATCTTTGGTTTGCTTAACGCTTTGGCACTTTGCCTATTCTTGTTGGTACCCGGGCATCATCTTTGGCTTGACATTACAGCGATGGTACTGTTCGGTTTGAGCATCGGTGTTTTGTTATGTTTTTTAGGCGGATTGATGGCTGTAGACATCGCTCCTAAGAATGCTTCTGGGGCAGCACTTGGTGTGGTCGGTGTGGCAAGTTATGTCGGAGCTGGATTACAGGATATCATGAGTGGCCTGCTGATAGAGGGTAACAAACATGTCGTAAACGGGGTTGACGCTTACGACTTTACCTATATCAATTATTTCTGGATAGGAGCAGCCCTGATGTCGGTTCTCATGACTTCGATTGTATGGAAGGCAAAAAAAATAAAGAACTAAAAAACTAAAGTCAAGAGGATGTGCCAAACTGATGACACATCCTCTTTCTTTGTTAATGCCTTTTGGGTTAAAAGGTATGTGCGGTTTTCACGCCGGGGCTAATTCATCGAACTGCCGTCGCCCGAGGTGACGCTCTTCACCACCTTTCCGTTGCGGTCGTAGCAGGTGATGTTGATGGAGGTGTTCTTCAGCTCGTCCTTGATGTCGAATTAGAGAATTTAAGAATTCTTCTTCTGACGGGAATTGGCACGAATTTTAGGATAGTCGGCTTGACTCGTCAAGCCTTTCCCGTAATTCTCATCTTTCAGAACAAACGGGGAAATTCTCTAATTCTCTAATTCT
>CAVFRG010000022.1:0-37892 GCA_963624905.1 Oscillospiraceae bacterium
TGCAAGATGTGAAGATTAGTTTGGAACGTATCAACGAGATTCACCAGATGGATGACGAGAACGGAAAGGAAGGTTTGCTGACTTCTATTGAGGACAAGAGCGAGGGCATTGACATCAAGAACATCATGTTCAAATATGACCCTCATGCCTTGCACAAGGCCATAGACGATGTGAACATTCACATTCCGCAAGGCAAGGTGACAGCCATCGTAGGCGCATCTGGCAGTGGAAAGACCACCCTCATTCGTTTGATGCTTGGCTATTATCCTGTCTTGGAGGGACAAATCAACATTGGTAACACCGACATCAACAAGCTCAACAAGAAATGGTGGCGCAGACAATGTGGCGTTGTCATGCAGGACGGTGTCATATTCTCGGAGAGTATCGCCAGAAACATTGCCGTTGATGATGGCGACATAGATAAGGAACGGTTGCTGAAAGCGGCAGAGATAGCCTGCATCAAGGATTATGTGATGGCGTTGCCTCTGAAGTTCAACACCAAGATTGGGCGTGATGGTGTAGGACTGAGCCAAGGACAGAAACAACGCATCTTGATAGCAAGGGCGGTTTATAAGAACCCAGACTATATTTTCCTTGACGAGGCGACCAACTCGCTTGATGCCAACAACGAGCGAAGCATCGTAGAGAATTTGGATAAGTTCTACAAGGGAAAGACGGTCGTGATTGTGGCCCACCGCCTAAGTACGGTGAAGAATGCCAACCAAATCGTGGTCATCGACCATGGAAAGGTGGTGGAGGTGGGCAACCATGAGTCATTGACCGCCAAGCGAGGGGCATACTATAACCTTGTGAAGAATCAGTTGGAATTGGGAAATTGAATAGGGTGTCCAATTTGTTGTAACCAAAAAGTTACAGGGTGTTTCTGATTGATTTGCAATTCTCCTATGGGTAACATTGGCGCAGGTTCTTTTTTCTGCATACTAACCTTTGCTTGATTGCTTGGTACGGCGAGGGCGCCGTACCTCCTACAGAATGCTTTTTCCGGCAAGTATGGGCGCCTGTAGGAGGTACAGCGCCCCCGCTGTACCAAGCAAGCGGGATTTACTCTTTTACCTTTTTACCTTTAACCATCCATTCAAGTTATCCTCACGCATTGTAGAACCTAAGTTATATGACGCAAGAAAGCACTTTCGTACTATTGTTGGCAATTGCCATCCACAATCACGGCAATTGCCATCCATAATCACGGCAATTGCCATCCACTGTTACGGCAATTGCCAACATTTATACGAGACGGCTTTCTTGCATCGTTACAACGGGGTTCTTACACCATCATACTTAGTATTCTTGCGATGTCATAATCCACCTTTATCGCATCCACAGACGTAGGACTGGGCACAAGAAGATCCATCTCGTTCTGGTTGGAGTCGCAATGGAAAGCACTCATGGGTGCACCGTGCTTGCGCGTTTGCTAAAAGTTGACACCTACGTTCAGTTGCAGGTTGCCGTTGTGTGATGTGTCGAAGGTGTCGTGGCAGATATTGGCCAGTCCGAGGTCGTATACCAGTTCGCAGTAGAACATATCGTATGCTGCGCCACATCCAAAGCGCAGTCCGCCGTCCGTGCGTTTGAACATCGTGTCGGAGAAGGAATTCACTGCCTCGCGCTCCTGGAAGTTCTTTGTCTTGCCACTTACTCCAACGGCAAAATAGCCGCCAAGCTCGGGTTGGATGGAGAAGGAAGGAGTAACGTTATACTTGTACTTGAGTACAATCGGAATCTCAAGATAGTTGAGGGAATAGGTCATTTTCTTTCCGCTCTCCAGGTTTTTCTTGCCTCCCTTCTCCGTGTACGACAGTCCAACCTCCAGATAGAGCGGATTATAGTAGGACAAGGGGATGCCCGCCACGGCACCAACGTTGAGGCCAGTCTTCCAGTTGCCGCCATCCAGTTTGCTGTCGTCCGAGTTGACAAACGAGAAGGAAGGGCCTATGCGCAGACCGAAGTAAGCGTCCGTGGAACGTCCGTTGTGGCGCGGACTGCCATAGCGCGGGGCTTCAGGCCGCTGGTTGTAGTCGAGTCTGCCTGTACGTGGGTTATAGTAACGGCTCTGTTGGTAATTCTGTGCAGTGGCAGATGCCGAGACGAGCAAGGCTGCCATTATGGATAATACGGTTCTTTTCATGTCCTGATGTTTTGGTGCTTACTTTTTGTAATGCTGCAAAGGTACGCATAAGCTCTTATTGTGCGGCATGGGCAATCCCTAAATGCGATACGGACAATCCCTAAATGCGAAAGGGGAAAACCCTAATACATCGTGGAAAATCCTCCTGGGAAAGAAAGTTGGTGTCCGTTAGACCAAAAATACAATGCATTTTCTTCGTTAAGTCAGAAAATAGCACTACCTTTGCAATTACAAAATATAAACGTTTATAAAATCAATGGATTATCTGAAGAAGTACCTTTGGGATATCGTGATGGTAGTGCTGTTTGCCGCCATCTCGTTCGTATACTTCATGCCTGCCGATATAGACGGGCGAATATTGTATCGTCACGATGCATCTGCCGGTGTGGGCGCCGGACAGGAGAGAAAAGAGTTTATGGAGAAGACCGGCGAGGATACGCGCTGGACCAATTCCCTCTTTGGCGGTATGCCGACCTATCAGCTTGCGCCCTCCTACAAGAGCGGCAATGTGCTGAAGCAGGCCACCAACCTTTACCACCTCTGGTTGCCGGAGAACGTATGGTTTGTCTTTGCCTACCTCCTTGGATTCTATATCCTCTTGAGGGCGTACGACTTCCGGCAGTCGCTCGCGGCACTGGGTTCTGTGATTTGGGCCTTCTCCTCCTACTTCTTTATCATCATTGCTGCCGGACACATCTGGAAAGTGTGGGCCTTGGCCTATCTGCCGCCCATGATAGCTGGCATCGTGCTTGCCTATCGCGGCAAGTACCTGTGGGGACTCCTCGTGACGGCAGTGTTTACGGCATTCGAGGTAAACGCCAACCATGTGCAGATGACCTATTATTACCTTTTCATCATCTTCTTCATGGTGCTGGCATGGCTTGTAGACGCTATCCGCAAGAAGGAAATGGCACGTTTCGGCAAGGCCACACTGGCGTGTATAGCAGGAGCGGCCATAGGTATCTGTCTCAATCTCTCTACACTCTACCATACCTGGCAGTACGGACAGGAGAGTATGCGCGGCAAGAGTGAACTGGTAAAGAAGAACTCCGCCAACCAGACCAACAGTGGTTTGGACCGTGACTATATAACGCAGTGGAGCTACGGCATCGACGAGACGTGGACACTCCTTGTGCCCAATGCCAAAGGCGGTGCTTCTGTGCCCCTGTCGCAGAATGAGAAGGCCATGGAGAAGGCCGACCCCAATTTTGTGCAGATATACCAGCAGTTGGGACAGTACTGGGGCGAACAACCCGGAACGAGCGGCCCCGTCTATGTGGGTGCTTTCGTGTGCATGCTCTTTGTGCTGGGACTCTTTATAGTGAAAGGTCCCATGAAGTGGGCTTTGCTTGCCGCCACCATACTGAGCATTCTGCTCTCATGGGGCAAGAATTTCATGCCATTTACCGATTTCTTTATCGATTATGTGCCGATGTACGCCAAGTTCCGTACCGTGGCATCCATACTTGTCATGGCGGAGTTTACCATTCCGCTATTGGCGGTCATGGCGCTGAAGCGGATTGTTGACGAACCGGAGGTGCTCAGCAGCAAAGCCAAGTTTGTCTATGCCAGCTTTGGCATAACGGCAGGTTTGTGCCTCTTGTTTGCCCTGATGCCCGGTGTATTCTTCTCCGACTTTGTGTCGCATGGCGAAATTCAGGCGCTGCAGCAGTTGCCCGCCGAATACCAGGCACCCCTCATCAGTAACCTTACCGATATGCGGAAGGCCGTCTTTACCGCCGACTGCTGGCGTTCTTTCTGGATTATCCTTATCGGCTTTGCCTTTTTGCTGCTCTACAAGTACAGAAAAATGGGTACGGAATACATGATAGCAGCCATTGCTGTGCTTTGCCTCGTAGATATGTGGCTGGTCAACAAGCGTTATCTCTATGACGACATGTTCGTAGACGAGATGGTGAGGAAGGCTCCCCGTCAGATGACCGAAACCGACAAGATAATCCTTGCGGACAAGGCACTTGACTACCGAGTGCTCAATCTCTCCACCAATACTTTCAACGAGAACGAGACCTCTTACTACCATAAGAGCATAGGTGGATACAGCGCAGCCAAGTTGCGCCGTTACCAGGAAATGATAGATGCATACATCGCCAACGAGAAAAACAAGGTATGGAATGCCGTATCGCAGGCTGGAGGCGACATGACCCGCGTCAATGGCGACAGTATCTTCCCTGTCCTGAATATGCTCAACACCAAGTATTTCATCATGCCGTTGCAGGGTGGGCAGACCGTGCCTGTGAAGAATCCGTATGCCTACGGTAATGCGTGGTTTGTGGACAAGGTGACCTATGCTTCCAATGCCAATGAGGAGATTGACAAGGTGGGCAAGCTCAACCTGCGGCATGAGGCTGTGGCCGACGCTAAGTTCAAGGAACAGCTCGGCGAGAGTGTTCCGCAAGACGACACTTCCATCGTGAAGATGACGCAGTACAAGCCTAACAACCTTACCTACGAGGTGAAGTCGAGCAAGGGTGGTGTTGTCGTGTTCTCGGAGGTATACTATCCCGGTTGGACAGCTACGATAGACGGCCAGCCTGCAGAACTGGGGAGGGTGGACTACATACTGCGTGCGCTCAGCGTAAAGCCCGGTACCCACAAGGTGGTGCTCGATTTCCACCCTGCCTCGCTGCAGAAGACGGAGACCGTGGCCTATATCGGATACGTGGTGCTGCTGTTGCTCGTAGCGGCAGGCATAATTATGGAGAAGAGAAAGAAGAAATGCAGTTCCGTACAGAAGTAACGGTACACAAGGCCGCATGGGAGATACTCCCCGTAGACAGGATACTCTTTGTGGGGAGCTGCTTTGCCGACAACCTGGGCAGGCGTTTCGTGGAAAACCGTTTCCGTGCCACCGTCAACCCGTTTGGCGTGATGTATAACCCCGTGAGCATACTCCACACGGCAGAACGTTGGGAGGGGGAGGCAGACGTCTCCGTGTTCACCCTCGGTACCAATCATGTCTATGTGCTGAAGGAAACCGGCGAAGTGGTGGATAACTGCCAAAAGCGGCCGCAACGGCTCTTCGAGGAGCGCGAGCTGACCGTTGACGAGTGTGTGGAAAGCCTCGCCATGGCAGTGCAGTGCATGATGCAAAAAGGCTGCAGGCATATCATCGTGACGGTAAGTCCCATACGCTATGCCAAATACGGCTACCATGGCAGCAAACTCTCCAAGGCCACGCTCCTGCTGGCTGCCGACCTGCTGGCAAAAGACTATCCCGGTACGGTCGACTATTTCCCAGCCTATGAAATCGTGGAAGACGAACTGCGCGACTACCGATTCTACAAGGAAGACATGCTCCATCCTTCCGCTCAGGCCGTGGAATATATCTGGGAAAAATTCAGTGCCGCCTATTTCGGCAGGGAGACAGCACAGTTTCTTGCCGAATGGAAACCCATCAGAGAAGCGTTGGGGCATAAACCGTTCAACCCTGAAGCGGAAGAGTACAGGCAGTTTATTGCCAAAGCAAGGGAAAGGGAAAAGACTTTTGTGGAAAAATACCACCTGTACTGATATCCACAGGCAAAAAGAACTAAAAACTAAAGAGCGTACCCCTTGTCGGGCTCGCCTAAAAAAAGCAAGATATGACTTATACTATCGAAAAGGTAACCACACTGATAGGTGCGCGTCGCTATGGAGACAGAGACTCCAACATCGGCTTCATTCTCACTGACAGCCGTTCGCTCTGTTTCCCGGAAGAAACTCTCTTTTTCGCGCTCAAGTCAGAGCGCAATGACGGTCACAACTACATACCGGAACTGTACCGCCGAGGTGTAAGAAACTTTGTGGTGTCGCTGGTGCCGAAAGGCTATGCGTCAGACTATCCGGAAGCCAATTTTCTGAAGGTGGTCAATACGTTGGAGGCTCTGCAGCGTCTGGCCGAACGCCATCGTGACGAATTCAATATACCCATAGTTGGCATAACCGGCTCCAACGGCAAGACCATGGTAAAGGAGTGGCTGCACCAGTTGCTCTCGCCCACTATGTTCGTTACGCGCAGTCCGCGAAGTTACAATTCGCAGATAGGCGTGCCCCTGTCCGTATGGCTTATGGACGAGCAGACACAGGTGGGCGTGTTCGAGGCTGGCATCAGTCAGCCCGGCGAGATGCTTGCCTTGCGCGACATCATACAACCCACCATCGCCGTATTGACCTGTCTCGGGGCTGCCCATCAGGAAAACTTCAGTTCGATAGAGGAGAAGTGCCGTGAGAAACTCATACTCTTCCATGATGCCGAAACGATAGTCTACAATGGCGATGACGAAACCGTGAGCAGGGTAGTGGCTGAGTATGCGGATTTCAAGGGCGAGAAACTCTACTGGTCTGTGAAAGACAGCCAGGCACCATTCTTTGTGAAGAATGTGGAAAAGAAAGGCGAATGCTCCATCATTACCTATATATATAAAGGTGAAGAAGACAGCTTCTCCATTCCTTTCATAGACGATGCCTCTATACAGAATTCCATCGTGTGTGCTGTCGTATCACGTAAACTGGGCCTGAATGCCGAAGACATAGACAAGCGCATGTCACTCCTTGAACCCGTGGCCATGCGCCTCGAGGTAAAGGAAGGACAGCATGGTTGCACGCTCATCAACGACAGTTACAACTCGGACATCAACTCTCTCGATATAGCGCTCGACTTCATGAGTCGTCGCCCTGACCATAAAGGCCGTCGCCATACGCTCATTTTGAGTGACATCTTCCAGAGCGGCGAACAGCCCGCTTCGCTCTACAAGGAGGTAAGTGACTTGTGCCGCAAGCGCGGCGTGGTGAAGTTTGTAGGTATAGGCCCCCAGCTTTGTGCACAGAAGGATGCCATACAGATATCGGAAAAGTTCTTCTTCAGCAGTGTGGAAGACTTTATCGACAGTGAGGTGTTCCTCTCTCTGCGCGATGAGGTCATCCTGCTAAAAGGTGCACGCCAGTTTGGCTTCGACCAGCTCACAGAACTCCTGGTAAGGAAGGTGCACGAGACAACCCTCGAGGTAAACCTCAATGCCGTGGTGGCAAACCTCAACTACTATCGCTCGTTCATGAAACCTGATACAAAGCTCGTCTGCATGATCAAGGCTGACGGCTATGGGGCTGGTGCGGTGGAAATAGCCAAGACGCTGCAGGACCACCGTGTAGACTATCTGGCCGTGGCTGTGGCGGACGAAGGCGTTACGCTGCGCAAGAATGGTATCACGAGCAACATCATGATCATGAACCCTGAAATGACCGCCTTCAAGACGATGTTCGACTACGACCTCGAACCTGAGGTGTATTCTTTCCGACTGCTTGACGCTCTTGTCAGGGCTGCCGAGAAGGAAGGCATTACTGGATTACCCGTTCATGTCAAGTTGGATACCGGCATGCGCCGGCTCGGTTTCGACCCCGAGAACGATATGGATGAACTCGTAGCCCGCCTCAAACACCAGAACGCAGTCATTCCGCGTAGTGTCTTCTCACACTTTGTGGGCAGTGACAGTTCCGACTTCGATATATTCTCTGCCCGGCAGTTTGAACTCTTCGACAAGGGAAGCCGAAAACTTCAGGCAGCCTTTGACCACAAGATACTGCGACATATCTGCAATTCGGCAGGCATAGAGCACTTCCCCGAAAGGCAGTTGGACATGTGCCGCCTCGGTTTGGGCCTTTACGGCATCAACCCAATGGACAATGCCACCATCAACTGTGTGAGCACGCTGAAGACCACCATCTTGCAGAAACACGCTGTCAAGGCAGGCGAAAGTATAGGGTATAGCCGCCGCACGGTGCTTGACCGTGACAGCATCATAGCCGCCATACCTATAGGCTATGCCGACGGTCTGAACCGGCATCTGGGCAACCGCCATGCCTACTGTCTTGTAAACGGGCAGAAGGCACAGTATGTGGGTAATATCTGCATGGATGTGGCTATGATAGACGTAACGGACATAGACTGCAAGGAGGGAGATTCCGTCGAAATATTCGGCGAACATCTGCCCGTACAGCATTTGAGCGACTTGCTTAATACCATCCCCTACGAGGTGCTTACTACCATTAGCAACCGGGTAAAGCGCGTCTATTATCAAGACTGACGCCCTTGACCCTGCTCAAATGGCTAAAACTGGATAAATATGTGCCATAAGCGGTTTCTTGATACTGCTTATGGCACATCTCTTTTTGCTGCAGTCTGCCGCTTTTTTGTATGGTGACACGCATGAAGCCCTGTCTCTGTTGACGTTTTAAGTAATATTTACGTTTGTTTCGTGTTAGTTTTGGAGAAAAAAGCGTATCTTTGTGGCCAAATAGACTAAAAACAAATCAAAGAGACGCTTAACGTGAAGCGTAGATAAACTATTTATTAACACAAGTTAGAAACATGGAACAAGTGTTTAGCTATATCATCAGCCTCGGAGCGAGTGTGATGATGCCTATTATTTTTACTGTCATCGGACTATGTATAGGCATGAAATTTGGAAAGGCTCTCAAATCGGGACTCTTCGTGGGTGTGGGATTTGTAGGCTTGGGTGTTGTGACGGCCTTGCTAACTTCCAATTTCAATGACCCGCTCAAGTTGATATCAGACATCTACCACCTCCAGCTCAATGTCTTTGACATGGGATGGCCGGCAGCAGCCGCAGTGGCTTACAATACGGCAGTGGGAGCACTCATAATCCCTATTTGCTTAGGCGTGAATCTGCTGATGCTCCTTACCAAGACGACACGCACTGTCAACATCGACCTGTGGAATTACTGGCACTTCGCTTTCATAGGTGCTGTCGCTTACTTCGTTATGGGCGAAAGCCTGGTGTGGGGGTACTTTGCCGCCATCGTGTGCTATATTGTTACGTTGGTGTGTGCGGATCTCACGGCAGAGAAGTTCCAGAAATATTACGACCTCGACGGTATCTCCATTCCCCAGCCCTTCTGCCAGAGTTTCATGCCGTTTGCTATCCTCATCAACAAGGTGCTCGACATGATTCCCGGTTTCTCCAAACTCGACATTGACGCAGACGGACTGAAGAAGAAGTTCGGTATACTGGGTGAGCCTCTTGTCTTGGGTGTTATCGTGGGTGCCCTTATCGGTGTGGCTGCCAAACTCGATATCAAGAAGATATTGTTCCTCGGTGTCACCATGGGTGCAGTAATGGAGCTTATACCGCGCATCACATCGCTCTTCATTGACGGTCTGAAACCTATCTCGGAAAAGACGCAGGAACTGGTAAAGACCAAATTCAACGGCAAGAAGGTTCATATAGGCATGAGTCCGGCTCTCGTTATAGGACATCCCACTACGCTCGTATGTTCCGTCATCCTTATCCCCGTTATCCTTGCACTGGCCGTCTTTCTGCCGGGCAATCAGTTCCTGCCCCTTGCGTCGCTTGCAGGAATGTTCTATCTGTTCCCCATGATTTTGCCCTTCACCAAGGGTAACGTGGTAAAGAGTCTGCTCGTCGGTCTTGTGGCTCTCATCGTAGGTCTGTATTTTGTTACAGACATGGCGCCAGACTTTACCAGTGCAGCCAATGCCGTATACCAGGCTACAGGCGACAATGCCGCACATATACCTGACGGATTTTCGGGTGGTGCACTCGATTTTGCCTCTTCGCTCTTCGGTTGGCTTATCTACCGTGGCGTGAAGTTGCAGTATGTGGGCATGGCTCTGCTTGCCATTGTTACCGTGGGCTTGATGGTATGGAACAACCGCCGCATCGTGAAGGAAGAAAGAAAAGCCGCAGAGGCAAAGTGAAATGAGAATTCAATTCCAGAAACTCAAAATACGAATCATTAAAAAGTAAATATAAGGAATATGAAAAAAATAACAATGATGTTGGCTGTCATGCTGATAGCTGCCGGCCAGTCTTTTGCACAGTGCTGCAAGATGGGGTATGAAGTGAAATCGGAGAATGCCTACACCCATTACAATGTACGCTATGCCAGCAACCCACTTGATGCCAAACACTACGATACGCAGCGTTTGCGCTCAGAGTATGCCATAGAGAATGTGATGGTGCCCGGCGAGGTGAACTGGACTTACACGATGTTCGACCGCTTCCTTATCGGAGGTGCTGTCCCCACGGCTTCACCCCTCAAGTTGACATCCATTGCTCCGCTTTACACAGACAAGCCCAATGATACAAAGAATCTGCTCGACAACCGTGAACTGGGTATTATCAATGTCGGCGGAGAGGGAACGGTGACGGTGGATGGCAAGAGCTATACGCTCGGTTTCCAGGAGGCACTCTATGTAGGGCGCGGTGCCAAGGACATCACTGTGAGCAGCAAGGACGCTGCCAATCCTGCCAAATACTATATGAACAGTGCTACAGCCCACAAGGCATTCCCTACCAAGAAGGTTACACTCAAGGATGCCAATAATATCAAGGCCGGTAGTCTGAAGGAAAGCAACGACCGCGTGATACACCAGATGATTATCGACGGTGTGGCTGGCGTGCATACATGCCAGTTGCAGATGGGTATCACCGAACTGAAGGAAGGCAGTGTGTGGAATACCATGCCGGCCCACCTCCATCTGCGCCGTATGGAGACCTATTTCTATTATAATGTACCGGAGGGGCAGAAAATTATGCACATCATGGGACAGCCTCAGGAAACACGCCCCATGTGGCTGAACAACGAACAGGCTGTCATCAACCCCGAGTGGAGCATCCATTGCGCAGCAGGTACCAGCAATTATACATTTATCTGGGGTATGGCAGGCGAGAACCTCGTCTATACAGATATGCAGGTGGTAAAGATACCCGACCTGAAATAAGAGACCGTGAAATAACTAACAATAACAAACGATATGAACGCTATTAAAACAAGTAAAATGTCCAACTTCCGTTGGGTCATCTGTGCGTTGCTGTTCCTGGCCACCACAGTAAACTACATGGACCGACAGGTATTGTCGCTCACATGGAAAGACTTTATTGCCCCCGAATTCCACTGGACTGATGCCGACTACGGTACCATTACGGGCTATTTCTCTATCTTCTATGCCATTGCCAACCTCTTTGCAGGCAAGTTTGTAGACTGGATGGGAACCAAGAAGGGTTATCTTATCGCCATCTTCGTGTGGTCTACCGGTGCTGTGCTCCATGCTGGCTGCGGATGGGTGGCCATGCAGGTGGAAGGCTACGACTCTATCGAGGCACTCCGTATGGTTAAGGCAGGCAGTGACGCTGCTGTTGCCATTGCCACTATCAGTGTGTGGCTCTTCCTTTCGTGCCGTCTTATCCTTGCAGCCGGTGAGGCAGGTAACTTCCCTGCTGCCATCAAGGTGACTGCAGAGTTCTTCCCAAAGAAAGACCGCGCTTTTGCCACTTCCATCTTCAATAGTGGTGCCTCCATCGGTGCACTTGCCGCTCCTGCTACCATTCCTTTGCTGGCCCGTGCCTTGGGTTGGGAGATGGCATTCATTATCATCGGTGTGCTGGGTTATGTATGGATGGCCCTTTGGATATGGCTCTATGACAAACCCAGGCAGAACAAGTTTGTGAACAATGCCGAGCTTAACTATATCGAGCAGGATGAAGACCTCGCTGAGGTAAAGGCTGACGAACCCGAGAAAGAGGAGAAGACTATCGGCTTCATGAAGTGTTTCTGCTACCGCCAGACATGGTCATTCATCGTGGGTAAGTTTATGACCGACGGTGTATGGTGGTTCTTCCTGTTCTGGGCTCCTGCCTATTTCTCAGACCAGTATGGTTATACTTCCGACTCGCCCATGGCCATTGCCCTCATTTTCACCCTCTATGCCATCGTTACTGTTCTCAGTATCGGCGGTGGTTATCTGCCTACCTACTTTGTAGACAAGAAGGGCATGAATCCTTACATAGGCCGTATGCGTGCCATGCTTATCTTTGCCTGCTTCCCGCTGTTGGGCCTCATTGCCCAGCCTATGGGTGCTTATAGCGCATGGTGGCCAGCCATCATTATCGGTCTTCTTGGTGCAGGCCATCAGGCTTGGTCCGCCAACCTCTATACTACGGTGAGCGATATGTTCCCCAAGTCTACTGTGGCTTCCATCACAGGTATCGGTGCCATGGCTGGAGGTGTTGGCTCGTTCCTTATCAACAAGGGTTCAGGTATGCTCTTTACATATGCCGAGGGACAGGGCGAAGCCTTTAGGTTTATGGGCTTTGAAGGCAAACCTGCCGGTTACATGATTATCTTCTGCATCTGTGCCGTTGCTTACCTCGTAGGCTGGTGCATCATGAAGGCTTTGGTTCCCAAGTACAAGCCTATCGTTGTGGAATAAAAAGAGAAATAGATTATCTTGAAATATGGATATCTTGTTTCAGAAAGGCAATTGGATTCTATGTTTTTACATCATAGTCCTATTGCCTTTCTTTATTTTCTGTCAAATCTTTTTACCTAAATTTTGTGGACGAAAAAGTTTTAATTTGGCGAAGGAAAGGCTTGTATCCTCTCGGCTTTTTTTCTTTCAAAACAGAATTTTAGCAGTGTGGCGCGTCATGTAGTACAACTATAGGATGTATGGTTGTACAACTATAGGGTGTATAATTGTACAACTATGTAATCTATAGTTGTACAACATGAGCGTTGTAATTGTACAACTATAAGGTGTATAAATCTCAGAATTTAATAGTGAGAATTGCATATTGTTGATTATCAGTGCTTTGTAAAATGAGGCTGTTTCTGCGATATTTTATGGCAAATATCTTGTATTTGGAAACACAGAAATCTCAGAGGACTAAAAATGTTTTTTGTGTGATTTTTAGTTTCTAGTTTTCTTTTATTTAAGAAACCCCTGATGCTTCAGTGCTTCGATGAAGCCTGCCGACATGGCTTCGCAGTCCTTCTTGGTATAGCGGATGTCGGTAAATACCTGCGCAAGGGTTTCCTTGTTGTTGATGTGGACAAAGTCGATGTTCTCGGGCAGAGCCTCCTTCTCGGCATAGAAGTCATCTATCTTCTCTGGTGTGTAGTCGGAGAATGTCTCATGGTGTACGATGCTGCGTAGGGGCAGGCGGTCGGACTGTGCGGGAGTCTCTGCCGGCCATCCAAGGGTGATGGTGGCAACAGGCATGACGAGCTTGGGGAGTTTCAGCGTGTCAATGATCATCTGCGGCATGTAAATGGTAGTGCCCAGAAAGCAGGTACCCAGACCTGCTTCCTCCGCTAGATTGGTAAAAGTTTGCGTGAAGAGCAGGGCGTCTGTTGCCGCATTCATAAACGACAGAATGTTGTCATAGCCCGGTGTTGCCTTTCTGTTTTCCGCCCATAAGGTAGTGCGCCTGTAGTCGGCACAGATGGTGAGTACCACTGGGGCACCTGTCACCATCGGCTGGTTGAAGTGGGCGGGGGCGAGTGCTTTTTTACCCTCTTCGCTTCTGGTTATTATCACACTGTAAAGTTGCAGATTTCCCATCGTAGGGGTGCGTTCTGCCTCTGCGATGAGGCTGTACAGCATTTTGTCTGTTACTTCACGCTCGCTGTATTTGCGTATCGATGTTCTCTCTTTGATAGATTCCATGATGTTATTTTTTTTAGTGTTTAGCTTTCCTGTAGGTGCAAAGATACGCAAAGTTCCCCGTTTTCTGCCCCATTCCTGTTCCTTTTTACTCTTTTGTGTGGCAAAAAGTTGCACAGTTTCGAAATATGCGTTAATTTTGCATACCATAACAGTGTGCAGCCCTCTGCGCACAATAAAATGACTACGTATGGACAATATATATAATAATGTGTCTTTTGAAGAAGCCAGTGCCAAGTTGCTGGCTCATGTTAGACAACGATTGACAGAATTCCACCGTTGCTTTGACAATGAAAAGTCAAAGTTGGAGGCCCTTCAACACCAGCTTGTGGATGTTGTGCATGAAGAATTAGGGGTACAGCCACGTCATCTGGGAGTAGTGGAAGTACGCCCGAAGGAACTGGAGTGTGACGTGGTGCGTTTTCAGAACAATAAAGACAAATGGGTGGCTCTTGTCGGTTTGCTCGATGGCCATCCATACGAGATATTCACCGGTTTGCTCGATGATGAGGAGGGTATAATGCTGCCCAAGTCGGTATCCAAGGGCAAGATAGTAAAGCAGGTGAATGAGGACGGCACCAAACGTTACGATTTCCAGTTTGTCAACAAACGTGGCTACAAGATGACCCTTGAGGGACTGAGCGAAAAGTTCAATCCCGAATATTGGAACTATGCCAAACTCATCTCCGGTGTGCTGCGCTATCGCATGCCTATCACGCATGTCATCAGACTGGTAAGCCAGCTACAGCTGACTTCGGAGAGCATCAATACATGGAAGGTGGGCGTAGAGCGTGCCTTGAAGAAATATCTGCCAGATGGAACTTTAACGGAAAAGGAGACGACGGATGCAACTGCGGCAGAGTAGCGTGTATATAGACAATGTGCGGTTGCATGCTTACCACGGCGTGCTTGAACAGGAGCAGACTGTCGGGAATGACTATCTGCTGAGTGCGGAACTTGTGTGCGATATCGCCGGGGCAATGGCTACTGACGAACTTGCCGGGACCGTGAATTATGCCGATGTGTATGAAATAGTAAAACACGAAATGCTTGTCCCGTCAAAACTCCTGGAACATGTCGTGGGGAGGATAGGGGAGAAGTTGTTTGCCGCATTCCCGTCCATATCCGAAATAAAACTCTCATTGACCAAGGTAAATCCGCCCATGGGCGCAGACAGTGACGGAGCGGGCGTAAAAGTTCATCTTGTAAGAGATGACATACCTGTGCCATTTAATAAATAATAAAACTTGAAGGCAGTTGTAGGTTTTCTGCTACGAAATAATTAATTTTGCACTATCATACGAGACATATATGTTATACAAGAAGCTACTCTTCCTTGCTGTCATACTGCTGTCACTGGTGACGGGAATAACCGCTGCCAATGACCGTTTTACGCTTGTTATAGATGCAGGACATGGCGGACATGATGCGGGGGCGCAGGGCGCAATGTCAAAGGAGAAAGACATCAATCTTGCCGTGGCACTCGCCTTCGGCAGGTATGTGGAGCGCAATTCGCCCGACGTGAGAGTAGTTTATACACGTAAAACAGATGTGTTCATTCCTCTCAAGGAGCGTGCCAATATAGCCAACAAGGCCAACGCCAACCTCTTTGTCTCTGTACATACCAATGCACTGCCGGGGGGTAAGATAGCACGTGGCTTCGAGACTTATACACTCGGTATGCATCGTGCCAAGGACAACCTCGATGTGGCCATGCGCGAGAACTCTGTCATCTCGATGGAGCAGGACTATCAGCAGACTTACCAGGGCTTTGATCCTAACTCGTCAGAGAGTTATATCATCTTCGAATTCATTCAGGGCAAGAATATGGAGCGTAGTGTGGACTTGGCGCGGTTTATACAGCGTAGTGTATGCTCGCAGACAGGACGTCCCGACAAAGGGGTACATCAGGCTGGTTTTCTTGTGCTCCGCGAAACATCCATGCCGAGTTGTCTGATAGAACTGGGCTTTATCACTACCCCCGATGAAGAGCAGTTGCTCAATACGGACAGTCGGGTGGACGATATAGCCAAGGCTATCTATGATGGTTTTGCGCAGTACAAGGAAAAGTACGACACTGGTGTGGTGGTGCCGTTCCGTGCGGCAGCCACTCAGCAAGCAGATATCCCGTCCATCGTGCCCGATAGCTATAAGGAAGAAAAGAAAGATAAGAAAGATAAGGCGAAGCCTAAAGAGACAACTGTGCAGCCTGTCTCCATCCCTGTTGCTGTGGCAACGTCCAAACAGGCTTCAGTAACACCCAAGGTTGCTGCAGCCAACGATGCACCTGTCTTCAAGGTGCAGATTCTGGTGAGCAGCCGTGCCTTGCGCAAGGGGGACAACCACTTCAAGGGTGAGACCGACTATGACTCCTATCTGGAGAACGGCATGGTGAAGTATACTATGGGTGCTTCCACTAATTATAACGAGGTTTACCGCTTGCGCAAGTCATTGCTTGACAAGTTTCCTGAGGCTTTTATTATAGCCTTTAAGGATGGCAAGAAATATGATGTAACCCAAGCCATAAGAGAGTATAAACAGAACAAAAACAAATAAGTCATGAAAATGAGCAAGGAGATAAAAATAGCACTGGTTGCCATCGTCGGCATCCTCGTTATGTACTTTGGTATCAACTTCCTGAAAGGTGTCAGCCTCTTGGTTTCTGATAACTACTATTACATAACCTTCAAGGATATACAGGGACTGGGTGCTTCAAGTCCTATCTATGCCGACGGATATAAGGTAGGAACGGTAGATGCCATAGAGTTTGACTATGGGCAGACAGAACCTATCAAGGTGAAGGCCAATATCGACAAGAATCTGCGCATACCTGCTGGAAGCAAGGCCGAGATAGAGAAGGATTTGATGGGTAACCTCAAGGTGCATCTGCTCCTTGCCAACAATCCCCGTCAGCGTATCGAACCGGGCGGTACTATCCCTGGAATCGTAGAAGACGGCGTGATGGCCAAGGTGGCGGGTATGGTGCCTGCCGTCGAACAGTTGGTTCCCAAGTTAGACTCCATCCTCAACAGTCTCAATGCACTGCTTGCCGACCCTGCTCTTGCGGCTTCCCTGCACAATATCCAGACCATCACCGGCAACCTTACGGTATCTACCCGCGAACTGAACACGCTGATGACTGGTCTCAACAAGCAGGTACCCGGCATGATAAACCGTGCCAACGGGGTGCTTGACAATACGGATAAGTTCACCTCTAACCTTGCAGCGCTTGACGTGCAAGGCACACTGGACCGTGTGAACCGTACCCTCGCCAATGCTGAGGAGTTTACACAGAAGCTGAACAGCGACAAGGGTACGCTCGGACTGCTTCTTAACGACAAGCAGCTTTATAATAATCTCAATTCCACCATGCGCGATGCCGACTCGCTTGTTGTCGACCTCAAGCAGCATCCTAAGCGGTATGTACACTTCTCGCTCTTCGGCAAGAAAGACAAGTAACACACGTTGCCCCCTATGCCGTCGCCATTTGTCTGCGACAGCATAGGGGGGCTTTGTTAAAATATAAAGATACTTAAACTTTTGGGCATTTCCTTTTTATTTTATACCTTTGCAAACGATTTCGCCCCATGCGGCGCATATTCTAAAGTGCAAAGTCTATAAGATAAGAATGTTAGCTACTCCCAAACCCTTATGGGACAATTGTCTCGCCGTGATACGCGATACAGTGAAGCCCGACCAGTACAAGACTTGGTTCGAACCGATAGTGTTCGAGTCGTATAAGCCGGCTACGAAGACGCTGTTGGTAAGGGTGCCGAGTACCTATTTCTATGAGTATCTGGAGGCCAATTATGTTGACTTGCTCAGCAAGGTGCTGCAGCGTAACTTCGGACAGGGAGTGCGTCTTGCATACCGTGTTGTAGCTGACCAGGCACACAACAAGACCGTAGTAATAGAGGCCGACCCCAATGATGTCGACGTGGCAGAACAGCGCAGACTGCAAAGTCAGCAGTCTGCCCGTCAACCGGAAGACCTCGATACCCAATTGGACCCCAAACTTACGTTCAACAACTATGTGGAGGGAACGAGCAACAAACTGCCGCGGTCTGTCGGTTATTCCATTGCCGAACATCCCAACACCACACAGTTTAACCCAATGTTCATCTACGGACCGTCGGGCAGTGGAAAGACCCATCTCGTCAATGCCATCGGTGTGCTCTGCAAGAAGACCTATCCGCAGAAACGCGTGCTTTATGTCAGTGCGCGACTGTTCCAGACGCAGTACATTGAGGCTGTTCTGCACAATACGTCCAACGATTTCATCAATTTCTACCAAAGCATTGACATGCTCATCGTGGACGATATACAGGAGTGGGCTGGTAAGGCAAAGACCCTGAACACCTTCTTCCATATCTTCAATGCCCTTTTTCGCAACGGAAAACGTATCATTCTGGCGAGCGACCGGCCGCCTGTGGAACTGAAGGACATTCCCGACCGTCTGCTTACGCGCTTTTCTTGCGGACTTGTTGCTGAGCTGGAAAAACCCAACATACAGCTTTGTGTTGATATTCTGAGCAGCAAGATACGCCGTGACGGTCTGAAGATTCCTGCCGATGTGATTACGTTTATAGCACAGACGTGCAACGGAAGTGTGCGCGACCTGCAGGGTGCTGTCAACGGCTTGTTGGCCTATAGCATCGTGTATAACAGTAATGTGGATATCCGGTTGGCAGAGCGTGTAATCAAACGTGCGGTGAAGATGGACGATACTCCGCTTACCATAGAGGACATCATCGAGAAGGTGTGTGCACACTACAGTGTTACGCCTACAGCCGTGAACAGCAAGAGTCGCAAGCGCGACTATGTGGTAGCGCGACAGGTGGCTATGTTTCTGGCGCAGAAACATACTAAGATGCCGGCTTCGCGCATCGGCAAACTGGTGGGAAACCGTGACCACAGCACGGTCATTCACAGTTGTACGAAGGTAGAGGACAGACTCAAGGTGGATGCTGCCTTCCGCGACGAGCTGGCAAGCATCGAGACCTCACTCAAACTGAAGGCTTAATACTTGCTACTTTTCTCCGCCCAAAAACATTTCTCACCTTTTAATCAAAGTCTAAATTAGAGCGAGTCGGTTTTGACAAGATCTTGGAGTCCTGATATTTCTCCTTTCCACAACATCTTGAAGAAATCCAGCACATATATGCACTCAACGTTTCCCATGCGACGGTTTATCGGGTCTAAGGAAACTATCAATAACCGACTGCCTGGATAATCTTCCGCAAAAGCCTTCAACCCCTTCAGGTGACGGGGCATCACCTCTTCCACAGACTTTATCTCTATCGCAACACGAGCATCGCCTATCACCGCATCAACCTCCAGTCCGGTATAGGTGCGCCAATAGCTCAGCTGCTCCTCACGCTCTGAATAAGAGAGCCATGCCCGCAATTCCTGAACGACCAAATGCTCGAAAGCATGACCATACTCAGCAGTTCCTCGCACCAGTTCCTTTCGGTGCAGCAAATGATTGACTATCCCTACGTCGAAATAATAGAAGCGGGGAGCCTGCACCAAGCGGCGTTTCAAGGTCTTCGTATAGGCCGGCACACGGAATCCCAAGAGCGTATCTTCCAAAATATCGAAATAGCTGGCCACTGTGTTGGCACTCACCCCACAATCCTGGGCGATATTATTGTTGTTTACCATCTCGCCATCCGTAAGGGCAGCAACCTCCAGGAAGCGTTGGAACGCATTCAAGTTGCGGACCAATGCCTCCTCCTTGATTTCTTCCTTCAAATAGACATCTATATAGCCCGACAGCCGACGCTGTGGATTCTTGGCCAAATAATGGGGCGGCAGCATCCCATAGTTGATGGCTTGCTGAAGATTGAAGTCGGGAATTTCCGCCGTCACAAAGGGGAAAAGATATACGGGAAACGCCCTTCCACCCAAAGTGTTGTATCCTTTGCGCTTTAGCTTACGGGCACTTGAACCACACAGGATAAACACCAGGTTCTTTTCAGACATCAGGCGATGTACCTCGTTGAGCAGTTCTGGCACTTCTGGTATTTCATCTATAATAACCAGTGTCCCCTCTTGCTTGTCACAAAGCATCTCATACAACAACGTAGGACGACGTTTGAGCCGTCCTTTTATGGTTGTATCCAACAAGTCAATATAGATGGCATCGGGATACTTCTGTCGCAAGAAAGTGCTTTTCCCGGTTTGTCGTGCACCAAACAGAAATATACCATCTTCTGATTCTCTATCAATATGGCATATACGTTCAAGCATAAGGTATTTGACTAGTCGTTTCTACTGCGGATATTTATTGAAAATCCGCAGCAAAGATACGATTATTTTCTGAAATGCCAAAAAGATTATACTGTTTTCCTAATGATGCAAGTATTGATGATGGCAAGGTAAGTGTGGGTGGATCTACCTCGTTCTGGTTGGAGAAAGCACTCATTTTACCCTTGAATATTTGTTGAAATCAATGTTGGACTATAGCAGAACTGATATTTATCCCGAAAATCGCCAGGCGACATTTCGGCGTATCGCTTAAAAACTTTTACAAAGTAAGAAACGTCATCAAAATTCAAAAGCATTGCAATTTCCTTTATTCTATAAGATGTACCTATCAGCATTCTTTTTGCCTCTAAAACAAGTCTGCTATTAATCATGCTTAGCGGAGATATTCCTGCATACTTCTTCGTGTACATACCAAGAGCTGCTTGTGATATGCACAAATTATCGGGTCACCAGCAAAATGTACTTCCATCTGACGACCCGAATATTCGTTACATCGAAAAGCATTTCAATGTGCAATGAGATGAAGATGTGATAGACAAGCTAAGAACCCAAGTTGATGCTTATGAGGATTCCGTCTATCAATATCACAAAATGGTTGAGATTGCATTCTATAAAGATAGTGTAGCAAGACAGCTTATTGATGAATCAAACAGAATTAAAATGCAGGTAAACAGCAAGAAAAGTAAGTAAAAATGTTATTTTTGCGTGATTGTACAAAGTATAATCACGTATAGCTTAGTTTAATGTAGTTTAAATATTTTTGGAAAATTACTCAGTTTCAAGAAGTCTTTATACCTTTGCACTCGGAATACAAAATGAGACAAATAATTACAGTTTGTTTTCGTTTTGGTGCAATTATTCTCATATTTTACATGCATGAAGCGTAGAATGTGAAACAGCCCCGTCTGTTTAAAAGGCGTAACTTCTAAGACACGTAGATTCCTAGGCAATTAACAGATTGTTTAATTTAAAACTAAAGATTATGATTATAAGTTTTAAAAATGGAGAAAAGGTCTTCACGATGGAAAATGCTGATATGCGTTCCATATATGGAGGTACAGCTGTAGCTACTCAGAGTTTCCCTTGTACAGTTCATGAGAAGGATGGTTCTGTGCATACGAAACAAGTGTCAAGTGTTCAAGAGTGTCTTGATTTTGCAGGACTCTAAGTAGAAAAATATCCTGATTATATTGGAAGTGCCAAGAGATACTTGGCACTTCCAATTCATATTCAAACTATGATAATATGCTTCGATTTCTTTTGATAATGGTATTATTTTTTTTCCATTCTGTTTCGTATGGAAAAAAATATGTATTATCCGAAACTCCTAACGGCTTATGTTTGAAACAATGGCTAGGAAGGGATTCTGTCATAGATTTTAATTGCGATAACAAACTAAAAGATATAGTAATTATTGGTGAAATGGCTTTTGAAATGAACAAAAATATAAAGAAAGTTATTTTACCGACAAAATTAAAGGTTATAGAGAAAAGAGCTTTTAATACTTGTGAAAATTTAGAAACAATAATAATTCCTCAATCTGTAACACTTATTGGCAATAGCGCATTTAATATGGACAGACAATTATTTTTGTCGTCCTTACCTGATAGTTTAGTTGAAATCGGAGAGTGGGCATTTTGGGATTGTAACAAAGTTTCTATATCCGTGATACCGCAGTCTGTAGTAAAAATCGGTAGGCAAGCATTTACTTGTTGTGAAGGTATAACAACTCTTATCTTCAAAAATAATATGGAGATTATCAATGACCGAAGTTTTTCTGGTTGTAAAAACATAGAAAGAATAACTTTCCCAAAAAATATAAGGGTAATCTCACATTTTGCATTTGCACGTTGTACAAAATTGAAGAGTGTAGATTTTCCCAAAAGTCTGGAAAAAATCGGTTATCGAGCATTTGCTGATTGTTTGGATTTAGAATCTGCTAATTTTTCATCTGCACCAAATGTCGATTCTACAGCATTTGTCAACTGTAAGTATCACTTTGAATACCAGAGTAAGCAATAGCAGAATTATGAATAGTTACAAACATATAATTACAAAGAGTCATGGATGTTTTGAGGCATATATTATTTCTTATAAATGTAAAATTTACGGAAACATTCTTGCGTAAACTTTATATGGAAAATCCTAACAATACTAATTTGTTAGGACTTTCTGCTATATTACAGAATCCCAATAAGATGTATGTTATTCAAGAATGGTATGACTTTGGAGTTTATGACCAAAAGCTATTCAAGGAAAAATTCTGCACTAAAAGTATAGAACGCAAGTCTATAGACCAACTTATTGATAGGCAAAAAGAATGGAGTGTGAATAATAACATACACTCCACTCCTTCATTTATGCTTAATGGACATTTTCTGCCAAAAGGATTTAATTTTATGGACATAATAAATTTTTAGAATATGAAAATAACAAGGCTAACTTCACTTATTTTGTTTTTAGGTATGGCACCTAATGTTAGGGGACAAAACATATCAACTTCAACGGATGATTACGAATGTATCTACGAGTATCAAGTAAAGAATGACAAAGGCTCGTCGGATGCAACTTCTACCATTTTGCAAATTGGCAGAAACGTAGCCATGTTTTCCGATTACACTGCATTCCGAGCAGACTCAGCCATTGCCTGTAAAGCTCCAGAGTCTGACATTCAGAAGTTCAAGACACAACAAATGAGAAACGACATATTCTTCGACCAGTCTGTCTCTCAAAATGTTCCAAAGGGTAAGCTGGCCGTTTATAGTGTCATCACGCCTAATTACTACAGCTATACGGAGAGTGGCACACCGATTAATTGGATTTTTGCCGAGGAAACTGACACCGTCTGCGGATATACTTGCCAGAAGGCTGTGGGAGAATATGGTGGCAGAACCTGGATGGTTTGGTATTCCACCGAGATACCTGTGTCTTTTGGTCCTTGGAAACTTTGTGGTCTGCCAGGCTTGGTATTGGCTGCAAAGGATTCTGAAGGCATACATCAGTTCAAGGCAATCACTTTCCGCAAGTCGAGCACTCCTATGAACTTGAAGCCATACGCCAATGTCATCAAGACTTCAAGAGAACAATTCGTCAAGTCGAAGAACAAGTTCGAGCAAAATCCGATGGGCAACATACCTGCTGAATCCATCAGTGAGATGACTATCGAGAAGTATGAGGATGGTGGACACAGTGCATTGGTTAATGGTGTGGTGCTGAGAATGCGCCCTAACGGATATGTTCCTCTCGAATTAAAATAGACAAAGGAGATTTTTGTATATGAGAAGATTCTTGTTTTTGATGATGTTGGCTTGCTTCTGCAACTGCACTTTTGCACAAAGTGTGGTTACAGGAGTTGTGCGTGATACCACAGGAACGAACTTGGAAGGTGTCATCGTCAGGATAAATGCCGACAAGGCAACCCTTGGTTTTGCGAGAACGGCAGAAAATGGCTCTTACAACATAACTTTCATGACCGAAGCCAAGCAGATAACCATTACTGCCGAAGCCATTGGATATGAGAAAGCCAAGAAAGAAATCAAGAATCTCTCACAAGCGTGTAACTTCAATCTGAAGGAGAAGTCAACAGCCCTCAAGGAAGTTGTAGTAAAAGCCCCTGCCATCTATCAGCGTGGTGACACCTTGTCTTACAACTTAGCCTCATATATCGGGAAGAACGACTATACGCTGAAGGATGCCATGAAGAAACTTCCAGGCATCGAAGTTGGTGACAAAGGTTCCATCAAATACCTGGGCAAGGAGATTTCCAACTTTTATATCAATGGCATGGACTTGTTGGGTGGAAGATACAACATTGCCACAACCAACATACCTGCTTCCTTTGTCAACTCCGTCCAAGTGCTCAGCAACCATCAGGCAGTAAAAGCCGACAAGGATGTCTTTTCTGACAACGTTGCCATCAACGTGAATATGAGCAACAAGGCTAAGTTCAAGCCAGTAGGCTCTTATGGCGTTTCGCTCGGTGCTGGCAAGCATGCCTTGTATGAAGTGAATGGTGCGGGAATGCTCTTCAAGTCAAACTTCCAAATGTTGGCTTCGCTAAAAGCTGGAAACATCAGTCAGTTCGCAGTGAATGAAGGAATGAACCATTTCGATAGCAAGGAAACTGTATCTACAGTGTCAAGTTTGTTGGGGAACATTTCCGCTTCCACTCCTCCCATTGAGGTGGATAGGTATGCCTCGCCAACTGACCGCTTGTTGTCGTTCAACATTTTGAGAAAGATTGGAAAGAATGTTACCCTAAAGGGGAATGCCGGATATAGCTATGCAAAAAGTCAATATGACTATAGCTTGACTAGAAGCTATGCTGATGCGGAAAATAATATCGTTATTGCACAGGAGTATTCCCCTTTGTCTTCAGTGCATCGCCCAAGCATTCAGTTGGAATACAAAGACAACTCAGACAAGACTTATCTCGTCAACACATTGTCGGGCGTTGGCTCTTTCTTGACATCAGAGTTGCCAACAAGTGAAAATGGTATATTCTTTAGCCAAAAGCAGACCATGCGAGAGTTCTTTCTGAACAACAAGTTTTCTACATTATGGCATCATAAGGACTTGCGATGGTCATTGACATCGGTTGTCTCATATCAAGGTTCTCCCATGGGAATGGTAGTTCTTGACAAAGAGGCTGAAGAGGCAGTTGCACAGAATGCCAATGGACAAAGTTTCCGCACAGAGAACACCCTCTCTCTGTCTAAGAAACATCGCAATTCTCGTATCTATTTGCCGATATTGCTGAACTATTACATGGATAAGGTGCAGACGACTTTACATCCTATGGATGAAAGCAACGATGTGAGTATGCAAAATCTCAGAGTGGCATTGGCTCCACAATATGAATATTCGCATCCTCAATACAGGTATGTCTTCCGTTTGGAAGTGCCTGTGCGCATGGATTATATAGCTCACAGAGACCATATAACTGCATCTTCTTCTGGTTCTTGGTATTATTCTGTTTGCCCAAGCATGTATTGCAATTATAAGCTCACCTCCCACTCTGTGCTTCGCACCAACATATTCTACGCCCGTACATTCGGAGACATCTTGGATTTCTTGAAATCTCCAGTCCGAATCGATGATACTTCCATGAAGATGGGCTCGGGCATTTTGGCGGACAACAAGAGTTTGAATGCCTCGTTGCATTACGACTATAAGATACCACTGAAAATGTGGTTCTTCAATGCAGACATTCTGTATAATCAAGAGAGAAGCAACATTCTGGCAAGTCAAGATGCAAGCAATATGCTCGTCACCATGTCGAAGGTTTATGCCCCAAACACAGCAAAAAGTCTCATAGGGCAAGTAGGCATTACTAAATTCATAGAGTCAATCAAGACCAAGATTTCCTTGAATGGTGGTTATCAGTGGAGGAGACAAATGACCTTGCAGAATGACTGCCAACAGAAATATACATGGAAGAGCTTGACATTCAGTCCTTATCTGACATCGCAACCTTGCAAATACGTAGAGTTGGTTTACAATGGCATATTTGCCAAGACTTATCTTTGCGCAGCTTATCAAAATAACAGCTATCAGAGCCAACAACACAAGGTTTCTTTGAAAATCATGCCCTTTGATGGCTTTGTATTTGACACATCAACAGATATTGTAAGGAATGAGTTGACGAAAGATGTTACCAAGACCATGAGTCTGTTGGATATGAGATTGTCCTATCAGAAGAAAGCGGTAAAGGTTTCCCTTGACATCAGAAACATTCTGAACCAACATCAATATGGATACACTATCTATAGTTCCGTCAATACCTTTACATACAACTATCAGTTGAGAGGAAGAGAGTGTACTTGCTCGGTAAAACTAACGATATAAAGAATGAATTAAATACATTTCATAAAGCAACACGATGGTATGCAGTGTGGGGCTGCATGTTTGACTATGATTGCCAATTCATATGGTGCCAAGTGTGTTCCTCAGAATATGTTTCACAAATGTTACATATTGGGAAAAATGGCGTGTCAATGTTTGCAATTACAGAAGCTGCAAATGAAATTGGTTTCAATTGCCAAGGGCAAGTATATACTATTGAACAATTGAAAGAAGCACAAAAGCCTTGTATTTTACATTGGAATCAAAATCACTTTGTTGTATTATATAAGATTAGTAAAAAGAAAGTTTTTTACATTGCAAACGCAGGAGGCAGGAAGTATCTTTATCAACGAGGTAAAGAACATCATCATCACGGTAGTTGCTGCAACCGCAGTGATTCATGGGCAAATGACACTCGGTATGATGCTTGCCGTGCAATACATCATCGGACAACTCAACTCGCCAGTGGAGCAACTGATGAACTTCTTCTATTCCCTGCAAGATGTGAAGATTAGCTTGGAGCGTATCAACGAGATTCACCAGATGGATGATGAGAACGGAAATGAAGGCTTACTCACTTCTATCGAGGACCGGAATGAGGGTATTGACATCAAGAACATCATGTTCAAGTACGACCCTCATGCTTTGCGCAAGACCATAGACAATGTGAGTATTCACATTCCGCAAGGCAAGGTGACAGCCATCGTAGGCGCATCTGGCAGTGGAAAGACCACCCTCATTCGTTTGATGCTTGGCTATTATCCTGTCTTGGAGGGACAAATCAACATTGGTAACACCGACATCAACAAGCTCAACAAGAAATGGTGGCGCAGACAATGTGGCGTTGTCATGCAGGAGGGTGTCATCTTCTCGGAGAGTATCGCTCGAAACATTGCCGTTGACGATGGCGACATAGACAAGGAACGGTTGTTGAAAGCGGCAGAGATAGCCTGCATCAAGGATTATGTTATGGCTCTGCCTCTGAAGTTCAATACCAAGATTGGGCGTGATGGTGTAGGACTGAGCCAAGGGCAGAAACAGCGTATCTTGATTGCAAGGGCGGTTTATAAGAACCCAGACTATATTTTCCTTGACGAAGCGACCAACTCACTTGATGCCAACAACGAGAGAAGCATCGTGGAAAACTTGGATAAGTTCTACAAGGGAAAGACGGTTGTGATTGTGGCCCATCGCCTAAGCACGGTGAAGAATGCCGACCAAATCGTAGTCATCGACCAAGGTAAGGTGGTAGAGGCTGGCAACCATGAGTCTTTGACAGCCAGGCGAGGGGCATACTATAACCTTGTGAAGAATCAACTGGAACTGGGAAACTAAAATGCTTTTGACATGGAACAAAAAGCATCCGAAGAACAATGAAAGTCAATGCTCTTCGAATGCTTCATATTTTTTACTGTTGACTTATTCAGCCTGCTGTGCTTCTTTCATCATCTTTTTCCATTTGTAGTATCCTGCTATGGCGATGATGGTATACAGACCGTAGAGGGCTGCCTTGAAAGGGATGCCCTTGCCTATGTAGAGGTAGAAGCAGACGGCATCGACCACAATCCAGAAAAACCACTGCTCGATGTATTTGCGTGCCAATGCCCAGAGACCGACAAAGCTAAGGGCATTGGTGAAGCTGTCGAGCACGGGTACTGTGGAGTTGGTGAACGTGACAAGAACCCAGTAGGTCAAGGCCCATGCGACAACGAAGAAAAGAAGGGCCGGTAGGTAAAGCCGGCGCCTCATGCGTGTTACGGGCATTTCCGCCTTTTCGGCCTGGTTGCGCTTCTTGCCCCATTTCCATACAGCATAGCCGTATAGGGCGGCGAGGGTGTAGTACACCGCCATGCCCGCATCGCCGTAAAGGCCGTGGCTCCAGTAGAGCCACACGTCGAGTGCAGGCATGATGATGCCCACAGCCCACAGGTAGATGCTGGCACGGTACTCCAGCAGGATGTATATCAAGCCGAGTACCGTGGTGATGATGTCCAGACCATGCGTGGTGATAAACTCTGTCATGGCTGTTTAGAAGTTGATGGACAGATGCCCCATGAGGTTGAAGGGGGCAGAGGGTGCAAAGCCTGCATAGTATGAGCTGTTGGAGGCATAGAGGTTTCCGTTGCCGTCCAACTTGTAAATGGGTGTTGCCCATCCGTTGTTGTCATACAAGCTGTTGAAGAGGTTATAGAGCGTGATGCCCACGGTCGCGTCCTTCAGTCCTATTTTCTTCAACTGGAAGGTGTAGCTCAGGTCGAGGTTGGTGGTGAAGTGCTTTTTCAGCAGTAGGGTGGTGTATATGGTTCCTCCCCTGTCCGTGCAGAGCATTTCCTTCATACCGGTGTTGGTGAGGTACTGGTCGCTTACATACTGGCTTTGTATGCTCCCTTTGAATCCGGCATACTGGAAGCTGAAGATGTTGTTGAAGATGAAGTCGGGCGAGAAACTCAGCGGTGTCTCTCCTTTGATGGTATATTTTGACTTGTCTGACAAGGATACAGTCATGTCCTTTACGCGGTTTCTCGACCATGTGGCGTTGGCGTCCCACTGGAACCAGTCTATGGGCTTCCATGCGGCGGTAAGCTCCACACCGAGACGGTAGCTCTTGTCAAGGTTGCGTGTGATGGCCTCGCCTATGCCGTTGATTTCTCCTGTCAGCACAAACTGGTCTTTGTAGTTCATGTAGTAGATATTGGCTCCTGCCGAGAACTTGGTGCTCTGGTATTTGTAACCGACTTCCAGGTCGTTCAGACGCTCTGCTCTGGGTAGGCTGCCTTTTGCAGCGTATTCAGCCTCGTAGTTGTTGCGCACCGGCTCTTTGTGCGAGATGGCATACGAGGCGTATACCCTGTGGTTGGGGGTGATGTCGTAGGTCAGTCCGAACTTGGGGTTGAAGAAGTTGAACTTCTCGTTGATGACATAGTTCCATGCTGCGCCATTAGCAGTGTACGAGTCGGTGGGGTCTTGCATCTTGTAGCATACGTTGCGGTACTGCAGGTCTACAAAGAGGCTCAGTCCGGTCATAAACTCGTAGTTTACTTTTCCGTAGATGTTGAAGTCCTTCTTTTTGGCTCTGTTGCGGTAATACTCGAAGTTAGGGGTCAACTCCACTTCGCTTTTCTCTTTTACCCACAGCACGTTGCCGAAGTGGTCACCTATGTATTCGTTACATCCTGCACCGAGGTTGGCTGTGATGTTCTTCTTGTTGTCAAAGTTGACAGAGGCGATGGCTCCGTAGAAGTCGTTGCCCATCTGCTTGCGCCTAATGAGGTCTGCATAGCGTGTCTCCGGTACTTTGGCGAGTCCGTATTCGTACAGGTCTCTTGCAACCTTGTACTCCTCGTAGTATCCGTCGCCGCGGGTATAGTGCAGTGCCACGTTGAGGTTCCATGCCTGTGTGAGGCTTTGGTTCCAGATGAGCTGGTAGTTCTGCGAGTGGTAGTTGTCTGTCTGGTTGTCGTAGTAATGTCTCACGCCACCGTCGGTATAGTATTCGCCGCACGAATTGTAGCGTCTTCCGTAGAGTTCCTGTTCATATTTTGATGCGTAGTTCCAGGCATGGTAGGTCTCCTCCTGGCCATTGAAGGTAATGAACTTCACCATCGTGTTGTCTCCGAAGTATCCTGCCTGCAGGAAATAGCTGTTCAGCTTGGTGCTGGCGCGCTCCAGGTATCCCTTGCTGCCTATGTTGGAGAGGCGCCCCTGCAGTCCCCAGTGGTCTTTGATGAGTCCCGTACTGAAACGTACTGTCTCCTTGTGCGAATAGTAGCTGCCGGCAGAGAGGTCGATGCCCACAAAAGGCTTTGTGCCGATGTTCTCTGTCAGCATGTTGACCGTAGCGCCGAAGGCACCCGCACCGTTGGTGGAGGTACCCACGCCGCGCTGTATCTGTATGCTCTGTGCCGAGGAGGCAAAGTCGCTGAAGTTGACCCAGTAGAGCGAACTGCTCTCAGCGTCGTTCATAGGTATGCCGTTGGCAGTGATGTTGATGCGGCTGGGGTCGGTACCGCGTACCCGCATGGTGGTATAGCCTATGCCGTTGCCGGCATCCGATGTGAGTGTTACCGAGGGCGTGAGGGCCAGCAGGAATGGGATGTCCTTGCCGTGGTTGACGGCCTTGATGGCTTCTTTCGTGACGTTGGTAAACGTCATTGGCGTCTTCTTTCCCGCACGTGTCGATACTACCATTACTTCTTGCAGCTCCTTGGCTTTCAAGGTGTCGATGGCTTCCTGTGTCTTGTTTCTTGCCGCATCGGCGGTTGTTGCCACTCCCATGGAGAGTGCAGCGAGAAACAACAAATCATTCTTCATTGTTGCTTTTTATTTGGTCTATAATGAAGAGGTGTGTTGTTGGTATACCGCCAATGTGTGCCGCGTGGCTTCCCGCCTGTGTGTTGGCACAGGATGTGGACGAGGGTTGGTGAAAAGTAAACATTGAGCCTATTTCCCTACGCCGGCATTGTCCGGTCCAGGTTCAACGGGTATGTTCTCAGCATCCGCAATGGCGGTAGCACCCCTTGCTTGGCATTTGCCAAGCGGGTGCAAAGTTACAACAATCTGTCAATATGACCAAATATTGGGACGGTTTTATTTTCCCCAGACCTCTTCGGCAATCACGCGTACGAGGTCGAGTTTTGCCCATTGCTCCTCTTCGGTGAGCTTGTTGCCTATCTCGCACGATGCGAAACCGCATTGTGGACTGAGGCTGAGACGTTCCAGTGGAATGTACTTGGCTGCCTCGTGTATGCGCCCAATGACGGTTTGTTTGTCTTCCAGTCGGGGTGACTTGGTGGTGACGAGTCCGAGTATCACTTTCTTCTCGCCCGCTACTTGCGCCAGGGGAGCGAATCCGCCCGAACGTTCGTCGTCGTATTCCAGATAGTAGGTGTCTACATCTTCGTTGGCAAAGAGGTAGGGTGCCACTGCGTCGTAGGCTCCCTTGGTGGCATAGCAGGAGTGGTAGTTGCCGCGGCATACATGGGTGTTGATGGTAAGGCCATCGGGCTTGCCGGCTATGGCGAGGTTGTTTACCTTGAGGTATTGCAGGGCTTCGTGCTCTAATGTGAATCCGGTGCCTGCCATCGATTTCCAGAAGTCGTCATCTACGATCATTCCCCATGTGCAGTCGTCCAACTGTATGGTGCGGCATCCTGCGTCGTGAATCTCGCGGAAGAAGGTGGCGTAGGCATTGGCTATGTCCTGCAGCAGTTCTTCGGTGTTGGGGTAGAAGTGGCGTGTGTTCACGGCATTGTCGCCACGGAACAGTTCGGCGAGGAACTGGGCTGGGGCAGGGATGGTCTGCTTGGCCTCTATGCCTTCTTCCTCAAACTGCTTTACAAAGAGGAAGTCCTTGATGAACGGGTGGTTCTCGCCTGTTATCTTGCCTGTAAGCTTGAGTGAGCCCTTGGTGGTCTCTTCGCCGTGAAACTGATAGCCGTGCTCCAGTTCGATGTGCTCCACACCGCCCAGTCCCCACATGAAGTCGAGATGCCAGTAGCTGCGGCGCAGTTCTCCGTCGGTGATGTAATGCAGGCCGTGTGCCTTCTGCTTTTTCACCAGGTCGGTGATGAAACGGTCTTCTAATGTGCGGAGATCTGTGGCGGATATCTGCCCCTCTGCAAATTTCACTCTCGCTTCTTTCAGTTCGGCAGGGCGCAGGTAACTGCCCACTGCTTCAAAATGCTTGTTTGTTGTATTGCTCATGTTGTTTTTTTTTGTTGCGTTATACCTTATTATATATATGAAGGTCAGCTTCACCTTCTGTATATGCCAAGGATGTTGTCTTTACCGCTAAGTCCGAAAAGGCATGCTTCGTTTCGTTCTTGCGGATGCAAAGTTAGAAAGAAAAGTTTGTTTGGACAAATATTCCTTTTATTTCAGGAAAATATGCTATCTTTGCAGTGAAAATAGCGTAATGTGCAGAATATTGTTCTATCATTTGTGGAGAATAGCGGTGTATTCTGACAATATAATAACAACATTATAAAGAGAAACGAAATATGGCAACACAGTCAACTCTTGACGAGACAGACATCAAGCTGCTCAAACTCTTGCAGCAGAATTCGCGTTACACGGTAAAGGAACTCGCAGCGCGTGTACACCTTTCTCCCACGCCTACTTTCGAAAGGCAGAAGCGGCTTGAGCGGGAAGGTTACATCACGGGCTACTCGGCGGTGGTGGACCATCACAAACTGGGACACAACGTCATCGTGCTATGTAATATCCGCCTAAAACAACATACCCATGAACTGATACAACAGTTCATGGATACGGTACAGGGTATAGAGCAGATAACAGAGTGCTATAATACGACGGGCGACTATGACTTCCAGATAAAGGTGTATGCGCACGACATGAAAGACTATCAGGACTTCATGCTCAATACGCTTGGCAACATCGACTGTATAGGCAGTCTGCACAGTATCATTGTCATAGGCGAGATAAAAGACGCGCACATGGTTCCTGTCAACAGGTGCCTGGTCAGCGAATAGGTTTCAGTATGGCTGTCCATCCTCCGCCAGGGGCAAGGTGGATGTTTAGCTTGTCGCCTGTTTTTACTTGAAGACTGGTATGCCGGTAGTCGGTAGCTTCACGGTCGGCATTGATGCCGTCGGCAAAGATGTCTGCCGTGGCGTTGATCCCTTTGAGGCAGCTCAGGTCGAGTGTAAGGTCGCGTGCCTGCCAGTTGGTCATGGCTGCAATGTACCATGTCGTTCCTTTTCGCTTGGCAACAGCTACGTACTCTCCCAGTTCGCCGGAAAGGGGGATGACTTCATCGAACAGGGTTGGTATCTGCACCATGAAGTCGGTACATTCCTGGTTCTTCAGATATTGTGTCGGACTGTCTGCCAGCATCTGCAGTGGGGCGTCGTAGATGGTGTACATGGCCATCTGGTGTACGCGTGTGCCTTGGCTCATCGGGTGGTCGTTGTTCCCGAAGAACTGGTCTCTTGTGGCGTTGGCCATCGCTCCGGGGGTATAGTCCATAGGGCCGGGCAGCATGCGCAGGAAGGGGATGGTGACATCGTAGCGTGGCTGGTCGTGCAGAGGACCTGTTGCCGTGCGTGACTCCCACTTGGAGTTTTCGAGTCCTTTCACGCCTTCAAAGTTGATGATGTTGGGATAGGCTGTCTGTACGCCGAAGGGACGCATGCCGTGCAGGTCGAGCAGCAGATGGTGCCTGGCGGCACAGGCGGCTATTTCGTAGACGGAGTTGACGGCTTTCTGGTCGTCACGGTCGAAGAAGTCAACCTTGAATCCCTTTACGCCCATGTCTGCATAGTGCTTCATGATGTCATCCATCTTTTTGCTGCCACGCTGTATCAGGTTGCGCCACGATGACCATAGGATGACGCCTACGCCCTGCTCCTTGGCATGGGCTATAATGCCGGGCATGTCCATCTGGTCGGTAAACACGAGCAGGTCTTCAGGGTCGCTCCATCCTTCGTCTATGATGATGTCTTCTATGTGGTTTGCCTTGGCAAAGTCTATAAAGTATTTGTATGTCTCGGTATTGATGCCGGCGCGGAAGTCGACACCCGATATGTTGCGGTTGTTCCACCAGTCCCATGCCACTTTGCCGGGCTTAATCCACGAGGTGTCGGCTATTCGTGGTCTTGGGTTTAGGGTGTTGGCTATGGTGTTGCCTATCAACTCTTTGTCTTCGTCGGTTACAAGGACAATGCGCCATGGTGTCTTCGCAACATTCTTTGCTATGTAGTCGGCACGCTTGGTGGGTACAATGTTCAGCCGGTTGAACCCTCCCGTATTCTCTTCTATGGGGTAGGGTGGGAAGGTGGCTTGCAGACTGTTTCCTTTTCCTTTTACAAGGTACATGCCCGGATAGTTTTCTACGTCGGCTTCCATCACTACGGCCTTTTTCCCTTGTGGCAGACATACGGCAAGGGGAGTGATGCTGAGTGAGTCCTTGTACATTTGGGAGATGGGGCATTCGTCATAGTATGATTCGAACGAGTAGCACCAACGCTCGCCCCCACGGTTGTCGTTTACGTACGGTACAAAGGCTTTGTAGTTGTCGGAAAAGTTGTATTCGGATGTTTCGCCCTTTACCGTTGCCAGTGTTTTCTTCGGCAAGATTCTGTAGGCAGCAGCATCGTCAAAAGCCCTGAACTCTACATCGTAGCCTTTGCACGAAAGTACGAACCGATGGCAGGCGCGTTGTCCTTGGTTCAGGGCGCTCGTCTTTCCGCTACACTTCTGTATGTCCTTTCCCAATGTCTCTCTGTCTGTCGTCACGCTGATGGCGGATGGCTTCAGTACGTTTATGGTTCCCTTGTCTATGCTCCAAGTGAGCTGCCTGTCGGTAGAGACAGTAATTTTCAGGGCGTTGTTGGGAGATGTTACGGTATAGATTGCTGCTGTAGCCGGTATATTGCAGACTAAAGACAACAGGATGGTTGTAAATGGTTTCATAGGTTTTCTTTGTTTTTATTTATATATAAAGTAGTGGCCTCCGTCACTCTTGCAGTATTTCTTGAGCAGGCTTTGTATGAATTCGGCATTTTTCCTTACCTGTTCTTCGTTGCCGTCATATCCGTTGATGAGCACAACGGTATGGTTGGTGCCGAGACTTATCTTGGTGCGCTCGTTGTCACTGGTAGGAGTGCCAACCCCGCCCTCGGCATCGCGGTAAACAGGCAGTCCTTCTATGTTGATCATGCCTCTGCCTATTCCCTCGTATGGTTCTCCGGCTTTGCCTACGCCCAGGGTAAGCGTGTCGCCCTTGAACTTGTCGGCATCAAATCCGCCGATGCTGTATCCGTAGGCTATACTTGCAAGGTTTACGAGGTCTACCAGGGTGTCTATCTGGTAGAGTGTCTTGCCTTGCAGCATTCTTCGTATGAGGGCTTCTGATGCAGGACGGTAACGTGAGGGGTCTTTGCCGCATGCACGGTAAACCCTTCTGGTAGCCTCTATGCCGCTCATCTGTTTCAGTGTCTCGGTAGAAAGTGTTTGTCTGTATTTCTCTCCCAGGGCATTGATTTCGTCCCACAGTTCTTTGCAGTATGGACTGTTCTCTACTTTCGCCTCCACGCAGGCCCCGACAAAAGAGGGGCACACTGTCTCGATTTCTTTTGATACTATAACTTTCATGACTTCATGTTGTTAGTGAGTTTTCTTATTGCGAGAAGGGAGATGCTGGCTCATCCGCTTCTCGTCTATTGCAGAACCTCGATGGCCTTTTCCATATCTTTGTCCGTTGCTGAATCGGGATCGGTTGCCATCTTCTGGAGCTCGTCTTCTGTCATAGGGTCAACGGTGTAGTCGGGTGTAATTCCCACTGCCTCCAGTATGTTGCCGTTCGCATCCTTGGTCATAATGAATGGCATATAGAATGTCAGGTAGCTGGTCACATCTCCAACCCATCCTCCGTTATATGAGGAATTGGCTTCACTGAGCATACATAGTGCACCGCTGCTGTTTCTACCGACCGTCTTCACATGGTCGCCCTGACTTTTCAGTATGAGTGCTGTCGTTTCCGCCATACTGGCACTGTAGTTGTCCAGCAAAACAACGGTGGGGATGTCACGCCCCAAACTGTTGGGTGTCACGACTAACTGCTGTGGCACCCAAGGACTGTAGCCGTAAGGATTGTTGTTTTCCTTCTTTCTCGCATAGCAGTAGGTGGCGGTATGGCTTATCAGATAGTCGGTAAGTAAGCGCGTGTCCACAACGTCGCCTCCACCGTTGCTGCGTACATCGAGGATGAGTTTGTTGATTTTTCCGGCGGCCAGTGGCTCCAGAAAACAACGGCGATACGTCTCCACAAGAGGATGTTTGTACGTAAACATCAAGTCGGTCCAATAGGCATTGAGTTCCCGTTCGTGACACAAGTACTCTGCCAAAGACGCTGAATACCATTGCGCGAAGCTTGTTTCGGAACAGATGGCTTGACAGGAGTTGTCGTTTTTCATCGCATTGAAGATATGACTCGTCACGTCTGATACATTTTCTGCATTCTCCAAGTCTTTGATGACGTCAGGTGCGTCTTCGGCTGCCTTTTGGGCATAGTCGGTCAGGCCGTAGTAGTCGCCTTTGTTGCTATAGGCTGTCATCTTTTTGCAGAGGGTCTGCACTTCATCCGACACAAAGTATTGGTTGATGGTGGAAAGAAGGGCGACGGCCTCCTGCTCTATCTCGGTGCGCTTCTCTTCCGAGGTTTGCAAACCGCTCACCTTGTCGGCGATTTTCTGCTGGTCTATGTGATAGGGACTCGCCTCGTTAACGGGAAGGTAGTCTTGCCGGTATGTATAAAAGCAGTTGTCGTTGATGGAAAAAGCAGTGAAGCCTAAATAGTATATGTCTGGATGGTCCTTCAAGAACCCGCCCATCATACTGAACAAGCTGGTGCCGCCATTGTCAAAGGATGTGTCATCCTGCCTGAGTTGGTTCTGCATGTAATCCCAACGATAAAATAGCGGATTTTCGTTCTCCTTATTACGCAGGGAACTTGCGAACGAGACGGTCTCCGTGGAGGAGTGGGAGACGGGTAAGGTGACGTTTACATAGAAATGCTGGTCAATAATCTTGCCTACGATTTCCTCGAAATACTGTTGGGCTTTGGCGTTGTCGGATTGAATCTCTTCCTGGGTAAAGTCGTAGGTGTGCAAGAAAGACTTCAAGGCATCGAATTTTGGCTTGTATTCGCTATATACTTGGTCCCAGTCCATTGTTGATGCACCTGCCTGCTCGTATAAGTCGCAATAGCGCTGGTTCATGACATTCCAGAATACCTCGAACAGGTCGCCATACGACTGCACGTCATTGTCGGTGTAGTCTGCGATAGACTTGCTGTTGGCTTCTATGTCAGCAACGCAGCTTGCAAATGTCAGCGACAAGGCTGCCATGAGTAAGAGGCTGTGAATATAGTTTCTTATCATAATTTCGCAAATTTGATGTTACAATCTGTAATCATAATGAAGGTCGTCATAACTTGTAGGCGAATCCCACCATTATGACGCTGGAGTTGCGGCGTGCAGTTTTGCCGGTGCGTGACTTCTCCTGATATATATGCGAGAAACCGTATTGGAACTGATAACTGGCAAAAACATCGGTGCGACCGAAGGAATAGCCAGCCTGCACGCCTACTGTGCCGCCGAAGAGACTTCGGCGAAGATGGTTCTCGTTGGTGCCGAAGTCGTAGGTGGTTTTATAATCGAGATAAGCCCCTTGACCATTGTAGCCCTCCATGATAGTCATGGGATAAGTTCCCTTTGTGTGCATGGAGATGAAGTAGTCGTAGTACACTCCCACCTGGGGCTTCAGCCAAAGTCCCTTTTCCCTGTAAGGATTGTGGAGCAGGTAATAGGACACCGTGAGTGGGATGCTGACAAAATTGTTGTTGTAGCGCGTTTTCCAGGCATCGCCCTTCGTGTGCTGGTAGAGATAGTCGCGTTGCACGAAACTGACACCCAGTCCGACTGCGAGATTGTCCACTACGTTATACTCTGCCGCAACACCCATAGTGAATCCCGGCCTCACCTTATAAGTCGTATTTGATAGTCCCGATACGTCGATATCGAGCACACTGCAACTTACGCCAGCTTCAACCCCCACCTTCCAGTGGTAGGCTTTCTGCTGCGATCCGGTATTCTGCGCCATAGTCCCCAAACTGCATGAGGCTATGGCCAAGATAATTAAGCCATTTCTCATAGACAATGTTTTCCCCATTTTGCTTTTGTTTTGTGCCCGGTCAGGCCCATACGCCCGCCTGTAGTGGATAAATAACTCTCCAAAATTACAAAAAATATTCGTTTTGCGTGCCATTTGCATGAGTTTGTTGCCATATTTTTGTATTTTTTCGGTTTTTGTGTGGATTTGTTGTCGCATCTTGCGCGTTTTATTGTGAGGTTAACTTCGTTGCTTGATGAAGGCGGCTTCGTAATTTTGGTGGGATGAATCTGCCGAACCAGACTGTTTCGGTAAAGTGCAAGTTCTCCGAGACTCCCTTCTACATTGAAGTTTTTTGTATACGCCGATATTTTTTTTCGGATTTTACTTGCATTTGGCCAATTTCTTTTGTATCTTTGCAGCCGACTAAGTGCAGTAGTTCTTTCCGATGGAGCTTTTGGTTCTCCATCGTTATTTTCAAAAAAAACAAACCACCCAAAGTAGTGACACATGACA
>CAVFRG010000023.1:0-37058 GCA_963624905.1 Oscillospiraceae bacterium
GAAGCAACTTGTTGATGATTCGCCCGTCTGTGTTCGACTGTCCTGCCGTGATAAACACAGGAATGGTCTTCTTGGCCATGGCCGAGAGGCAAATCGTGAACGAGAACAATAATAATATTTTTCTCATCTTTATCAGTTTCTACTTTTGATGTTATGAAAGTATGGCAATATCGGGGGTATGGGTTTGCTCTTCCCCTATTCAGATTCCAGGAAATTAAAGGTATGCTTCTTGCCGTACTGTTCTACATTATCATCAACTACTTCGTTTTCATAGACTTGAGGTTTGTCGGAACCTGCCAAGATGGTCTCGTTGCTACAGTTAATGACGTGGATGTCGGGGCTGATATATGTTTTCTTTTTCATTGTGATAGTTTTAAGTTGTTATAGAATGTATGATATGGTTATTGCTTATTTTTGTATCCATTTCTTTCCGTTCTGGATGACGATACCCTTATAATGGGAATCTACTTGTTGGCCAGCCAGGTTGACCTGTCGTAAAGAAAGGGCATTCTCACTGTTCTGTCGGTTTATCTGAATGCCTGTGGTCTCTCCAAACAAGTTCGTGTCCAAGGCAAATCCTTTGGCTTCACTTGCGTTAGGCAACTCAAGATGGGCTTTACCTTTCGCAAGTGTACGGGTGGTATTCGATTTGTAGAAGCCTGGCTTTTCATCTTTTATGGTGAGAATGTAGGTATTGTCATTCGCAGTCTTGGTTCCATCGTCAGCAACAAGCAAATTGCCCGTCACGTCGTCAGTTTCTGCGTTTGTAGCCTTGGGAGTGAAAGTTCCGCCTTTGGTTCCTATGAGGAGGACACCTGTGTTGACTGGTATCTTGGTAACTTCCTTGAAAGTTAGCTGGCTACTGCTTTCACCTGTAATGATATAAGCCTTAACATCTAAGTCGGAAAAATCAAGGGCAAACGTTGGATTACTAAAGGTGGAGTATACCATATCTTTGCTGGTGCTTACTTCAGAAATAATAGGCTTTGCAGTCTTGACTTCTATCTTGTTGATCCACCATTGGCGACCTTGCTGTTCCATCATGACATAGATGGTGGTCTGGCCAATCAACTTGCTTTCTGCCTCGACGGTGTAACTTTTGGTCTGTTCCTTTTTCTTGCCGGAAGACTTCATGCTGGCTAAGATATCGGCATTGTTGTCACCTTCCAGGCGGATGCAGAAACCAGATGTACTTGTGGATTGTGGCGTGCCGGTGATTTCTATCACGTCACCTTCGGCGATGGCCTGGCTGCATGTGCATTGGATGTAGGCACCCGTCGATTTCATTGTCCAACGCTTAGGATCCTGTGTATCATCACTGTTGTTGACACCGTTCTTGCTGTAAGAGCCTCCGGGGACAGTCCAGTCTCCATCATCAGTTTGGAAATCACCTGTCGTTGTGAGAGAATACATTACATATTTCTCTTCTTCCGCCATGACGGATTGGATTCCAAATGTCAGAAGGCAAACAATCCATGTAAAGATTTGTCTATGTTTCATCATACTTTATATGTTAGTTATTAATGTTTTAGGCATGTCTCAACGAATCTGAGATTCTGATGTCTGAGTTTCTGACGCAAAAGTAATTTATTGCCATCAATTAATACTAATACTATTATGTGAAAAGCATTAAAATCTTCTGAATCTGCGATAATCCTCAACAAACCATACAATTCGATAGTGTTTTCGGACAAAAGTATATGGTAATTATGCGTGGTTTCGACACCACGGTGTTTCATGATGTATAGCCTCGATGTCCAATGAGGTATAGTCTCGATGCCCAATGAGGTATAGCCTCATTTGCTCCCGAAGATTATTGTGGTGATTTTACAAAAAGAAAGGAAAACTAACGATAAAAATAATCAAAAAGAAGTAAAGCCCCTCTTCCAGTCGGTCGTTGCTCTCGGCTGCGAGGGCAGCGTTCCTGAGGTGGGCAACGCCACAGGCCCAAAACGCACGTACGTGAGATGAATGTTGCACGTACGTGAGATGAATGACGCACGTACGTGAGATGAATGATGCACGTACGTGAGATGAAAAACGCACGTACGTGAGATGAATGATGTACATACGTGAGATGAATGACGCACGTACGTGAGATGAATGACGCACGTACGTGAGATGAAAAACGCATGTACGTGAGATGAATGATGCACATACGTGCCTTTTTGGATTTGAGCTTCGGGGAAGAAAGTGGGAGAAAAGCACACCTTATTTATAATTATATAAGGCATCAGCCAAATGGGCAATACACCCAGCTGACGGCACCGTCATTCTATCCTCGCCGGACACCCGGCTGGTCGAGTACAAGCATATAGACAACAAAAAAGCATCTACCATATCGGAAGATGCTTTTTTGTTGGGATACCCGGATTCGAACCAGGAATGACAGGACCAGAATCTGTAGTGTTACCATTACACCATATCCCAATTTTATCGTTGCGCCTCATTGCTGAATTGCGAGTGCAAAGGTACGGCTTTTTTTTGAACCACCAAAACTTTTCCCTATTTTTTTTCAAAAAACTTCATTTTTTCTTGTTTTTCCCTGTTTTTGGCCATAAAACACCCCTTTCCCACCCTATTTTGCTGCGCGCGTACCTTAAAAAATCCGAAAAAACGGGAGAATGTAATGCTTACTCAATTTTTTGCACTAACTTTGTAGCCACAATAACAATAAAATGAATAAATGAATACAGCAAAACAACTAGTAGAGACTATCAAAGAAGGAATACAGGAAAAGAAAGGCAGCGGCATTGTCATAGCCGACCTGAGCGGGATAGACGGTGCCATAGCCAAATACTTCATCATCTGCCAGGGAGGATCGCCCACACAGGTGGAAGCCATCGCACAGTCGGTAGGCGACACATGCCGCAAAAACTTGGGCGAGAAACCCGCCAACGTGACAGGACTGGAGAACGACCAGTGGGTAGCACTCGACTATGTCGACGTAATGGTACACATATTCCAGCCTGAGGTAAGGCAGTTCTACGACCTCGAACACCTCTGGGCCGACGCCAAGCTCACGAACATAACAGACATCGACTAACTATACTAAAAAGCAAAAGGCACGCGGACAGCGCATAACGCCCCCGGGCCAACCGCAAACAACAACACAGAACTTTCGGATGGAACAAAACAACAATTTCAACGGGCAACAACCGCCCAAGATGCCCAAGTTCAACATGAACTGGCTCTATATCGTTATTCTCGCCGCACTGGTAATAGCCTTCCTCAGCGGCGGAGGAGACATACTGGGAGGCAGTGCCACCAAGGAAGCCACCTACACACAGTTCAAGGAATACGTAAACAAGGGGTACGTGCTGAGCGTGGTGGCCAACAAGAACGAGAACAAGCTGAAACTGTACGTCAATCCAAAGTACACGCGCGAGGTGTACAAGAAGAGCGCACGCGAACTGGGGCCGTCACCTACGGTGGATGTACAGTTCGGCTCCGTCGACGAGGTGGACAAGTACCTCGACAGTATGGTGAAGGCCAGAAAGATAAACAGCTACAGCTACAACAACGAGAGGACAAACGGACTGTTTGACATCGTGGGCAGCATCTTCCCGCTCCTCCTCTTCTTCGGCTTCATCTGGTGGATGTCAGGACGCATGGGCCGCGGACTTGGCGGTGGCGGCATCTTCAGCGTGGGCAAGAGCAAGGCCCGCATGTACGAAAAAGGCAACACCCTCGGCATTACGTTCAAGGACGTGGCAGGACAGGAAGGTGCCAAGCAGGAAGTACAGGAGATAGTGGAGTTTCTGAAAAATCCGCAGAAGTACACCGACCTGGGAGGCAAGATACCCAAGGGAGCACTGCTCGTAGGCCCTCCGGGAACCGGAAAGACACTCCTCGCCAAAGCCGTAGCAGGCGAAGCAGGCGTACCCTTCTTCTCGATGAGCGGTTCCGACTTTGTGGAGATGTTCGTAGGCGTGGGCGCATCACGTGTGCGCGACCTCTTCCGCCAGGCCAAGGAGAAAGCTCCCAGCATCATCTTCATAGACGAGATTGACGCCGTGGGGCGCGCCCGCAGCAAGAACCCGTCCATGGGAGGCAACGACGAACGGGAGAACACTCTCAACGCACTCCTCACAGAGATGGACGGCTTCGGCACCAACAGTGGTGTCATCATCCTTGCTGCCACCAACCGTGTGGACATGCTCGACAGTGCCCTGCTGCGTGCAGGACGTTTTGACAGGGAGATACACGTCGACCTGCCCGACCTGAACGAACGGAAGGCCATCTTCCAGGTACACCTCACCCCCATCAAGGTAGACGAGACCGTGGACATCGACCTGCTGGCAAGGCAAACGCCGGGATTCTCGGGCGCAGACATTGCCAACGTGTGCAACGAGGCTGCCCTCATTGCTGCCCGCCACGACCAGAAAATGGTGGGCAAGCAGGACTTCCTCGATGCTGTCGACCGCATCGTGGGCGGACTGGAGAAGAAGACCAAGGTAATGACGGCCGACGAGAAACGCAGCATAGCCCTGCACGAGGCGGGACATGCCACCATCAGCTGGTTCTGCCAGTATGCCAACCCGCTCATCAAGGTAAGCATCGTGCCGCGCGGCCAGGCTCTCGGAGCTGCATGGTACCTGCCGGAGGAACGCCAGATTACCACCAAGGAGCAGATGCTCGACGAGATGTGCTCGCTCATGGGCGGAAGGGCTGCTGAAGAGCTCTTCACCGGACACATATCCTCAGGCGCCATGAACGACCTTGAGCGCGCCACCAAGAGCGCATACGGCATGATAGCCTATCTCGGCATGAGCAAGACGCTGCCCAACATCTGCTACTACAACAACAACGAGTACTCCTTCCAGCGGCCATACTCCGAAACCACGGCAAGGCTCATAGACGAAGAGGTGCTCAAGATGCTCAACGAGCAGTACACGCGCGCCAAGAACATACTCATGGAGCACAAGGAGGGACACAACGCCCTGGCCGAACTCCTCATAAAGAAGGAGGTCATCATGGCGGAAGACGTGGAGAAAATATTCGGCAAGCGGCCCTGGATGAGCCGTTCGCAGGAAATAATGAATGACGAGCAGCCAAAGATAGACGACGCGGTGAAGGAACTGCCCGAGGTAAAGGCTGCCATAGAAGAACATAACAAGACTAAAGGAAATGACGGACAAGCAGAAGAACCTAATAGTTAGAACCGTAACGGGCGTACTCTTTGTGGTATGCATGGTGTGCGGATTTCTAAACCCCAGGGCAATGGTGTTTCTCTTTGCCCTCATTACAGGTCTTACCATCTGGGAGTTTTGCGGCCTGGTGAACAACGAGTGTGAAGACGTAAGCGTCAACCGGCTCATCTCTACCATCGCCGGTGTCTACTTCTTCGTGGCAGTGGCAGGATTCCGCATGGGCATCGTGAGCAACTTCATCGCCTTTGTGCCTTACCTGCTCACTATCGTATACCTCTTTGTCAGCGAACTGTATACCGGCAACAGGAATGCGGTGAACGACTGGGCCTATACCATGCTCTCGCAGATGTACATCGCCCTACCCTTCTCTATGCTCAACATCCTTGCCTTCGAATACTCGCCCGCAGACGGACAAATCCACTTCGACACACTGCTGCCGCTGAGCATCTTCATCTTCCTGTGGACCAACGACACAGGAGCCTACTGCAGCGGCTCGCTCTTCGGCAAGCACAAGCTCTTCCCGCGCATCAGTCCGGGAAAGAGTTGGGAAGGAAGCATAGGCGGAGGCATCTTCGTCTTGATAGCGGCAGCCATCATAGGCTACATTGCCAACGACGGAGAGGCGCACAGGCTCGGCATAGCCGCATGGATGGGACTGGGACTGGTAGTCGTGTTCTTCGGTACATGGGGTGACCTGGTAGAAAGCCTCTTCAAGCGCACCCTCGGCGTAAAGGACAGCGGAAACATCCTGCCAGGACACGGAGGCATGCTCGACCGATTCGACTCTTCGCTCATGGCCATTCCCGCAGCCGTCATCTACCTCTACACACTGCAAATCTTCGGATAAGGAACTTACATACTCTGGATGGTTGGCATTCCTATCAAAAGAAAAGGAACGGCAGCCATCCCTTTTTGTTTCACAGCATTTGATACAACAACCTAAAGGCGGGTTCTAAAAATTACCTTTGATGGATTTTTGCATTTTAGCCGAGCAGATTTTACTTCCTTTCTGAAGGAGCATAGCGGGCTATGCGACTGAAGAAGGAAGGAAAAGATGCCGGATAAAATCAAAAAGACACAAAGAGCAATCCGTCTAAAAAAGTAATTTAACAATGCGTGGAATTTTTAGAACACGCCTAAAAACTATAAAGAATGAAAAAACTACTGACCCTCATCCTTGCCCTGCTCTGCATGGCACAGATGAACGCAGCCTCCCCAGTGAAGCAATGGGGACAACTGCAAGTGAAAGGTGCGCAACTATGCGACCAGAACGGGAATCCAGTCGTCCTCAGGGGCATAAGCCTGGGATGGCACAACATCTGGCCGCGCTTCTACAACAAGCAAGCCGTAAAATGGCTCGCCAACGACTGGCACGCCAACATTATCCGTGCCGCCATGGGCATACAGATAGAAGACAACTATCTGGAAAATCCTACCTTTGCAGAACAGCGCATCACTGAAGTGGTGGATGCCGCCATCAAGAACGGCGTGTACGTCATCATCGACTGGCACGCACACAAGATGCACACCAATGAGGCCAAGGCCTTCTTCGGCAAAATGGCCCAGAAGTACGGCAAATATCCCAATGTCATTTACGAGCTGTACAACGAACCAATAGACGACTCATGGGAATCGCTCAAGGAATATGCCAGAACTGTCATCACCGAGATACGCCAGCATGACCCTGACAACATCATCCTTATGGGATGTCCCCACTGGGACCAGGACATCGACCTCGTGGCCAAGAGTCCGATAGAGGGTGTAAGCAACGTAATGTACACGCTCCACTTCTATGCCGCCACCCACAAAGACTACCTGCGCGAAAAACTGGAGACAGCCGTAAAGGGCGGTCTGCCCGTCTTCGTATCGGAGTGTGCGGGCATGGAGGCTTCCGGCAACGGTCCGCTCGCCCCGGAGGAATATCAGAAATGGCTCGACGTGATGGAACGCAACAAGGTGAGCTGGGTAAACTGGTCTGTATCGGACAAGGACGAGACATGCTCCATGATTCTGCCCCGCGCCAAGGCTACCGGCCACTGGACTCCCGACCTCATCAAGCCCTGGGGCAAGATGGCAAGGGAGGCTTTGAGAAAGTACAACAAATAACCATTTCAAGTTCAAGGCTTTCGGAAATGGCGAAAGCAGATAATGCCACATTACAACAAAGGCGTACCACCATGCGGGCGGTACGCCTTTATTGCGTAGTTTCCGTACTAAAAAAAAGAAATGTGTTTTACTTCTTTACCTCAGTCATCGCCTTCATGGCTTCCGACACATACTTGCTGAAGGGCGGAACACCTTCCGGACGTACAAACTTCTCGGCTGTACCAGCCTTGGCCTTCGCTGCCAGTTCCTTCTTGACTGCCTTATAGTCTTCCTTGTTGGCATAATCTACGCCCAGCATATACCTCTCGTGGTAAACGGTAACGCTTACCTGCGACTTGTTGTGGGTCATACGGTACACTGAGAAATTGTTCTGCAAGGTAGACAAGCTCGGCTTTCCATAGGCAGAACTGAATGTTACCAGACCATAGGCATCGCTCATGGAAATGCCAAAGAGCCAAAAATTGAAAGGTTTCTCGACAAGAGCACTGTCAGCAACCAGTTCTATTATCTTTGCAGCATCGTTGTGCCGAACGGAATAAGTTACCGTCTTTATACCCTTCTTATCATACAACGTATGCTTCTTCCCATCGTTATACTTGTCGAAAAAACTGAGCGAGTTACTTATCCTTCCACCATAAGTAGGCTTGTCACATTCGGCAAAGGCCTGCACGATCATCTTCTGCCCGTTGAAGGCTGCCTCGTTACGCAAATGATTCATCGTAAGGCACTGTCCCTCCTTGAACTTCCGGCTCTTGTTATCAAAATAGCCATACCCCACACTCTCAGACACTTCTGCCACCATACCGTTGACAACAGTATAGTCGCGCGTATACATCTTCAGTCGGATATAGTCGTGGTTATCCCTGTCTACAGCCACTTCCTTCACCTCGTATGCCTTGCGTGAAGCCAACTTGATGATGCCGTCGGGCACACTGCTCAGTTCGAGGGTTACCGGGTCATAATTGATGTGCTGCACAGAGATGGTCTTGCAGGAGTCGGCCGCAGCGGGCAGCACGCCATCCACATTGGTGATACCCAGCACCTTGCCCGTAGCATCGTCAAAGATACTGGCATAGCTTACCGGTTGTCCCGACACACCGTCCACCACCTTCACCTGAGCCATTACCCCAATGGTGTTAAACAAAAAGACCGCCACAAACAGCATCCTCACCAACACGCATACATTCATTTTGCTTCTTTCCTTCATAATTTTCAACCTTTTTATAAAATATCATATAGCGGAAATAAATTCAGTAGATTCCGCCCGCTTGTTTTTCCGTGCTTTTCCTCTACATTGAAAAATACAGCCATCAGCATTAACCAGTACCGACAGACATACTAACCAGCATACTTAGGCATGCTAACCAGCATAGTTAGACATGCTAACCAGCATAGATAGATACAGTAACCAGCGCACTCAGGCAAGCCAGCATATACAGCACCCTCATTCTTCCCCTTCTCTCAACTTTCTGATCTGTTCTTCAGCCTGCAGACGAATCTTTTCAGCTTCGGCTTCGGCACGCTTGCGTGCTTCCTCCGCCTCGGCCAAAGCCTTGAGCCTTGCCTTCTCTGCGGCTTCAGCAGCAGCCTTTGCCCGCTCCCGGGCAAGGCGCAACAATTCTTCGCGGCGCTTCAGCAAGAGGTCGTACATGATGGAGGCAGCCCTGTCGGGAGCCACAAGATTACCCAAGGCACGATGTATTTCCCCGTAGCCGGCCAGCATCGCTTCCCTTTCGGCATGACCGGGTAGTATGCGGTATAGCTCGTCGGCCATATCGTCCACAACGAAGCGGTCGGCCATCATCTCTTTCACCACCTCCCGGTCGGCTATAAGGTTGACCAGCGAGATGTACTTTACCTTGATAATGTGGTTGAAGGCAAAACGAATGAGCCGCGGCAAGGGCGTTTCGTAGCACACCACCTGCGGCACGTCGAAGAGAGCCGTCTCGAGCGTGGCTGTACCGCTCGTAACCAGAGCCGCCGTGGCATGCGCCAGAAGCGGATAAGTTTTGTTTTTCACTATCCTGACGGGAGTTCCGGCAATAAACTTGTCGTAGTAGGCACCGTCTATGGACGGTGCCCCGGCCAGCACCATCTGATAGTCCTCAAAGCGTTCCGCCACCTCTATCATGGCAGGCAGATTGTCCTTGATTTCCTGCAGACGGCTTCCGGCAAGGAGGGCGATGACGGGTTTGGCGGCATCCAGGCCGTTCTCGGCACAAAATTCGGCATAGCCCTGCGTATACCCTTCTCTGAACTCCCTTACCTCCTGGGCTGTAGGATTGCCCACGTAGTGTATGGGATAATGGTGCTTCTTCTCGAAGAAAGGCACCTCAAAGGGCAAGATGGAAAAGAGCTGGTCTACATCGCGCTTGATGCTCTTTATGCGCCATTCTTTCCATGCCCATATCTTCGGCGAAATATAATAGTAGGCAGGTATGGCCGTGTTCTTTTTCAGAAACTTGGCTATACTGAGGTTAAAGCCCGGATAGTCTACCAGAATTACCACATCGGGATTCCAGCGCACGATATCCTCCTTGCACATCTTCATATTGGCAAAGATAGTGCGCAGATGGAGCAGTACGGGCACAAAACCCATATAGGCCAAGTCTTTATAGTGCCTTACCCGCGTACCGCCCTCAGCCTGCATCAGGTCGCCTCCGAAGAAGCGGAACTCGGCATGTGCGTCCACGCGTTTAAGCGACCGCATCAGCCTGCTGGCATGGAGGTCTCCACTGGCCTCGCCTACTATCAGATAATATTTCATACCTTATCTCTCTCTTGTTGTTACATCTCAAAGTTGCGCAGCCAGTCGTAGTCGGTAACGTCTATCTTGGTGGGCGTTACGGCTATGTATCCGTGCTGCAAGGCCCACTGGTCGGTATCGGTGGCCTCTGGTTCGTCGTTGCGGTATTGGCCCACTATCCAGTAATAGTCGTAACCGCGCGGATGGTGTTCCTTGCACACTTCGTTGATCCACGAGCCGCGCGTCATGCGGCATGCCCTGATGCCCTGGAAGGGAGGATTGGCGGGGAAGTTGACATTCAGGCAGGTGCCTTGGGGCAGTCCTTCGGCAAGCACTTTCTTTACGATGGCCACCACCCCGCCGCGCAGACAGGAAAGGTCGGCATTCTCGTCGTAGTTGCAACTGCTGAAAGCCACGGAGGGGATATACTTCAGGCAACCTTCCTTCACCACTCCCATCGTACCCGAATAGTGGTTGTTTACACTCGAGTTGTCACCATGGTTGATACCGCTGAGCACCAGGTCGGGACGGCGCCCTTGCAGCAACTGGTCGAACGCAAGCTTCACGCAGTCTACCGGCGTACCGGTACACGACCACAGTTGTACGTCGTCGCCCATGCTCCTGCGCCGCACTAACCTCAAAGGCTCTACACACGAAAATGCACAGCCATAGCCTGAACGGGCAGACTCGGGAGCCACAACAAGCAGGTCGCACCAGTCTTTCAGGAAAGCGACAAGCGTCCTGATCCCGTTGGCATGGTATCCGTCATCATTGGAAATCAACACTAAAGGTTTCTTATTTTCCATAAATTATCTCTCTTTTTGGTGCAAAAGTACGAAAAAACCTTTAAAGAGACCTCTTTCTCGCATAAAATATGTATCTTTGCAACGAAAAAGCAGTTTTTCGAGAATACTTTTATATTATTCAGAACGAAAATATGGGAAAAATTATCGCATTAGCCAACCAGAAGGGCGGTGTGGGCAAAACCACCACCACCATCAACTTGGCTGCCTCGCTGGCCACACTGGAGAAGACGGTACTTGTCGTAGACGCCGACCCACAGGCCAACGCATCCAGCGGTCTGGGTGTTGACATTAAGGAGGTAGACTCTTCTCTCTACGAGTGCATCATAGACCACGTAGATGTACGCGATGCCATCTACACCACCGACATCACTGGTCTGGACATCATACCGAGCCACATAGACCTCGTGGGAGCAGAGATAGAGATGCTCAACCTCGAGAACCGCGAGAAGGTAATCAAGAACTTGCTTGCACCCATCCGCGACGAGTACGACTTTATCCTCATCGACTGCTCGCCCTCGCTCGGACTCATCACCGTCAACGCACTCACTGCCGCCGACAGTGTCATCATCCCCGTACAGTGCGAATACTTCGCCATAGAGGGCATCAGCAAACTGCTCAACACCATCAAGATCATCAAGAGCAAGCTGAATCCGAAACTCGAGATAGAGGGATTCCTGCTCACGATGTACGACCACCGCCTGTGTCTGGCTCGCCAGATATACGACGAGGTAAAGCGCCACTTCCAGGAACTGGTATTCAAGTCGGTGATACAACGCAACGTCAAACTGAGCGAAAGCCAAAGCCACGGACTGCCCGTCATCCTTTACGACACCGACTCGAAGGGCGCACAGAACCATCTTTCCCTGGCCAAGGAAATTATCAACAAGAACAGTTAGAAAAGGTAAAAGGGTAAAAAAGTAAAAAGGTAAAAAGGCATACGCCAGAAAAGCTATGGGCTGTACACCGTATACCTCAACTTTCCGGATATCGGACCAAGACAAGAAAAGCAATGGCAGTACACAAGAAATATAATAACGGAACAAAAAGCAACGCCCTCGGAAGAGGACTCGACGCGCTCATCTCTACAGAGAATGTGCGCACACAAGGCAGCAGCACCATCAACGAGATACCTCTCGACCAGATAGAGGCCAACCCCAACCAGCCACGCCGCGAATTTGACGAGGAGGCTCTCCAGGAACTGGCCGACAGCATCAGGGCCATAGGCATCATACAGCCCATCACACTCAGACAGGTAGCCGAGAACCGTTTCCAAATCATTGCCGGCGAACGCCGCTGGCGTGCCTCGCAGTTGGCCGGCCTCAGAGCTGTACCCGCCTATATCCGCACCATCAACGACGAGAGCGTCATGGAGATGGCTCTGGTGGAGAACATACAACGCCAGGACCTCAACGCCATAGAGATAGCCCTGGCCTATGAACACCTGATGGAAAACAACGGCATGACACAGGAGAAGATTTCGGAACGCGTAGGCAAAAGCCGCGCTGCCGTGGCCAACTACCTCAGACTGCTCAAACTGCCGGCACAGGTACAGATGGCACTGCAGAAAAAGGAGATAGACATGGGGCACTGCCGTGCGCTCCTGGCCCTCGACAGTCCGTCGCTCCAGATCAAGCTGTTCCGCGAGATTCAGAAGAACGGATACTCCGTACGCAAGGTGGAGGAAATGGTACAGCAGCTTAAGAACGGCGAAGACATCGACACCACACGCAAGAACACCACTGCCAAGCCACAGATGCCAGAAGAGTTTACCCAACTGAAGGACCGTCTTTCGCAATGCCTCAACACCAAGGTGCAGTTCACATGCTCATCCAAGGGCAAGGGTAAAATCAGCATCCCCTTTACCAACGAAGAGGAACTGGCACACATCATGAGCGTTTTCGAACAACTAAAGCATTAAAATCCTGTGAGGTCAGCTTTATCATACATCTGCATTTCAGCACTCGCACTTTGTCTTGCGGCTCCAGCCATGGCGCAGAAGTCGAAGGAGAAAGCCGACATTGCCGTGCCCGACATCACGTCTGTACCCGACACCACCGGTACGGCAAAAAACGTTACCGGCACGGCAGAAGACAGCGTGATGGCTATAGACATGGGCAAAATACTGCCACTAAAAAAGAAACGCGACTGGAGCACATGGAAACCGGACACCAAACGGGCCATGTGGCTGGCCATCGTACTGCCGGGCGCAGGACAGATATACAACCGCAAATACTGGAAACTGCCCATCATATACGGAGGATTTGTGGGCTGCGCATACGCCATCACCTGGAACAACCAGATGTACCACGACTACTCGCAAGCCTACATGGACATTATGGACAATGACCCGAACACGCAGAGCTATAACCAGTTCCTGCATCTGGGAACGGTCATCAACTCCAGCAACGAAGAACGTTACAAGGACATCTTCAAAAAAAGAAAGGACAAATACCGCCGTTGGCGCGACATGGGCATGTTTGTGATGATAGGCATCTATGCCCTCTCCATCATCGACGCATACGTAGATGCCTCCCTCTCGCAGTTTGACATCTCCGACGACCTGACACTCCACATAGAACCAACCTTCCTGAAAGCCCCGCAAAGCAACAGTCTGTTACAGAGCGGCGGGTTGGGACTGCAGTGCTCCCTTACCTTTTAGAGAGCCACAAACCACAGAATACATTATTAACAGAAAAGGTCAGGTCCGGCTAATATATCTGCGCCAGACCGCCTCCAAAGAAAAAAGATACTGAAAAAAGATTCATGAAGAAAAAGATACTGTTGGCAACCGCTACCCTGCTGCTCTGCCTACCCGTACAGACGCAGGCACAGAAAGAGAACACGAACGATGACGACATCATTACCGTCACAGACAAACAAGGCAACCAGGAAGAGATAGAGGTACCCATCGGACTGGAAGACAACCTGGACAGCCTGTTGCACCTCTACAATGCCAGGACATACATGATGCAGGACACGTCATGCAACTACCGTGACGTAAACCCTGTATTCGAGAAGGAAGTATACATAGACAGGCTCAAGCGACTGCCTACCATCATCGAGATGCCATACAACGACGTGGTGCAGAAGTTCATTGACCGATACAGCGGCAGACTGCGCCGTTCGGTAAGTTATATGCTTGGGGCAGGCAATTTCTACATGCCTATCTTCGAACAGGCACTGGAGGCATACAACCTGCCACTCGAGCTGAAGTACCTGCCTGTGATAGAGTCGGCACTCAACCCCAAAGCTGTCTCACGCGTAGGCGCAACGGGGCTGTGGCAGTTTATGCTGGGCACGGGCAAGCGTTACGGTCTGGAGGTCAACTCGCTCGTGGACGAACGCCGCGACCCCGTCAAGGCTTCCTACGCAGCAGCCCACTACCTGAGCGACCTGTACAAAATATTCGACGACTGGAGCCTCGTCATAGCTGCATACAACTGCGGTCCCGACAAAGTGAACAAAGCCATTCACCGTGCCAAGGGGTCGGCAGACTACTGGAACATCTACCCTTACCTCCCCAAGGAGACACGCGGATATGTGCCGGCATTCATCGCAGCCAACTACATCATGAACTACTACTGCGAGCACAACATCTGTCCCATGGTGACAGAGCTTCCCATGAAGACAGACACCGTAGTGGTAAACCGTGACGTACACTTCGAGCAGATAGCACAGGTGCTCAACATCAACATAAACCATCTGCGCGACCTTAACCCGCAATACCGCCGCGACATCATCAACGGACTGAACAAGCGCATGGCCGTAAGACTGCCCGCTTCGCTCGTAGGTACTTTTATCGACCACGAAGACTCCATCTACAACTTCAAGACCGACGAACTGCTGCTCAAGCGTTCCACCGTTGACGTAAACGAAGAAGAGCCTTCTGTAAGCCGCCGCAGTTATAGCAGTCGCCGGAGCTACTCGGCCACACGCAGCAGCAAGAAAAGCCGCGGCAGGAAAAGCAAAAAGAACAAGAGGGAGGGCAACAAGAGCGTTACCATCAAGAGTGGCGACACCCTCTCGGAGATAGCACAGCGCAACCACACTACTGTGGCAAAACTGCGCAAGCTGAACAAGATTTCGGGCAGCAACATACGCGCCGGAAAGAAACTCAAGGTGAAATAAACAAATTTCACATACCGTACGACAAACCCACAACAAGGCTACAACCATGGACGAGCAGAACGTGAAAGATTTAGAGAGAGAACAGGCCGACAACAAACTCATCGGTGACGCATTCCAACACTTGATGGACACTTATCTGGCATCACGCCACCGAAAGAAGGTGGACATCGTGACCAAGGCTTTCAACTTTGCCAGACAGGCACACAAGGGCGTGCGCCGACTGTCGGGCGAACCATACATCATGCACCCTATCGCCGTGGCACAGATAGCCTGCGAGGAAATGGGACTCGGATCTACCAGCATCTGCGCCGCACTCTTGCACGATGTTGTGGAAGATACGGACTATACGGTGGAGGACATCGCCAACATCTTCGGTGACAAAGTAGCACAGATTGTCAACGGACTGACCAAGATCAGCGGTGGCATCTTCGGCGACAAGGCTTCGGCACAGGCTGAGAACTTCAAGAAGCTGCTGCTCACCATGAGTGATGACATACGCGTCATCCTTATCAAGATATGCGACCGCCTGCACAATATGCGCACACTTGCCTCACAACCAGCCAACAAGCAGTACAAGATAGCCGGGGAGACGCTCTATATCTATGCACCGCTTGCCAACCGCCTGGGACTCAACAAAATCAAGACCGAACTGGAAGACCTCAGCTTCCGATACGACCATCCGCAGGAATATGCCAGCATAGAACACAAACTGGCAGATACCGAGGCACAGCGCGACACGCTCTTCGCCCAGTTTACGGAACCCATACGCAAGGAACTGGACAAGATGGGCATTGACTACAAAATCAAGGCACGCGTAAAGAATCCCTTCTCCATCTGGAACAAGATGCAGAACAAGCATGTCTCCTTCGACGAGATATACGATATCCTGGCCGTTCGCATCATCTTCACGCCCAAGGTAAGGGCCAACGAGGTGAACGAATGCTTCAACATCTACGTGGCCATAAGCCAACTGTACAAGAGTCATCCCGACCGTCTGCGCGACTGGCTCAACCATCCCAAGGCCAACGGATACCAGGCTCTGCACGTCACGCTGATGAGCAAGCAGGGAAGATGGATAGAGGTGCAGATACGCTCCGACCGTATGGACGAGGTGGCAGAGAAAGGGTTTGCCGCCCACTGGAAATACAAGGAAGGGGACATCGAGTACACGGAAGACGAGAACGAACTGAACGACTGGCTCGGTACCATCAAGGAGATTCTTGATGACCCTCAACCCGATGCCATGGACTTTCTCGATGCCATCAAGCTCAACCTTTTTGCGTCGGAGATATTTGTCTTTACCCCCAAAGGCGAAATCAAGACCATGCCGGCCGACTGTACCGCACTCGATTTTGCATTCCAGATACACACCTTCCTCGGCAGCCACTGCATCGGAGCCAAGGTAAACCACAAGCTGGTTCCACTGAGCCACAAATTACAGAGCGGCGACCAGGTAGAAATCCTTACCAGCAAGAGCCAGCATGTACAACCCTCCTGGATCAACTTTGTCAGCACGGCAAAGGCGAAGAGCAAGATACAGGCTATCCTGCGACGCGAAAGCCGCGAGATACAGAAAATAGGAGAAAACATACTCGGAGAATGGCTTAAGGCCAACGGCATGGAACTGACCAATTCCTGTGTAGACAAACTATGCGAATACCATAACATTGCCAAGCATGACAACCTTCTGCTCGCCTTGGGCGACCACAGCATCACGCTTGGAGACAAGGACCTGGACGAACTGCTGGACAAGAACAAACCACAGAAGAAATCATCCAGTTGGCGCAATTACATTCCTTTCCTCGGAAAGGGAAATGGCAACAAGAAAAACGAGGGCAAAGTCACTACACATCTGAAGGAGCTCTTCACGGTAGGTAAAGAATTCAACAAGAAGAAACCGCTTATCATCACAGACGAGAACATCCACCAGTTTATCTGTCCCGACTGTTGCCATGCCATTCCTGGCGATGACATCATGGGATACATAGACAACAAGAACCGCATCGAGATACACAAGCGTTCATGCCCAGTGGCCGCCAAACTGAAGTCGAGCTTCGGCAACCGTATCGTCGACGCCAAGTGGCAAATGAACAAGAGCCTTTTCTTTGAGGCCACCATCGAAATTAAAGGCATAGACCGCAAAGGTATGCTCCTCGATGTGAGCCGCGTCATAAGCGACCAGCTCGACGTGAACATCCACAAGATAACCATCAGCAGCGACAACGGCATCTTCGACGGTACCATCGAACTGAAGATACACGACCGCGATGACGTAAGGCTCATCATGGACCAGCTCAAGACCATAGAGGGACTGCAGGATGTGCAGCGCATACTGTAAAATACCAGTACACCCCAAAAAGCGGGAATACACGATATGTTACTCTATTATAATGTACGCATACCTAAATAATATTATATAAGAACAAACTATGAAACGACTATTTCTACCTTTACTAATGATGCTTGCCATGTTGCCCTTATCGGCAGCCAACAAGTACGACAACCCCGACACGCTCTTCGTGTCGAGAGACGGCACCTGCGAATTCCGCAACATCGATGAAGCCATACAGGTATGCCGCGCCTTTATGGACTACAAGAAGGTCATCTTCGTCAAGAAAGGCGTGTACAAGGAAAAACTCATCATCCCTTCCTGGCTCACCAACATCACTATCTGCGGTGAAGACCGTGACAACACCATCATCACCTGGGATGACCACGCCAACATCAAGATGCCTATAGGCGGACTGGACTCCGATGCATCGGCCAAAGGCAAGGCGATGGGCACATTCCGCACCTATACGCTAAAGGTACAGGGAAGCAACATCACACTGAAGAACATCACGATAGAGAACGGTGCCCCACGACTGGGACAGGCCGTAGCCCTGCATACCGAAGGCGACCACATCACTGTGACCAACTGCCGCCTTTTGGGCAATCAGGACACAGTCTATACAGGTGTAGGCGGTACACGAGTAGGCTTCTTCGACTGCTACATCGAAGGCACGACCGACTTCATCTTCGGTCCATCTACTGCATGGTTCGAGAACTGCGAGATACACAGCAAGCAAAATAGCTACATCACGGCGGCTTCTACGCCTGCCACAGAGAAATACGGCTATGTGTTCCACAAATGCCGACTCACTGCCTCGCCGGGCGTAGACAAGGTGTACCTCGGACGGCCTTGGCGTCCGTATGCCTACACCCTATTCGTCGACTGCGAAATGGGTGCACACATCCGACCCGAAGGATGGTTCAACTGGAACAACAAGAAAAATGAAGAAACTGCCCGTTACCTGGAATACAACAACCACGGTGCCGGTTCCGCCACCAGTTCACGCGTAGGATGGAGCCACCAACTTACCAAGAAAGAGGCTGCCCAGATTACTGTCAAGAACGTGTTGGGAGAATAAACAATTGACTTTACTTGACTGAGAGTGGTACGGCGAGGGCGCCGTACCTCCTAATGATTACCTTTGCTGTCAAGCGTTAGTAACAATAGGAGGTACAGCGCCCTCGCTGTACCAAAAAAGTGGGATTTGCAAAATCCGAAACTTTTCTTTTTTCGATTATCTTATAACCTTTACCTCACCATTCTTCGACAGCTTGACAATAGAAGAGGGCATGTGGGGTTTGTGCTCCTGACGCCGTGACCAACATACATAGTCGACAGCCTGAAGTATTTCGGGAGAAATGTCCCGGTAGTTCTGTGCAGCCGGTTCGCCACTCACGTTGGCACTGGTGCTTACCACAGGTTTTTGAAACCTGTAGCAGAGTTGTTTGCTGAATGGTTCGTAAGTCACACGCATGGCAAGGCTGCCGTCTTCTGCCACGAGGTTCTCAGCCACACCAGTGGCATCATCGAGGATTACGGTAGTAGGTTTGACTGGCATGGCTGCCTCGATAAAGTCCCATGCCACCTGCGGCACATTTCGGAAATAACGCGCCATACGGTTGTCGCTGTCCACAAGGCAGATGAGAGCCTTCGAATCGTCACGCTTCTTTATCCTGTACACCTTGGCCACAGCCTCCGCATTAGTAGCATCACAGCCTATACCCCATACCGTATCTGTAGGATAGAGAATCACTCCACCCCTGCGCATACACTCCACCGCATTCTTTATATCTTCTTCTTGTGTCATTTTCCTTTGCTTTTTGTTTTTATGTTTAATCTTTTTTCTATCAAGACACCGCGATGACAAGGAGCCTTTTACCGACACACATAGTTTTCCACGTCACGCATCCCGTTGAGGAAATCGCGTGCCTCCATACGCTTCTTACCACTCAGCTGCAAGGCCTCCAACTGCAACCAACAGTCGGTACAAGCCACAAGCAGCGACTTGCCGTCTACCCGTAACGTACCCGTCTTAACGCCTTCATCTACAGGAATGGCTGTCTTTGCGGTCTTGAAAATTTTGAGCACCTGTTCCTTTCCCCCTTCCTTCTGTATCACCGTCCATGCACCGGGGTAAGGTGACAGACCGCGTACAAAGTCATATACCCTCTTGACAGGCATGGCGAAGTCTATGCGGCATGTCTCCTTGAATATCTTCGGTGCATGGTGCAGTTGCGCATGTGATGCCTCCAACTCGTCCTGAGCCATAGAGGGCACGTTGCCGTCACCTTCCAGAAGCAGGTCTATGGTCTTCAGTGCAGTCTGTGCGCCGAGCACCATGAGACCGTCGTAGACATATTCCACATCAGCATCATCAGGAACTGCAAAGGGCTGTTGCATAATGATACGCCCCGTATCGATGTCATGGTCAAGGAAGAATGTGGTAACGCCCGTCTCCGTCTCACCGTTGATGACAGCCCAGTTGATAGGTGCTGCACCACGGTATTGTGGCAAGAGAGCGGCATGCACATTGAACGTTCCGAACTGGGGCATGGCCCATACCACCTCCGGCAACATTCGGAAAGCCACCACTACCTGCAGGTCAGCCCTGTAAGAGCGAAGCTGCTCCACAAACTCGGGGTCCTTCATCTTGACAGGCTGAAGCACGGGTAGGTTTTGCGACAGGGCATACTGCTTTACAGGTGATGCCTGCAGTGTGTCCTGATGTCTCCCCACAGGCTTGTCAGGTTGTGTAACGACTGCCACCACCTTGTATCCTCCTTCTACAAGACTTTTGAGAGACTCCACCGCAAATTCCGGTGTTCCCATAAATATAATTCGTAAATCTTCTTTCTTCATTTCCTTCTTTCCTCTTTATATCTTTTATTTTTCCACTTTAACAGTACCCTACCCTCTTTTACTTTTTACCTTTTTACCTTTTTACCTTTCAACGGCGTATGCCCTTTTTTACCTTTTTACCTTTCAACTATTCCGCAGACATGTCTGCCACAATCTGGCGGTAGACTGAATAGACCTTGGTACGACTGATGTAGCCTACTAACACACCGCGCACATCCACTACAGGCAACTGTGCCTCGTCGGTTTTGTCAAACTTGGCCATCACTTCGTCCATAGGTTCATTCTCGCTCACTACGGCGGAAGGCTGCAGCATCAGCTGGCGCACCTTGAAACGCCTGTACAACTCCGTACGGAAAATGATGTGACGGATGCGCGTAATGTCTATCAGTCCGAGGAGCACACCGCCGTCATCCAGCACAGGCAGGAAATTGTTGTTGCTACGGCTTATCTCAGCCACCAACTTGCCCATGGGCAGGTCGGGACTAACAGAGTGATAATCCTTCTCTATCAAGTTGTGCATGCTCATCAGTGTGAGCGCAGCACGGTCTATATGGTGTGTCAGCAGTTTTCCCTCCCTTGCCAGACGCAGGGCATAGATGGAATGACTCTCAAAGATGCTGATGGTAAGATAAGACGATATGCACACTATCATGAGAGGCATGAAGAGCTGGTAACCGCCAGTCAGTTCGGCAATGAGAAAGATGCCGGTAAGCGGTGCATGCATTACCCCCGTCATTACCCCTGCCATACCAAAGAGCGTGAAGTTCTGCTCGGGTATATAAATGCCCACCTCGTATTCGTTCCAGAGACGCGAGAAGAAGAAGCCGGCAAAACCACCTATAAAGAGTGAGGGGGCGAACGTTCCGCCACAGCCACCGCTGCCGTTGGTAGCAGAAGTGGCAAAAACCTTGGTGAAAGTCACCAGTCCGATATACAGTATCAGCAAATTGTTGTGCCCGTAAAAGAGCGAGTTGTCCATCACTTGCCCCCAGTCGGCCTCGGTGCGCCCCTTCAGTAAGGTATTGACTGCCGAGTAACCCTCTCCGTAGAGCGACGGGAACAGGAAGATAAGACTGCTCAGAATGATGCCACCGAACATCAGTTTGACATAGGGATACTGCCCCAACTTGGCAAAGAACCCCTCACATGCCGACATGGCTCGCATGAAGTAAAGGCTAACGAGTCCGCAGAAGATGCCCAGGAGAATGCACGATGGCGTACGGTCGAGCACCCACGGGTCAGACAGCACAAAATCGAAGAGCGACTTCGACCCCATCAGTATGTAAGCAAAGCAAGTGGCCGTAACACACGAGATGAGTATAGGTAATAGCGAAGCCATAGAGAGGTCTACCATCAGCACCTCCAGCGTAAACACGAGACCTGCTATGGGAGCCTTGAAGATTCCGGCAATGGCAGCACTTGCACCACACCCTACCAGCAGAATCATCGTTTTCTTGTCCATGCGGAACAACTGTCCCAGGTTGCTGCCTATCGCCGAACCGGTAAGAACGATAGGAGCCTCAGCTCCCACAGAGCCTCCGAAACCGATGGTAATACCCGATGCCACAACCGACGACCAGCAGTTGTGTCCCCTCAGTTTGGAGTTTTTGGTCGAGATGGCATAGAGTACACGCGTTATGCCGTGCGAGATATTGTCTCGCACGATGTACTTGATAAAAAGCGACGTAAGATAGATACCCACAATGGGGAAGAGCAGGAAGAGAAGGTTATAGGTATCCTTGGCAAACCCAGACGTGAGCAAAACTTGTATCTCGTGTACGATGCCGTGCAGGAAATAGCCTGCCAATGAGGCAAACAATCCTATAAAGAATGCAAGTATCAGCGTCATCTGACGGTCAGTGATATGCTTCTTCTGCCAGTCAACCATCCGGAACACCCATCCCTGATTATCCTTTTCTAAAATCTCTTCATCCATTATTTTCTACCGTATCGTTAAGCAATCAAGTAAGTTAAGGGGGTAAGAAGTTAAGGAGTTAAGACAACAGCTTTTCCTGTTTGCTTCTTTGCTTGAGTGGTACGGCGGGGGCGCCGTACCTCCTACAGTTACCTTTGCCGTTGGATTCTTCACTCTTCACTCTTCACTCTTCACTTTTCACTCTTCACTTTTCCGGCGTATGCCCATTTTTTACCTTTTTACTTTTTTGCCTTTTTACCTTTTTACCTTTATTCGCCTTTATCAAAATTCCGAAGTAAAATGGAACTTGATGTGTTCAAAGTCCTGCTGTGCCATAGACAGCACATAGCCCGAATCGGCCAGGAACACATCCCTGCCCTCAATATCCTTGGCCATATACTGGTACTTGCGTTTCTTGAAGCTGTCGAGTTCCTTTTCGTCATCTGCCTCTATCCAGCATGCCTTGTGCAGGTGTACGGGTTCCCATCGGCACTTCGCATTGTACTCGTTCTCCAGGCGGTACTGGATAACCTCAAACTGCAGCTGGCCTACCGTACCCACGATGCGACGGCCGTTGAACTGATTGACGAACAACTGGGCCACGCCCTCGTTCATCAACTGCTCCAGTCCTTTCTGGAACTGCTTGCTCTTCATGGGGTCATCGTTCTCAATATACTTGAAAAGGAGCGGTGAGAAAGATGGCAACCCCCTAAAATGTATCAGTTCACCCTCTGTAAGGGTATCGCCAATCTTGAATATGCCATTGTCGGGCAGACCCACGATGTCGCCGGGGTATGCTTCGTCTATGGTACTCTTGCGTTGTGCCATAAACTGGGTGGGAGAAGAGAAGCGTACCGTCTTGCCCAGACGCACGTGCAGGTAAGGCTGGTTGCGCACAAACTTACCCGAACATATTTTGCAGAATGCGATACACGATCGGTGGTTGGGGTCGATGTTGGCCGTAATCTTGAAGATGAAACCAGAAAATTTGGGTTCCTCTGGCTTCACTTCACGTTCCTCGGCCTTGATGGGCTTGGGTGAAGGAGCTATCTCCACGAAGCAGTCCAAGAGTTCCTGCACACCGAAGTTGTTCAATGCCGAACCGAAGAACACGGGAGCCACCTCTGCGGAGCGATAAGTCTCCACATCGAACTCAGGATATACGCCATCCACCAAATCGAGTTCCTCCCTCAGTTGGTTGGCCTCGCGCTCTCCCACTTGGGCATCCAGCTCCTGGCTGTTTATATCTACCGCCACCTTCTCGGTGACACGCTGCTTGTTGGGCGTGAAGAGATTGAGCTGCTTCTCATATATATTGTAGACACCCTTAAAGCGGAGTCCTTGCCCGATAGGCCAACTCAATGGGCGCACCTTAATCTGCAGTTCCTGTTCCAGCTCGTCGAGCACATCGAACGGGTCGCGGCCCTCACGGTCCATCTTGTTGATGAAAATGATTACGGGAGTGTTTCTCATGCGGCACACCTCCATCAGTTTTCTCGTCTGCGCCTCCACACCCTTGGCGGAGTCAACCACGATGATGGCCGAGTCTACGGCAGTCAGCGTGCGATAGGTATCTTCTGCAAAATCCTGGTGTCCCGGTGTATCGAGGATATTCACCTTATAGGGGTCTCCTGTCTGTCCGTCGGGCAGATAGTCAAACTCCATGACGGATGTAGACACCGAAATACCGCGCTGCTTCTCTATATCCATCCAGTCACTGGTGGCTGTCTTGCGTATTTTATTGCTCTTGACGGCACCCGCCACCTGTATCTGTCCACCGAAGAGCAGGAATTTCTCGGTCAACGTAGTCTTACCTGCATCCGGGTGCGAGATGATGGCAAAGGTTCTTCTTCTTTCTATTTCTTTCATGCTTTTTTCTGTTGATTCTGATTTCTGAATTCATGGAAGCGAGGCTTATACTTCATCCTCAAACTTCAGCCCTTCGGTACGGTCCTTGATGTAATAGTCGCTGAGCATACCTATGAATATGCTTATCTCTTTTACGGCACGCTCGGTCTCGGGGGTTATCTCCTTCTTCTGCAGCCTCAGCATCATTACCCCATAGAGTGCATCGAGGCATGTCTCTATCTCATTCACCTCCTTGTCGCCCCTGTTGCGCAGTTCCACGATGAAAGGCAACACTTTATAGTATTCTGTACTATAGAAGGGAAACTTACTGCTCTGCAGAAGCATGCCGTGCAGGTCTATCACGTCCTGCAGCAACACCCGGTTGATGTCAAGATGACCCGTCTCGCGCTTGCCCTCCTCGTTCATCATGCGTATGAGATTTCCAAACCAGTCTGTCTCCTCCTCACGCTGTTCGTCGGTGAGTTCGAAACGGCTGATATAGTTTTTCTTGATAACAGGAAGCGAGCATCCGTAAGCCCTGATGATGTCTTCCACCTGCCACATATAGAGCAGATATTCGGCAATGCTCTTCTTGCGTAATTCTTTTGCTACAAACATTTATCTTTTTACCTTATTTTATACATTAAAACTGCGGCAACTGATAGAGATTGAATACGGTACCAATGAGTGCAATGAGCGAGAAGATAACCACCACACTGCCAATTACCTTATTGATGATAAGAATGCCGTTGGTATCGAACTTTCCACGTATCTTGTCCACCAGCCAAGTCAGTCCGAACCACCACAGCAGTGCCCCGAACATGATGCTAAGATACCCTACCCCCATCTCTATCGGCATATCGGGCACGACAAAGGCAAACTGGGCGAAAGTAGCCATGAAAAGGAAAACAATGAGCGGATTGGAAAGCGTCACAAGAAAGGCTGTTACGCCGTTGTGCAGAAGGGTACCCTGCTTCCTGCCCGAGCTTTGGTGCATGTTCTTCATCGGGTCGCTCTTGAAGCAGTAAACACCGAAGGCAAGCAACAGCAGTCCACCGGAAATCTGCAGGTAAAACTTGTTCTGCGCATTGTTCACAAAGTCCATCACAAAACTCATACCCAGTCCCGTAAACAGGGCATAGACCATATCACTGCACGCAGCACCCACGCCCGTAACAAAGCCAAACCAACGGCCTTTGTTCAGCGTGCGCTGGATACAAAGGATGCCCACCGGCCCCATGGGCGCAGAGGCTATCACACCTATAACGATACCCTTGAAAATAAAATCAAGAATGTTTATCTCTATCGGAAACGGTAAATTCATACAATGTGCAAAGATACAATTTTTTGCTCACAACGACCAAATTTTCATACCAAAAGTTTGCGAAGTGCTTTTTTTTTCTTAACTTTGCCCATATAAAAATTTACTTCTAACTAATTTAAAACATACAGACATGACAGAAAATTCAGTTAAGCCATACGTTATCGGCTTGGATCTTGGCGGAACCAACTCTGTTTTCGGCATTGTAGACGCACGTGGCGACATAAAGGCCACCACAGCCATCAAGACACAGGGTTACAAAACGGCAGAAGATTATGTGAAGGCAGCAGTAGAAGCCTTGCAGCCCATCATAGAGACCGTAGGTGGCCTTGACACCATCAAGGCTATGGGTATCGGTGCCCCTAACGCCAATTTCTATACCGGTACAGTAGAGAATGCTCCCAACCTGGTTTGGGCCCATTCCTGCAAGGTGCCTTTGGCCAAGATGTTCAGCGATGCACTCAATGGTCTACCCGTTGGCATTACCAACGATGCGAACGCTGCAGCCCTCGGCGAGATGACTTACGGTGTGGCCCACGGTATGAAGAACTTCATCGACATCACCCTCGGTACGGGTGTGGGCTCGGGCATCGTGACCAACGGCCAGATGGTATACGGGTGTGACGGTTTCGCAGGTGAGCTGGGCCATGTCATCATGGTACGCGGCGAGAGCGGGCGCCAATGCAACTGCGGGCGTAAGGGATGTCTGGAGGCTTACTGCTCTGCTACGGGTGTGGCACGCACGGCACGCGAGTTTCTCGAAACCAGCGACGAACCGTCCCTACTGCGCGAGATGAAGCCCGAAGACATCACTTCTTACGACGTGAGCATGGCTGCCGAAAAAGGCGACAACCTGGCCAAGCGTGTATACGAATTCACTGGCAACATGCTCGGTGAGGCATGTGCCGATTTTGCAAACTTTTGTTCTCCTGAGGCATTTGTATTCTTCGGCGGTTTGACCAAGGCCGGCGAGCTGCTCATGAAACCCGTACGGGAGTCATACGACAAGAATGTCCTCAACATCTTCAAGGGTAAGGCCAAGTTCTTGATTTCCTCGCTCAACGGAAGCTCGGCCGCCGTACTCGGTGCCAGTTCCATAGCCTGGGACTTGTAATCCCCTAAAAGGTACACACACTACCATAAACAATAGCCCAAGGCAGATTTGCCTTGGGCTATTGTTGTTTCGGCTTATGCCAATCGCTGTTTGATGATGCCCATCTTGTTGCGGCGGTCAATAGAGTACGTGTCACCGTGTGCCTCCATATAGTCGAAGAGCATGAATGCCTTTTCGAGCAATTGATCGCGCATGGGTTTGCTCTCCAGGTCTGCCTCGTGATAGTACAGTTCAGCGAGCATTTCCATCTTGGAAAGACGTTTTTCGTCATCAGCAATACCTGCCATTGCCTTCATCACATCATCGATGGTAGCAACATGATAGAATGCATAAGGTCCGACATATTGATTGTAAAGTTCTCTGATTTCCTCGCGACGCAATTCGCCCTCTTTCTTTTCGAGCATGCGTTCGAGAGCCGCCATAAACTCTCGTATCAGTCTCTGTATATAGTCTCTCTGCAACATAGGGTATACATGTTTTTGAGAACATCCTGTTTACGAATGGTAACTCTTGGTGCCATTACTGCTGGCTGCATTGTTGCCATAGAGCCAGTTTTTGACAATGGTTTTGCCGTCGGGTGTCAACACACTCTCCGGGTGGAACTGTATGCCGTGGATATCGTAGTTCTTGTGCTTTAGTCCCATGATGCATCCATCATCGCTCACTGCCGTCACGTCAAGGCACTCCGGGAATCCGGCTCTGTCAACCGCCCATGAATGGTAGCGTCCTATCTCTATCCGTTTGGGCATACCAGCAAAGATAGGGTCATTGCCAAACTGGGTGCAGGGTGTTGAGACTCCGTGGTACACATCACTGAGGTTCGTGAGCTTGGCGCCGAACACCTCGCCTATGGCCTGATGTCCAAGACAGACCCCGAGCATAGGCTTTCTTCCGGCGTAATGTTTGATGACATCCAGCAGGAGTCCAGCCTCCGAAGGGATGCCCGGACCGGGACTCAATATGATCTTGTCGAAACGGTCCAGCTCGCCCAGTTGGAACTGGTCGTTACGATAGACCGTCACGTCTGCTCCAAGTTCCTTTACCAAATGCGCCAGATTATAGGTAAAGGAGTCGTAATTGTCTATGATTACTACTTTCATTTCATTCAATGTTAAATGGTAAATGTTGAGTGTTGAATGCTGAGTGTTGAATTTTTCATTCTTCGTTCTTCACTCTTCACTTATTTACAGTTGCTCCGCAATATGAATCGCCTTGGTCAAGGCACCCAACTTGTTGTTACACTCTTCCAGCTCATACTGGTCATTGCTCTTTGCCACTACGCCACTGCCTGCCTGGAACCAAAGTTCGCCGTTACGGCTGATGAAAGTACGGATGACGATGGCTTGGTTGAGGTCGCCGTCCAGTCCGATGAAACCGATGCAGCCTCCATAGGCACCACGGTTGTGGGGCTCCAGTTCGGAGATGATTTGCATCGCCCTCACCTTGGGCGCACCGCTCAGCGTACCGGCTGGGAAGGTATCGATGAATTCCTTGATATGGTCGGCACCATCGTCGAGCGTTCCGCTCACACGGCTCACAAGGTGGATGACGTGGCTATAGAACTGCATGTCCTTGTAGAAGTCCACCTTCACGCCATGGCAGTTGCGGCTCAGGTCGTTGCGTGCCAAGTCTACCAGCATCACGTGCTCTGCGTTCTCCTTCGGGTCGTTGCGCAGAAACTCGGCAGCCTTGCGGTCTTGCTCCATGTCACCCGTACGCTTGGTGGTACCGGCTATGGGGTCTATGAAAGCCTTGTCACCCACGATGCGGTTGTGGGTCTCGGGGGATGATCCGAAGATGCGGAAGCCTCCGAAGTCGAAATAGAAGAGATAAGGCGAGGGATTGATACTGCGTAAGGCACGGTAGAGCTTGAAGTCATCGCCCTCATACTTCTGCACGAAGCGGCGGCTTACCACAATCTGGAACACGTCGCCACGCAAGCAATGCTGGATGCAGCGGCGCACATTCGCCTTGTGCTCCTCGTCGGTGAGCGTAGAATAGGTTTCGCCCACGGGATGGAAGTCGTAGGGCTTTACGTTGCCCTTGTTCACAGCCTTCATCAGCTCGTCCAACTCTGTATGGAGTGAAGAGCGAAGAGTGAAGAGCGAAGAATCATCTTGCTTTTCTTCCGAAGAGACTGCTTGTAAGGAATCCTGTCCTTCAGAACTATTGGATTCTTCACTCTTCACTCTTCCCTCTTCACTTTCGTCACTCTCCTCCAGAACAATCAGTTCCATCGTGTTGTTGAAATGGTCGAACACGATGATGTCCTTATAGAGGATATAGTAGATGTCGGGGGCATCGTTCTTCTCCATCGTGGTGTCCTTTACCGGGATGTTCTCGAAGTAGCGCACGGCATTAAAGGTGGTGAAACCATAGAGTCCACAGAAGTCCTTGCCCTCGCCTGTGACTTGGAACGAGTGGATGAAGTCGTTGATGGCCTTCGAGATGGCGAGCTTACACTCCTCACCTTTTCCCTCGCCGAAAGCAGGGAGTTCCTGCCTTATGACATTGCCGTCAGGATAAGTTGCCGTTACCACCCCATGACCCACAGAGATACTTGCCATCGGATGCACGCCGATGAAGGAACGGGAGTTCTCCGAACCATGGTAGTCGGAGCTCTCCATCAGTGCCGATTGGGGATAGATGTCCCTCAGCCGCATATAGACACCCACCGGCGTATAGAGGTCGGCAAGTATCTTGCGTGTCGCTGTCTTATAACTAAAAGTTGCCATATTCCTTTGCCATTTCTTTGTTAGACAAATAGGTTTGTACATCCTTGTCGCCACGACCTGAGACAGTGAGCACGACCACGTCATCTTTCTTGAACTTCATCTTCTTCAGGGCTGCCACAGCGTGGGCACTCTCAATGGCCGGAATAATGCCCTCCATACGGGTCAACTCATATCCGGCATAGATGGCCTCATCGTCCTTGATGGCGAGCACATGACTACGCCCGCTGGTCGCCAAGTCGGCATGCATGGGTCCGATGCCAGGATAATCCAGTCCTGCACTGATAGTAAAAGCTTCCTTGATCTGTCCGTCATCGGTCTGCATTACGAGGGTGCGGGCTCCGTGAATGATACCTTCAGTACCGCAGTGCATGGTGGCGGCAGTATAGTCGGTATCGATGCCATGGCCGGCTGCCTCTGCGAGGTAAATCTGCACACGGTCATCGTCGATGTAGTGGTAGATGGTACCGGCAGCGTTCGAACCACCGCCCACACAGGCGACGAGATAGTCGGGATAGTCGCGCCCAACCTTTTCCTCCAGCTGCCACTTCAGTTCCTCGCTGATGACGCTCTGCATCTTTGCCACGATGTCAGGATAAGGATGGGGGCCCATCGTAGAGCCAACGATATAAAAAGTATCCTGCGGATGGCAGCACCAGTCGCGGATAGCCTCCGAACAGGCATCGCTCAGCGTCATATTGCCCGTGCGCACAGGATTGACCGTCGCACCCAACATCTTCATACGCTCCACATTGGTATGCTGGCGCTCCACATCGGTGGCTCCCATGAATATCTCGCACTTCATGTCCATCAGGGCACAGACGGTGGCTGTGGCAACGCCATGCTGTCCGGCTCCTGTCTCTGCGATGATGCGGGTCTTGCCCATCTTCTTCGCCATCAGAATCTGACCGATGGTGTTGTTGATTTTGTGCGCTCCCGTGTGGTTCAAGTCCTCACGCTTCAGATAGAGCTGGCAACCGTACTTCTCGCTCATGCGCTTGGCATAATAGAGAGGGGAAGGACGACCCACGTAGTCCTTCAAGAGCTGGCGGTATTCCTTCTTGAACTCCTCGCTCTCGATGATGGGCTTGTAGGCCTGCTGCAGTTCCGTCACACACTTATATAATATCTCGGGCACGTATGCACCGCCGAATTTTCCAAAAAATCCTTTATCGTCTACTTGATACATATTTCTTATATTAACATGTTGAAAATGGAAATATTGAAGTTAAAGGAGTTAAGGCAAAGTTTTTTTTGAGGATGCTTTTACTTTTTTTACCTTTTTACCCTTAAAATTCCTCTTCACTTATTTCTTGAGGCACTCAAAAAGCTCGTCCAGCGCCTTGTCGGCATAGCCGGTATCATTGAGCAAAGTCACAAACTTGCTTCCGATGATAGCACCGGCAGCATTGTCCTGGGCACTGCTGAGCGTCTGCTTGTTACTGATACCGAAACCTATCATGCGGGGATTACGCAGGTTCATCGAGTTGATATGGTTGAAGTAAGCCAACTTGGCATCACCGAAGTTGCTCTGCGCTCCCGTGATGCTCGCCGAGCTGACCATATAGATAAAACCGTCGGTATGCTCGTCGATGAAGCGGATGCGCTCCTCGCTGGTCTCCGGTGTAATCATCATGATGACACGCACGTCGTACTTGTCGGCTATGGGCTTCACCACCTGCAAGTAATCGTCAAAGGGAAGATCGGGGATGATGGTGCCGCTCACACCGCTCTCCACGCAACTCTTGAAGAATTCCTCGATACCGTAGTGCATCACCGGATTCAGGTAGCCCATCAGCACCAAGGGAATATTTACCTCGTCCTTGATGGCCTTCAACTGGGCGAAGAGCTTCTTCACCGTCATACCGTTCTTCAAGGCCACGGTTCCGGCACTCTGTATCACAGGACCGTCAGCCAAGGGGTCGCTGAAGGGGATACCCACCTCTATCATATCGATGCCCTTGCGCTCCATCGCCTTGATGACATCGCCCGTGCCGTCCAATGTGGGACAACCGGCACAGAAGTACAAGCTCAGCAGCTTGCGATTCTTGTTCTCTGAAAATAATCGGTTTATCTTGTTCATTTTCTATATCTTTTTACTTTTTACCCTTTTACTTTTTTACCTTTAACAGGAACTCCTTGAGTTTCTCCACATCCTTCAATCCCGGCTCTGTCTCAAACTTGGAGTTAAGGTCTATACCGATACACTTGGGATGATGGAAGTTTCTCACCCGTTCTACGTCGTCCGGTCCGATGCCACCACTCAAGAGGAACGGTACATCACCGTCGTAGGCATCAAGCACCGACCAGTCGAACTGCTTGCCGCTTCCACCTTTCGTGGGACACTTGGTATCGAAAAGGAAGAGGTCTACTGCTCCTACATACTGTTTGTATTTCAGAATATCCTCAGCTGAGTTTACACTGATGACTTTGATGATTTTTATGCCTGGTCTGATGTCAGGATCGATGGTAGCGCGCAGGTTCTCGCATGTCTCGCGCGGCTCTTCACCGTGCAGCTGGATGTAGTCCAACCGATAGTTGTATACTCTCGTCACGATATTCTGTGGCATGTCATCCACAAACACCCCTACCCTCTGTGGACTGTTCTGCTGCACCGGCTCTGTTGTACACGCTGTTCCTTGTGCACGTTCTTCCGAGTAGTCGGGAATAATGCCCGCATAACTGCTTATCATGCGCACATAACGGGGCGACTTGGGATAGAAGATGAACCCCATCATGTCTATACCGAGCGCAGCCACCTGGCAGATGTTGATGCTATCGCGCATGCCGCAAACTTTTATGATCATAGATGTATAGTTTATTGGTTTAAAGGATTTACAATGCGCCTATAAAGTCGGCCAAAGCAGCACCTGGGTCGGCCTGTTTCATAAACTGTTCTCCCATCAGGAAACCTCTGAAACCGCTTTCCTTGCGGAGCCGGGCAACTATCTCCGGTTTTGAGATGCCACTCTCACTTACCCTGCATACATCCGTTGGCAACAAGTCGGCGAGACGGAAGCTGTTTTTCACATCGGTGACGAAACTGCCGAGGTTACGGTTGTTGATGCCGTACATGTCCGGTTCCAGTTCTGCGTACTCAAAGTCGCGGTCGTTGTGCATCTCCAGCAGCACCTCCATTCCCAGTTCATGGGCCATCTTCAACAGACCTCTGCACTCATCCTTTGCCAGACATGCAGCGATAAGCAGCACTGCCGATGCTCCACAGTAGCGGGCTTGCAGCAACTGATATTCATCGATGACGAAATTCTTATATAATATAGGTATAGAGACCCCTACGTGGCGCGCCTCCTGTATGTATTCATCGTAGCCGCCGAAATAGTCTGTGTCGGTAAGGATGCTCAGTGCCGAAGCCCCATTCTGCTGATAGCTTAGGGGGATGATGCTCGCCTTTCCCTCCTCTTTGATCCATCCCTTGGAGGGCGACTTGCGCTTAAACTCGGCAATGATTCCCGTGGGAGACTCCATCAGGGCCTCTCGCATGCTGCCGCCCGGCACCTTCCCGTCTTCCTCCTTCATCCTCTGCTCCACCAGTTGTATCATCTGTCGGGGCTGGATGAAGCGCTTGCGCTGGTCTATCTCTATTCGCTTGTGTGCGACAATTTCTTCTAATATATCGGCCATTTTACCTTTTTACTTTTTTATCTTTTTACCTTTAGGAGTTGATTTCCACAAACTTCCGGAATGTGGCGAGCGCCTTGCCCGAGTCGATACTCTCGCGTGCTATCTCCACACACTCCTCTATACTCTTCTTGCCCTTCTCCATCACCTGGATACCGAAGGCGGCATTGGCCAGCACGATGTTCTTCTGGGCTGGCAAGGCACGGTTCTCGAGCACGGCATCGAAGATATCCTTGGCCTCTTCCTCTGTAGCTCCGCCGCGCACCTCCTCGGGCTTGGCAGGACTGAATCCCAAATCCTGCGGCTTGAATATCTTCTCATAGTCATTGGTAGTGACCTTGAAGTCACCCGTCAGCGAGATTTCGTCGTACCCGTCTATGCTGTTCACGATGGCATAATCTATGCCTATCTTCTGGTACACCTGCCTGTAGAGGCGCATTTGGTCGAGGTTGGCCACCCCAAGCAACTGGCATTGCGGCTGACTGGGGTTGACAAGCGGTCCCAAAAGGTTGAACACCGTAGGGAACTGCAGGGCCTTACGTATGGGTCCGACAAACTTCATGGCCTTGGCAAACAACTGGGCATGCAGGTAAACGATGCCGGCCTCATTGATGGAGCGGTTCAATCTGTCCATATCGGCAGAAAACTCTACACCGTGGTTCTTGATGACATTGCTGGCACCGCTTACCGACGTGGCGGCATAGTTGCCGTGCTTGGCCACCTTGTAGCCCGCACCTGCAATGACGAAGCACGAGGTGGTGGATATATTAAAAGTGTTCTTGCGGTCACCGCCTGTTCCCACCACGTCTATATACCGGTCGCTGTCAAGGAGCGCAGGAACACCTGTTGCCAGTATACCGTCACGGAATCCCAGCAGTTCATCTACCGTCACACCACGCATTTGCAGGGCTGTAAGCAGGGCTGTAATCTGCTCGTCAGGAAACTTGCCCTTAGTGATGCCTACAATGATATCTTTGGTTTCCTCACGCAGAAGTTCCTCGTGATTCAATACTCTGTTCAGGATGTCTTTCATTTCCATATTCTTGTCTCCTCTATTTTTTGTACAGTCACTGACGGTTGGGGCTATAAGAAAAAAGACCTGTCGTAAGAACGGCAGGCCTTTCATTGTATCTTGGGATGTAACATATCCGCATACGGCTGACTTCTCACGACTTTTTAAAATCTTGAGTTACGCCACCACCATGCATTTGCAGATATGCTTGCTTTCATCGTCATGTGTATTTTCTTTTATCGTTATTTATTATTGTTCTTTTGCAAAATTACTGTTTTTCTTTTAATCGACCAACTTTTTCCGCACATTTTTCTTCATTTTATCACTTTTTGTTCCTCTCTATGTCCGTTTTACCTGCGTTTTTGTCCCTGTACATTATTATATATAGGCGTAAATATTTTCATTATATATAGGCGTAAATATTTTCCACTTCTGACATAATATTACGGCAACACTCACGTTATAAAGGCAAGAACGTATATAAAACCACAAAAAAAGACATGCCTATGAAGCATTTTTTTACCCAAGAAGAACAGAGACGCCCGTCAGAGAAGACACTCAGTCTCATTAGGCAGATAGCCTACACCTACCGAACCATCAAGATGAACGGACACTATGAAGCATACTGCCTCAACTGAAAACAGACGCACAGACATGGGAACGCTCATATCACCCTCCTTGCTATCAGCCAACTTTCTGGACCTGCGCAGTGACCTGGAAATGATAAATCGCAGCGAGGCCGACTGGCTGCATCTGGACGTGATGGACGGTGTATTCGTACCCAACATCTCATTCGGTTTTCCCGTAATAGAAGCCGTAGCCAAGATGTGCAGCAAACCACTCGATGTACACTACATGATTGTCCATCCCGAACAGTACATTGACCAGACAGCCCGTCTGGGTGCCATGATGATGAACGTGCACTACGAGGCATGCACCCACCTTCACCGCACCGTACAGCAGATACACCAGGCAGGAATGAAGGCCGGTGTAACCCTGAATCCATCCACGCCCGTTAGCGTACTGGAAGACATTATAGGCGATGTAGACATGGTGTTGCTTATGAGCGTGAACCCCGGTTTCGGTGGACAAAAATTCATAGAGAACACTATAGCAAAGATAGGAAGACTACGCCAGCTCATCAGCCAAAGCGGCTCCAAAGCCCTCATCGAGATAGATGGCGGCGTACAGCAAGACACAGCCCCACGCCTTGTCAAGGCAGGTGCCGACATACTGGTAAGCGGCAGCTATGTCTTCAAGAGCGAAGACCCCTGCGCCACCATCCACAGTCTCAAAACATTGCCACGTTGAGACAAATGTCATGCTCCCTCGCTATGCGCCGCATATTCATGAGCGCATAGCGCATACGCCCGAGACTGGTATTGATGCTAACATTGGTTGTCTCGGCTATCTCCTTGAATGAAAGCTGCTGATAGAAACGCATGAACACCACCTCGCGCTGCGTAGGCGGCAAAAGATTCATGATACGCTTCACGTCTGCATATACCTGCTCCTTTACATAGCCGCTCTCCACATTGTCAAACACGACATACTCGTTGAGCATCTTGCCCGTTGGGTCGTAGGTGACAGTATCCACTATGCGGCGCTGGTTAGTGTCACGAAACATATCCATGACGATATTGTGGGCTATACGCATACACCATGAACAAAACTTGCCGTTGGGCATGTATTCATGTTTCTGCAATTGGGTAATGACCTTGACGAAAGTTTCCTGGAAAATGTCATTGGCCAAGGTCTCGTCGTGCACCATGAACATGATGTACGAAAAGAGTTTGACCTCGCTACGCGACAACAATAAATCGAACGCACGGTTATTGCCCTCAGCGTAGCAGACTGCAAGTTGCTCGTCGGTCAGTTCATTGAGATTATTCATCTTTCTTAATCCTTTTTCTTCTTAAGTAGATGTGTTCGATAGGCAATGGCGTTTTTTAGTTTATTGTGCTGACAATGTTAAAAATCGCTACAAAGTTAAGGGGTTTTTCCTAAACCGCCAAATATTTAACATATCTCAACGTTCCGACTACCCCTTTGACCGACAAACTCAAGGGAGTCCTGCTCTTGGCAGACAACCTACATAGGACAGCCCATTTTGTTGGCCGTGCGGTGTACATCGGGCCTTTCTTGCAGCTTGTATTTAGTTCTTACTCAAGTTTCGGATGCAGCAATTTCCACTTACTTGGTACAGCGGGGCGCTGTACCAAGTAAGGGCAAAGGAAATCGTCTATAAAACGATGAAAACACAACATTTACCCTTATTTCCTATTTTATCATCTTCAATCTGAGCGAGTTGAGCACCACGCTCACACTGGAACATGCCATCAGGGCACTCGCCCACATCGGCGTAATCTGGAAGTCGATGCCGAAGAGATGCAAGGCACCTGCTGCCAAGGGGATGCAGACGATGTTGTAGATGAATGCCCAGAAGAGGTTCTGCCAGATCATGCCTACTGTCCTGCGACTGAGTTTCACGGCCTCTGGGATAGCCGTCAAGTCATCGCCCATCAGCGTGACCTGAGCCACATCCATAGCCACATCGGTACCCCTACCTATCGCCATGCTCACATCGGCGAGTGCCAAGGCCTGGGTGTCGTTGATGCCGTCGCCCACCATCATCACCATCTTGCCCCCGTCTTGCAACTTCTTGACCAAAGCCTGCTTGTCACCTGGCTTCACCCGGCTCTGGTAGTGGTGGATGCCAGCCTTCTCAGCCCAATAGCGAGCTGCCTCGTTCTTGTCTCCACTCATCATATACACCTCGATGCCCTCCTGCTGCAATCGTTTCATCGCTTCTGCGGCATGGGGCTTGAGAGTCTCGCGAGATTCCAAGGCATCGTGCAGAGCCTTTTCGTCTGTACTTGCCAAAGCCGAGAGATTTTCCGACTTCGTGAAGTCGATATTGGGATTGGGGATGGTTAGCGTGCCCGTCTTGTCGATGACGAGGGCGTTCACCTTGCGCAAGTTTTCGAGAGCCGATGCATCCTTGATGAGAATTTGCTTCTGCGCCGCCTTGCCTATGCCCACCATCAGGGCGGTAGGCGTGGCCAAGCCCATGGCGCACGGACAAGCTACCACCAATACGGCGACAGCTGAAAGTATGGCTTGAGGCAGACAGGCATTGCCGCCTATCAACCACCATGTCAAAAAAGTAACCACGGCTATGATTGCCACCACAGGCACGAACACCAATGCCGCCTTATCCACGATGCGCTGCACGGGAGCCTTGCTGCCCTGCGCCTCCTGCACCATTCGGATAATCTGCGCCAAGGCCGTATTCTCGCCTATCTGCTTGGCACGCATACGGAGCTTGCCTTGGCTGGGGATGGTTC
>CAVFRG010000024.1:0-36561 GCA_963624905.1 Oscillospiraceae bacterium
CGTCGTAGATGACATGGTGGATGTCCATGAAGAGGTAGTTGCCTGCCTCGGTGTGGGCGATGGTGAAACGATGGAGCGGTTCACCGCTGAGCAGGTCGAAGGGGCGCATGTAGGCACCGTCGAAAAGTTTCTTAGCCTCATCTTCTGTCATCGTGGCGGTCTCGATGTTGGGCTTCATAGTCTCATCACGCCACTGCACGGGCATTCCGTCCTCCATGCGCAGACGTATGAAGAGGTCGGGGTGGTCGTAGACGATGCGTTCCAAGGAATCGGCAAGTAAGCCGGTATCGATGCTGTCGGCGAGCCGGGTGCAGAACCCTACATTATATTTTGTAGCAAGGGGCTTGTTCATCCATTCGAGGAAGATGCCCAACTGCGACTGGAGTAATGGATGTGTGTTCATAAGGCAGGTGTGTTTTAGTTGATATTCAGAATATGAGGAAGCGAACGTTACAAACCGAAAAGTGTCGAGAAATCAGTCATGTCGAATATTTCGCGGACAGTACTATTAAGGTTCTCCACCTCTACCCTACCACCGTTCTTCTGGGTTTTCTTCAGCAGGGTGATAAACACGCGGAGTCCCGAACTGCTGATGTATTCCAGCGCAGCACAGTCTACCACCACATGAAGCATGTCTTCAGGCGACATGTCATCCACGGTTTTCAGAAACTCATCCGCACTTATCGCGTCCAGATAGCCGGCAATCTCCACTATTGTCTTACCCTCTGTTTTCTTGATGTTTATTTCCATAGTCTTCCGTTTTTATGTATTATTTTCTTTATCCTATTTTGCCTAAAATTGGCAGACTTTCAATATCGGCGGGAAGCAAGGCATAAAACTGCACCAAACAGACATTACCCGCCTTGTGCCGGAACACATTGCCGTATGGTAAAACCAGCATGTCCAACACACGGCAAAGGTAAATAAAAAATCTGATAAACACTCAACTTTCCAAGATTTTTCTCTCTGCGAACGCATTTGACGTAAAAAGCAAGAGATTTTACGATGCCTTTCCTTTCTCTATTTGACTATAGGAAAAATCTATGTTCAGTACTCTCGTGCTATATTCCACGACGTTGAACATAAGTTCAGCAACGTTGAATATAAGTTCAGCATCGCCGAACATAAGTTCAACGATGCTGAACATAGATTACAAGCAAATCTAAACGTCTTTTTGATTGGGTGTATCCAGAAATTTCGTCATCATCAACTTGTTCATACCGTTCTCGCGTTTGTACGTCATCTTGTCCATACGCCTCCTTATCAGGAAGATACCGAGTCCACCCACTGGCCTGTCCTTTACTCCGAGGCTAAGGTCTGCATCTTCCACCTGTGTGGGATCGAAGGGTTTTCCGCTGTCGGTCAGTTCGAAACGGATACACCTTTCCTGCGGCTTATATTGGGCCTTCAGGTTTATCCTGCCTGTTTCACGCCCCGGATAGGCATAGTTGATGACATTGACCATGGCCTCCTCCAAGGCAAGTCTGATGGACATTACCACAGGCTTGGACAGTCCGTATTCTTCTTCCAGTTCGTGTATGAACGGGGGCAGTTTCTTCAGTTCCTCCAGCTTGTTGTCTATGATGAGTGTCTTGCAGCCCTTGTAGCTGATGGCAAAGAGGGTAAGGTCATCGCTCTGCTCTGCCCCTGCCACAAACTGGTCGAGCTGTTGCCTGATGCCCAGCAGTACCTCGTGGGCCGTGCATTCGCCAAGTCCAACAAGGATGTGCTCTACCCTTTCGGTCCCCATCTGCTCCTTTTGTCCGTTCTCCGCCTCGGTAAGTCCGTCGGTATAGAGCAGGAGCGTCTGACCTTTCTTGAGCTGATAGCGTTCTTCCACGTAGCATACGTTGCCGAAGAGACCCAGCGGCAGTTTGGGGCGTACGGGCAACTTCCAGCATTCCTCATCGGCCGAGAAGAGGTACGGAGCGTTGTGACCGGCATTGCAGTAGGTCATCTCGCCCGAAACAGTATCGAGAATGCCGAGGAACATGGTTACAAACATCTCTGCCTCGTTGTTGTACGACAGGGCCTCGTTGAGCAGCATCATGATCTCGCTGGGCGAGTCGTGCTTGCTCACCAGACTGCGGAAGAGCGTACACGTCATGGCCATGACGATAGCGGCAGCTATTCCCTTGCCCGACACGTCGCCTATGGTAAAGTAGAGTTTGCCATCCTTCTTCCAGAAATAATAGAAGTCGCCGCCTACCTGGCGTGCGGGAATCAGGTATCCGTCTATGTCTATGTTCTCATAGCCCTGCGGCAGCACAAAGTCGGTGGGCAGTATCTCGGTCTGTATGCGACTGGCCACTGACAGTTCGCTGTGTATGCGCTCCCTTGCCTGCGTAGCACTTTCCAGGTCGTGTATATAGGTCTTGACCGACTTCTGCATGTGTGCAAAGGCATCGTGCAGTTTGCCGAAATCATCATTGGTACGCACATCGGGCAGCGAAGCATCGAAATCGCCTTGCGCTATACGGTAGGCGTTGTCTGTCATCTGGCGTATGGGCCTTACCATATGCTCCAGCAGGAAGTGGATGCACACAGCCAGGAGCAGCATGCCCAGAACAAGGATGCCCAGAATGACGAAAGTGACAGACCCCAGTTCGGACACGATGGCCGAATAGGGGCACACACTGGCAACCGACCATCCCACATGGCCAAGCGGAGCGTAGCAAACGAGCACATCGGTGCCGTCCAGATCGCAGCGCAGCGATCCTTTCTGCCCTGCCAGCATCTTGCGCCCTATAGTGGCATAGTCTTCATCGTGCAGCTTGTCTCCCATAGTGAAGATGTTGTCCTTCATGATAAAACGGGTATCGGGATGGGCTATGACCGTACCTTTGCGGCTCAGGATAAAGGAATAGCTGTCTTCGAACGGCTGCACGGTATTCAGTTCGTCGGTAAGGTCTACCAGCGCCACGTCTGCCACCACCACACCTTTCAGCTTGTTGTCGGCATCCTTTACAGGCAGTGCATACGAGGCTATCATCTTGTGGCTTCCGGTACTGTCCATGTACGGCTCCGTCCACTCGCCCTTTCCCGCCTTCACGGCATTATGGTACCACTGCGTCTTCTTGTAGTTGTACTGTTCGCGGGGTATATGGTTGTGGTGTATGACGCCTATGCTGTCCTCGTATACATAGTCGAGCGACGAGTGGTGCGTCTTCTCATCGTCATACGAGATGTATCCCACACCCAGAATGAGGGAATTGTTCTTGACCAGCTGGCCTATAAACTCCACCGCCTTTTGGTGATTCTCTACCGGTGTGGACATAACCTGCTTGATGGTCAGTTCTACCGAAGACTCCATCCACTCCAGTTCGTCCTCCAGATTCTGGATGGTGGTGTTCTGCAGGGCAAACGTGTAGAGCGCAGCCTGCTCCTGTTCGCGCAACTTGCTGTAAGACTGGAACACGATCGCGATGCTGCCGAATATGAGGATGACAACAAGAAGTATGTAGAGATACAGGCGTGATTGGAATGAAAGGTCAACTTTTTTCATGTTATCGATGTTTGTTAATGGAAAAAACTATCATTGTCGTTTACTGTGAACGGAGAGGACTGCATACGGTGTAGACGTAACCACCCCGGCGGCATACTGTCGTTTGGAAAGCGACATCCCGCGCCAGCGGAGATTCCATGAGCGAGGGCAGCTGGTCGGTCAGTCCAATGCCGTGCATCTTGAGGAGAGCTTCCTTGCGTGTCCACTGCCTCGCAAACTCTATCTGCGGATTGGCGGCCCCGCATATCCAGTGTTGCTCCTCCGGCGAGAAACAAAGGGACAGCACACCCTCGTCCACCGTGTCGGGTATCTCCTCCACGTCGCATCCCACATCGGTGTATCCCAGTGTACACATTACGGCTTTGGGGCAATGGCTCATATTGAAGTGCAGATGCGGCCAGGCTGCCAAGCGGGGCTTGCCGTATTCGCCGTAGACGAAACTGGGTACAACAGCGTGTTGCCCCGTTGCCTCTTCCAGAAGTTGGCACAACAACAAGTAAGCCTTGGCACACTGCAGCCGGTCGGTAAGGTTGCGGAACGACTCCGCCTGCCGTCTGCGCCAAGCCGGCAACAGGCCGGCGAACCGCCTGTACACCTCTTCTGCACCGTGGGCCGGCAGTTCGGACACGAGGGTTCTCAACGGGTTCTGCTCCATGGATACGCTGTCGGTTTGAGGGTTTGTGCTTGCAAAAGTATGAATAATATTTCATAACAAGCAACACCAATACATAATTAACAAAAAGATACATTTCGCTTTTTTTTAGCCGAAACATTTGGAATTTAATTTTTTTTTAGTATTTTTGCAATCGGAATTCATCCACTACTATAAGGTCTTCAGAAGGAAGGCGCGAATAGTGAGGATTGTGCCGCTATAGGAACAGTACACATTATATTATATAAAGAATCAGGAAAGTGAGGAAAAACAGTCTTCTCATAATTGCTGCCATAACGGCATGGCTCTCTTTCTCGGCTTGCGAAATAAAGTTCAAGCCGGGCGAGACGAACGTGGCAAACAATTATGAGATAAAACGTTACGACAGGCTGGAGAGCAGGTACCTTACTACGGGCGACTTCTCAGCCCTGCAGCAGATGAACACCGACTACCCCATCGAGACACGCACACTCATAGAGAAGATGCTGCAGCTCGGCACCATAACCGACCCTTCCATCAGTAACACTTTCCTCATGTTCTACCAGGACACCACCCTGCAGGTGCTCATTGCAGACGCAGAGGCCGAATATGCTGACATGAGCGACATCAATGCCGAACTGAAAGGTGCATTCGAGAGACTACAGAAATGGTTGCCCGCCATCAAGTTGCCTACCGTCTACGCACAGATAGGTGCACTGGACCAGAGCATCGTGGTGGGCGACAGTTCCATAGGCATCTCGCTCGACAAGTATATGGGCGAAGAATACCCGCTCTACAAACGGTTTTATACACAGCAGCAGAGAGCCACCATGTCACGCCCGTACATTGTGCCCGACTGCATCACCTTCTACCTGCTGAGCCTCTACCCCATGCGCGGATTCGACCACTGCCCACAACTGGAGCGCGACCTGCACATGGGTAAAATCATGTGGGCGACCAACAAGGCGGTTGGCCGCGAGGTATTCTCTACACCCTACACACACACCATATCCTGCTACATGAAGCACAACCCGAATGTGACCGTACAGCAACTGCTGGAGATGAACGACGATTCCGCCATCAAGACGCACCACAAGGAATGAACAAAAAGAATGACAGGTAACACACCAGAAAAATGAAAAAGAACATTGTTATCATAGCATCACTCATCATGGCGATGTCAACACACGCTGCAGACAAACTCACGATAAAGGACATCACGTCCGGATGTTTCACCGCTGCCTACGTATCGGGCATAGACCCCATAGAGGGAACAGACCTTTATGCCTCCATCAGCAGCGACGGAAAGAAAATAACAAGCTACTCGTTCAAAACCGGCAAGCAGGTCAAGGTCCTCTTCGACGCAGAGGCTACAGGCGCCCCGTTCGACAAGGTGGACGGATACAAGGCAAGCCCCGACGGCAAGCGGATGCTCATCATTACAGACCGCAAGGCCGTGTACAGGCGGTCGTTTACGGCACAATACTACGTGTACGACATCAAGAGCCGCAAACTGACACCACTCAGCCAGAACGGGGCACAGCAGGTGGCCACATGGTCGCCAGACTCCAGACACATCGCCTTTGTGAGAGACAACAACCTCTTTGTTACCGACCTGCAGAGTGAACGGCAGATAACTGCCGACGGAAAGTTCGGAGAAGTCATCAACGGCATACCCGACTGGGTGAACGAGGAGGAGTTTGCGCTGAACCGTTCCTTCGCATGGAACGCTGACGGCACGGCCCTATGCTGGGTAAAGTACGACGAGTCGAAGGTGAAGACATACAGTCTGCAGATGTTCAAGGGACTTGCACCCGAACATGAAGAATACAGCGACTACCCCGGCGAATACTCCTACAAATATCCCAAGGCGGGCCAGGACAACGCTGTCGTGACGGCATGGAGCTACGATATGAAGACGGGCAAAACCGCAAAACTGAACGTTCCGCTCGATGCCGACGGATACATACCGCGCATGAAAACAACACCGGACGCACACAGCATCATCGTGTTTACCATGAACCGCCATCAGGACAAACTCACACTCTATGCCGTAGACCCATTCACCTCCGCCGCCAAGACCCTTATAGAGGAAAGTGTACCCAAATACATCAAAGGAGAAGTGGTGGAATGGGCAAGCGTGGGACAGAAATACATCCTGCTGCCAAGCGACCGCAGCGGTTACATGCACCTCTACCTCTACACGCTCGACGGCAAACTGGTAAGGCAAGTGGAAAACGGCGACTATGACGTTACCGACTTTTACGGTCTCGACGAGCAGACAGGCGACGTGTACTATCAGGCAGCCAAACTGAACGCACACGACAGACAGGTGTTTGTAACACACGCCGACGGCAAGACGGAGAGACTCTCGGATGCAGAGGGATGTAACTCTGCCGTATTCTCAGGCAACTACCGCTATTTCGTCAATACATGGAGCGACTACAGCCATCCCTACGTCTTTACAGCACGCACGGACAAGGGAAAGGTGGTACGCATCCTGGAAGACAACAGCCAGCTGACCGAAAAGACGCAGAAATACAACTGGGGCAAACGCGAAACATTCTCGTTCTGTACGGCAGACGGAACAAAACTCGACGGATGGATGGTCAAGCCGCTCGACTTCGACCCCGCCAAGAAATATCCTGTCATCCTCTTCCAGTACTCCGGACCGGGAAGCCAGCAGGTGCTCGATGCCTGGAGTACAGGAAGCATGGGCAGCGGCGGTGCCTTCGACTACTATCTGGCACAGGAAGGATACATCGTGGCCTGTGTGGACGGAAGAGGTACGGGCGGAAGAGGATCGGAATTCGAAAAGTGTACTTACCTCAGGCTCGGAGACCTGGAGGCACACGACCAGGTGGAGACGGCAATCTATATGGGCACCCTACCCTATGTGGACAAAGAGCGCATAGGCATCTGGGGATGGAGCTTCGGAGGATTCTGCACACTGATGAGCATGAGTGAGGGAAGACCTGTGTTCCGTGCAGGCGTGGCCGTGGCTCCCCCTACCAACTGGAAGTTCTATGACACTATCTATACGGAAAGGTACATGCGCACGCCGCAGGAAAACGCAGACGGATACAAGACCAACCCTATAGAACGTGTGGATAAAATGAACGGGGCACTGCTCGTTTGCCATGGTGTGGCAGATGACAACGTGCACCCGCAAAACACATACGAGTATGCAGAGGCGCTCGTTCAAGCCGACAAGGACTTCAAGGAGGTACTCTACACCAACCGCAACCACGGCATCTCGGGCGGCAACAGCCGCAACCATCTGCTCAGACAAATCGTAAACTGGTTTAACGAGAAGATGAAGGGCAACAACTAATGCCTACAAAGAGTCTATAGAACTAAAAAGACCAACATCAATAATATCACACCAACAACATGAAGACCAAGAAAGGATTTAACCTGCGCACTGTGTGCGGCGAGAATATCCTCGTAGCCGAGGGCGAGCAGAACATAGACTTCAGCAACATCATCAGCATGAACGAGAGTTCGTCCTACCTGTGGCGCAAGGCTCAGGAACACGAGAATTTTACAGCCGAGGACATGCAAAAGTGGCTCACGGAGGAATACGACGTTGAAGACGCTGTGGCGTTGGCTGATGCCTCCGCACTTCTGCAGCGGTGGACAGAAGCAGGACTTATCGAAAAATAAACAATACTGATACAAAAAAAACGAGTAGTACTTCATTTATACATGAGGTACTACTACATTAAAAAGGCAAGCTACAAGTCTGTTTTGCCTTTACTGCCTTCTGCCACCAGGCTGATGATTGGCACGTTCTTGCTCCTGCAACTTGTACATTTGGGTTATCTGTTCCTGGCTGAAGAACTTGGCGTACTTCTTGTCATACTTTGTCTTCACCTTTTCCATCTTCTGCTTGTCCTCGCTGCTCATCTGCGGCCGGCCATTGCAACCATTGCCACCATTGCCGTTCATGGCTGGCGGATTGCCCTGAGGACACTGTCCGTTCTGCGGACATTCGCCCTGTGGCTGCTGCCCTTGCACATGTCCCCTGCCCTCTGGCCTTCCACCTCTTTGCGGCAACAGTTTCTGCATTTCGCTCTGCTGACTCTTGTAGACGGAAACAAATTTCTTGGTGGTCTTCTCGTCCAGCCCCATCTGCTTGGCAATACTGTTGGCACGCTGCTCAGTCATAGCTTCGCGTGAGGGACGGTTACCGTTCTGCTGGTGGCTCTGGGCGAAGGTTGCGCTGCTTGCAACCGTGAGAGCCAGAGCAAAAGCGAATGTCTTGATAGTCTGTTTCATATTCTCTATTGTTTTTGGTTTATAACTTTTCCGTTGTATAACCTATGATGCAGAGAAACCTATAAGGTATAACTATATTTAGGTTCTTTTGCTATAGTCAGCCCATTTTTAACATCTCTTCGGTATTTCCCGCTACCGCGAAACTACATGGGTTTTACGTCATACGCCAAGGTGTTTTCGAATAAATCAAAAGGTTTTTAGCAAAAAAAACATCAATTTGTTTGGTGGAATTAAATAAAAGTACTACTTTTGCAACCGTGTAAAGAAACAGTCCTGCGGGATACACCACTTGCACAAACGAAACAGAAACAAGATAAAGACATGAAGAAGTTTAACGCATACTTTTTTAGCTATTACTTTTACTTTGCAAGCGATTGTGAAGCGGGAAGTTGCGTATAATTTCAACTTAGGATATTAAGATAAAGAAATCTTACGAAACGGTCCCGCTCTATAGAGAGTGAGACCGTTTTTCGTAGATATCGGTTCCGAATGTCGGCCTTATATATATAATAATGTAAAGAGCAACAATGAAGAGAATAGCAATACAGGGAGAGTTGGGGTCGTTCCACGATATTACGGCACATCAGTATTTTGCCGACGAGCAGATAGAACTGATATGCTGTGCCACCTTCGAGGAGGTGTTCGAGAACATCAAGCGCGACCCCACCGTCATCGGAATAACAGCCATCGAGAATACCATCGCAGGCAGCCTGCTACACAACTACGAGTTGCTGCGCCAGAGTGGAACTACTGTTGTAGGTGAACACAAACTCCATATAGAACACAGCATCTGCTGTTTGCCCGATGATGACTGGAGCACCTTGCAGGAAGTTCACTCCCACCCCGTAGCCCTGATGCAGTGTGGCAAGTTCCTGGCCAACCACCCCGACCTCAAGGCCGTGGAGGCAGAAGACACTGCTGGTTCGGCCGCGTTCATAGCACAGCACAAAGTGAACGGCTGGGCAGCCATCTGCTCCAGCTATGCCGCCCGCATGTACGGCATGAAGGTGCTGCAGGAAGGCATCCACGACAATCCACACAACTATACACGCTTCCTCGTGGTGTGCAATCCGCAAAAAGCCTCACTACTACGCCCCATAGAGCGCGCCAACAAGGCAAGCATCGTGTTCAGCCTCTCCCACGACAAGGGGTCACTATCCAAGGTGCTTACCATCCTGAGCTTCTACGACATCAACCTCACCAAGATTCAGTCGCTGCCCATCATCGGACAAGAGTGGGAATACCTCTTCTATGTAGACCTCACCTTCGACAACCTTACCCGATACCGACAGAGTATTGACGCCATCACGCCCCTTGTGAAGAAAATCAAAGTATTGGGCGAGTATGAGGAAAAAGAGTAAATTAAAGGTAAAAAGGTAAAAAGGTAAAAAAGTAAAAGGTAAAAGGTAAAAGAAAACTGCCTGCTTGCTTTCCCCTACCCAGAGAGGGCTTGGGGTGGACCACGGTAAAATAAAAACAAGAATTATGATACAACCAGCCAATAGAGTAACGGAAATACAGGAATACTACTTCAGCCGCAAGCTGAAGGAAGTGGCCAAGCTCAATGCCGAAGGGCAGGACATCATCAGTCTCGCCATCGGAAGTCCGGACATGCCTCCCTCACAGCAGACCATCGACAAGCTCTGCGAGGTTGCCAACAATCCGAGTGCACATGGTTACCAACCTACAGTGGGTATACCAGAACTGCGCAAGGCCATGGCAGGGTTCTACAAGCGCTGGTACAACGTAGACCTCGACTGGGCCTCAGAGATACAGCCGCTTATAGGAAGCAAAGAGGGTATCCTACATGTCACCCTCGCATTCTGCAACCCTGGCGACGAGGTGCTTATCCCCAATCCGGGCTACCCTACCTACACTGCCATCAACAAGATTCTCGGCACCAAGATTACCTACTACGACCTGTGCGAGGACAACCAGTGGCAGCCCGACTTCGACGCCCTGGAAAAGATGGACCTGAGCCACGTGAAACTGATGTGGACCAACTATCCCAACATGCCCACAGGCGGCAACGCAAGACGCGAGACCTACGAAAGGCTCGTTGAATTTGCCAAGAAGCACAACATCGTCGTAGTAAACGATAACCCCTACTCTCTCATCCTCAACGAACACCCTATGAGCATCCTTCAAGTACCGGGAGCCAAGGACTGTTGCTTGGAATTCAACTCTATGAGCAAGAGCCACAACATGCCGGGCTGGCGAGTGGCAATGATTTCGGGCAACAAGACTTTCATCTCCTGGATTCTGAAGGTAAAGAGCAACATCGACAACGGTTCCTTCCGCGGCATTCAGCTCGCTGCAGCCGAGGCAATGCTCGGCAACACGGACGAGTGGCACCACGAGTACAACATCGACAACTACCGCCGGCGCCGCGACATAGCAGAGGAAATAATGAGAGTACTCGACTGTCAGTTCGATCCCTCCCAGGTGGGCATGTTCCTCTGGGGCAAGATACCTGAGAAATATGCAGATGTGGAAGACTTGACAGAGAAGGTACTCCACGAAGCCCGCGTGTTCATTACCCCTGGCTTCATCTTCGGCACCAACGGCAAACGCTACATCCGCATCAGCCTCTGCGCCAAGGACGAGAAGATGAAAGAAGCCTTGGAGAGAATCAGGGAAGTGTTTGAAAGGTAAAAGGGTAAAAAGGTAAAAAAGGGTAAAAAGGTAAAAAAGTAAAAAACATATAGCTATGGAATTAGAATTAGAACCATTGAATTTTCCAAGTGACCAGGAACGCCCATGTGTCATCGCAGGCCCATGTTCTGCCGAGACCGAGGAGCAAGTGATGAAGACCGCCAAGGAACTCGCAGCCAAAGGTTGCCACATGTTCCGTGCAGGCATTTGGAAGCCACGCACTAAGCCAGGAGGTTTCGAAGGCAACGGCGAGACCGCACTTCCATGGATGAAACAGGTGAAAGAGGAAACGGGCATGCTTACCGCTACCGAGGTGGCAACCCCTGAGCACGTGGAACTGGCCCTAAAGTATGGCATCGACATACTCTGGGTAGGTGCACGTACATCGGCAAACCCCTTCGCCATGCAGGCTCTGGCCGACAGCTTGAAGGGTGTGGATGTACCCGTACTGGTAAAGAACCCTGTCAACCCCGACCTGGAACTCTGGATAGGTGCCCTGCAGCGTATAAACCAGGCAGGCATCAAGCGCCTCGGTGCCATACACCGCGGTTTCTCAAGCTTCGACAAAAAGATTTATCGCAATTTACCTATGTGGCAGATTCCCATTGAGTTGCAGCGCCGCATACCACAGTTGCCCATCATCTGCGACCCCAGTCACATCGGTGGCCGCCGCGACCTCATAGCACCGCTCTGCCAGCAGGCCATGGACCTGGGCTTCGACGGCCTCATCGTAGAGAGCCACTGCTGTCCTGATGAAGCATGGAGCGATGCCAAACAGCAGGTAACCCCCGAGGTGCTCGACTACATACTGAGCCTCCTCGTTGTACGCGACGAACACTACTCTACAGAGGGACTGCATAGTCTTCGTGGGCAGATAGACGAACTCGACAACCAGCTCATGGATCTTCTCGCCAAGCGTATGCGTGTGTGCCGAGAAATAGGTACCTACAAGAAGGAACACAACATGACTATCGTGCAGACTAACCGCTACAACGAAATCCTCGACAAGCGCGGTGCGCAGGCTGCCCTTTGCGGTATGAGCCCTGAGTTTGCTGCCCAGATTTTCGAGCACATCCACGAGGAGAGCGTACGCCAGCAGTTGGAAATACTAAACCAGAAATAGAACTAAGCGAAGAGTGAAGAAGCAACGCTTCTTCACTTTTCACTTTTCACTTTGAAAAATATGAGAATATTGATAATGGGAGCAGGCAAGATGGGGAGTTTCTTCATCGACCTGCTCAGTTTTGACCACGAAGTAGCTGTGTATGAGAAAGACGCTAAGCGCCTGCGGTTCACCTACAACTGTTACCGGTTCACAAAGATGGAGGAGGTGGAGATGTTCCGCCCCGAACTCGTCATCAATGCCGTGACTGTCAAGTACACTATCCCCGCCTTCGAGGAAATACTGCCCCACCTGTCAAACGACTGCATCATCAGCGACATCGCCTCGGTGAAGACCGGTCTGCAGGAATTTTACGAGAAGTGCGGTTTCCGCTATGTGAGCACACACCCGATGTTCGGCCCCACCTTCGCCAACCTCAACCAACTGTCGGAGGAAAACGCCGTCATCATCAAGGAGGGCGACTATATGGGGAAGATCTTCTTCAAGGACCTCTACCACAAGTTGGGCCTCAGCATGCACGAGTACACCTTCGACGAGCACGACCAGACCGTGGCCTACTCGCTGAGCATCCCCTTCGTGAGCACCTTCGCCTTTGCTGCCGTGATGAAGCATCAAGACGCTCCGGGCACTACCTTCAAGCGCCACATGCAGATAACCAAGGGCGTGCTCAACGAAGACGACTACCTGCTGCAGGAAATCCTCTTCAACCCCTACACATCCGGACAGGTGGCACAGATACGCGAAGAATTGGCAGAACTCATCGACATTATCGACCACAAGGATGCACACCGCATGAAGCTGTTCCTCACTAAGATACGCAACAACGTAAGGCAAGACATCGAAATCAGTAAGTAAGGAATCATGCATGCAACAAACAGCCAAATATTTTGGTAGCTACAAAAGAAAGCTGTAACTTTGTACTCCAATAAACATCGGAGGAACGAACGTGGAAAATATAATTGAAGAACGATACATCAGCTTGCTGACCGATTTCGGTTTCAAGCGCATCTTTGGTTCAAAGCCCAATAAGGACCTACTCATCAACTTCTTGAATTCCCTGTTCAAGAAAGAGCAGGTCATCACCGATGTAAAATACCTCAACAGCGAACACGTAGGGGATGCCTATACCGACAGGAAAGCCATTTTCGACGTTTATTGCGAGAACGAGAAAGGCGAGAAGTTCATCGTTGAGATGCAGAATGCCTATCAGAGATTCTTCAAGGACAGGTCTTTGTACTATGCAACTTTCCCTATCAAGGAGCAAGCCCCGAAAGGTGCTGACTGGGACTTCAACCTGTCACATGTCTACGTGGTAGCACTGCTCAACTTCGACATGAAAGAGGATGCCTTCGACGAAAAGGCAATAGCTCATGACGTAGGGCTGCTGGACAAGAAGACCAAAAAGGTGTTCAACGAAAAACTCACTTTCAAATATGTAGAGATTGCCAAGTTCGACAAGACTCTGGACAAACTCCGCACACTTAATGACAAGTGGCTCTATGCCCTGAAGAACCTGCCCTCTTTAGGAAACAGACCCAAGGAACTGCGCGACAAGATTTTCGACAAGCTGTTCGCAGAGGCTGAAATCGCCAAGTTCACAAAGAAAGAGCTCCGCGAATATGAGGACAGCCTCAAGGCATACCGCGACATCAAGAACTCTCTTGATACGGCAAGGGAACAAGGTTTCGAAAAGGGACATGAGAAAGGAAGAGCTGAAGGACGTGATGAACGCTCTATTGAAATAGCAAGAGAAATGTTGGCAGACGGTGAAAGCATAGAAAAGATTATGCACTACACCGGCTTGACTGAAACGCAAATCCGGGAAATAGAATAAAAAAATAAGAGTGGGCAACGTACCTGTCCCTGTGACCCTTTGCAAAATCTGAGATGGTCACACATATTGACAGCATTACGAGTGGGTGACAGTCTTGCTATTCGATGGTACTTGGAGCAATTAAAAGTAAGAGAGGGTCAATGTACCTGTGCTCCTTTAGAGACTGCATCACAGGAAAGGTGGAGTGTCAGAACACTTGATAGAAATATCTGAATTAGTTGTTACTCATTGCGGGGGCAAAGGTACAACTAAATCAGAATAAGGACACCGGGTAGTTGACCGATGCTTACTTATATTCAGTATTCAGCAAGGTGTGCCTATAATTCAGCACCAATATCCATATATCCTTTAAGTTTCTCCGGCCACGAATAATTGTCCACAACTGTTTGACGGCCAGCCTTGCTTATTTTGTTTCTCAGAGACTTATCGTTCATCAACAAAATGCAGGATTTTGCAATCTCATCCGCATCACTACGTACAAAGCAATTCTCCCCGTCCTTCAATTCTGGAATGGCACTTGATATCAGCTTGGACAATACCACCGGAACACCCATCGCCATCGCTACAAGCACTTTATTTTGTATGCCTGCGGCTATTCTCACGGGAGCGACGGCAATACACGAGTCTTTTACCTGTGCATAGAGGTCGTCTACGAACCCTGTAACGACAATGTCGCTGTCCGCCTCTCCCAGGTCGGTTATTTCCTTTGAGGGTTGGGCACCTATTATATAGAACTTTGCGTCAGGCCTGCTCTTCTTTATCAAAGGAAACACCTCTTTGGCGAAAAACAAAGCCGCATCCTGATTCTGCAATGTGCGCATATTTCCGACAAAACATATCTTTCCCGAACTGTAATCGCAATTCGGAGGATATATATCCACACCGTTGGTGTGTACGCTCAGCGAATTTTGCTTCGGACAATTAACCTTAAGAAAGTAGTTTACGTCATCACGAGACACAAGTACTACCTTGGGAAAATATTCAGCGACATGACGCTCATATTTCCCTATCAACCGTCTTTCGACAATGTAAATTATCTTCTTCAGACTACTGCCCTTTGCGTGGGTTACCATAGCATACGTTTTAGACAGAACGTCTGTCATCTCAACGACAGACTTGTCATTCAAGCCCTCACGTTCTATATACGGTGCCATACGCAAGAGATGCGACAAATAGCGGTCTGGCTTTTCTATGGAAACCACACGGTGGAACATCTTGCCAAATGACCGAGATAAATAGTACCCGCACTGTATAGGTTTGCCACGAAGTAGAAATAACAAAGAGTTTAGCGCAGACACTATCTTAGTCCGCTTAACAAGAAATACCTTGTCATACAACGATTTCGCCAAATCAGCATCAGCGTTGCCGTCATGAAAGGAAACGAGAAGAAGCTGATGCCCCTGTGATTTCAGGTATCGTGCAATATTGTTTATTCTCAACACGTCCCCTCCGTTTTCGGGAAAGGGGAACCGAGGGGTAAGTATACATATTTTCATGCCTGTTCTATTTTAGTTTGAATATCGCCACGTCGCCCGGCTTCACGATATACTGTCCTACCAAATTCTCCTGCTGCATTTTTTTGTTTACATAACGCACACCTTGCGTCTTAGACTTTATCATCAGACGCATATTGTCAACATAGTCTTTGTTTACAACCGCAAGATACCGGCTCTTCCCGCTCGTGAATTCAGAAACGAGAGCCCCCTTTTTCCCTTCAACGACAAGACTGTCCAACTGCTTGGGGCAAACGGCTTTCTGTTCTCCGTTCGGTATCTTCACAAGATGACCTACACGCAAGACAACAGCCTTGGCGAACAATGCTGAAATTGTCTTCAGTTCCGCATTCAGCGTTTTCACGAGATAATACGTCTTTGTCTTTTTGCCATCGGCGTTGACCGGAGCGTCGTGGAAATCATAGTTTTTGTCTGACGGTGTCTTGTATGTAAAATACACCAAAGCCTTTGCTCCATACAGGAGATTGACATACGCCTGAAGTCTCAGGGAAGCAAGCGTAGGCTGGGGATATTTGCCATGCGGAACAGTAAGAACAAATCCCCAAAAGCTCAAACCCGTATTCTGGCACAAGCTGCGCACCTCGCTTAGATTTCCGAACCATCCGTCCCTCAAACCACTTTTGGTCACAGGATAATAGTCAAAGGAAATCTGAGGCATCCCCAAGTTGGCTGCCGCCTGCAAATACTGGCGATACGTCTGGCTACCTATATTCTTAAATTGCTTTTCATCATAATATGGATGAAGGTTCACCACGCACGGATGCTTGCTGTCCACCTTTGCAATGGCCTCTTTGTTCTTCTTTATAGTCTGCAAACCTGCGTAAGAAGGCTCGTCGGCAAGGAAATACCCGGACAGCCCGTTTTGGCCGCCAAGATACGAAGCCGCCATAGTTGGTGCCTGCACTACTTGCGGCGTATGGATATATAGCCCAACTCCCGCACTGTAAGCTATTTTCAAGTCAGCCTTCGCCTCAGCCAAAGTGTTGTAGATATTGATGCAATGGGTAAAGCCGCACGTCTTAATGTCTGCATATTCCTGAGCAGAAACTTTACTGACGACAGGCCCCATGTAAGCAATCCTCGGTATCTCCGCGCTAGAAGCTTCTGCAAGGATGTGGAGAAGGAATACAAATATAATCAGAAGTTTTCGTTTCATGCACCTATATTGTTGCAAAGTTAATGTTTGTCTTAACAGATTGCCCGCAAAATATTTACCTTGCCTTTTGATAACGCAATCTTCTTACCACATCCAAGCCTGACATTTGCAATAGTTTTTTAGTTGTTTGCGTAAAGACAAGAAAAGCGTAGAACAAACAAGCTTGAAATAGGTTGCCGCCGTTCTTCCTCACAATATACATATACTCCCTTCGCTTTTTGAAAATACTTTCACTTGTAGCGCCACCAAGCTTGAACACGGCAATATCAAAGTCAAGATGCCTGAACTTTGCGCCAGCTTTTGTAGCCCTTATCAAAAAGTCCAAGTCCATTGCATACTTAATTTTGGTGTCATACCCACCCAAGGAACGGCACAAGTCCATTTTGGCAAATACACCTTGATGTGCCGGTCTGCAAAAGAACGGAAGCACGGGAAATCTCAACGACGGTTTAATCCTGCATTTGTAGTCCGTATCCTGATTCCACAAAATCAGATTTCCGCAGAACAAATCTATGTTTTCCTCATAATTGTCCGCCACATATTCCAGGGCGTGCGGCAACATATAGTCATCCGAGTTTATGAAAACAACCAAATCTCCTGTGGCATGAGCAATGCCTTTGTTGAAAGCATCGCTTATGCCATTGTCATTTTCGGACAGGACGAAGTCTATCCGGTCAGAATATTTATTAACTATGTCCATCGTGTTGTCCGTAGACTTACCGTCGATAATGATATACTCCTTATTGCGGTAATCTTGACAAATCACGCTTTGGATTGTCTTTTCAATAGTCTCTCCGCTGTTATACGCGATGGTAATTACGGATATCTTTATATTCTTCATACACAAATTATTAGCAGTCGTGTTTTCACACAAGACCTGTACGGTATGCCATCAATATTTATTTGTGAGCAAATTCGCCCAAAACAGTATTTGGGTAGTCCTGTCAGCGCATCTCATCTGCCGGCAGAACATAATCTTCTGCCTCTTCACGAAAGAATGTTTTCCGGAAAGGAACAAATTAAGCGTTTGCAGGTTATGCGGAGTGATGATACCCGAATAGCAGTCACACAACTCCTTTGCCTGAATGTACCGTTCGTCACGCCGCGACATGAAGCGATGCAACCTCGCCTTCCACTCATATACGAAGCCTTGCCCTTGCCCTACGGCATTTGAAGTATGCTGCCGATAGAGGATATGCGGAGTCTTGTCAAAATATATATAAGCCCCTATAGCCTGCGCTATCGAATAAATCCAGATATCATGCATCGGCATTATTTTGGGGGATATGTCACCGACTTTCTCTCGCATCTGATGGTTCAGTACCATAGTGCATCCACCGATGAACTTATATATGAGGCTTTCGCCGAATGTCAGCAGAGGTTTTATGATAACGCTTGGCTTGGGATTTAAGTCTGCATCGGTCAGCTGTGTCTGCCCGAAATACAAGGCTGGCTCATCGCAACGGTTTTCAAGACTTTTTACCGCAGTATAGAGCTTATCCTCCATCCAATAGTCGTCCTGATCGGCAAAGGCGTAATATTCGCTTTGCGGAGCATGCTGGAGAAGGTGCATGAAACTCCTTTGCGGTCCAAGGTTACTCCCTGTGTAGAAAGAAAGCAAGCCTTTTGCCTTATACTCATCAAGTATGCTCAAGGTATCATCTTCTGACCCGTCATCCCGGACAACAAGGTTTACCCGCACGCTCTTCTGGTTCAATATACTATTTATTTGTTCGCGTAGGTACATGCCTCCGTTGTATGTCGACATCAACACCGTTACATTATGTATTTTGCACATTCCTGTTCTTCTTGTTTAGTAAATAATAATTCAAATACGCCCGAAGATATTTCAGCGTCAGTTCCCGTAGAGTTCTCGACAATGTCGGGCGCAATGTTGTGAAAGTCAATGACAGACAATTCCCAGAAGTCCCCTTTCGGAAATTGCGGGCGCATTCCAAATATATGCAAAAGCGATGATACACTTTGCCCTTGTCAGTTTCAGTAGCTGAGAAGGTCTGCCTACACATCACGTCATCCATGACATAAAATTCCAGATAGAATTTCTTGTATTTTTCGATAAATGCTATATCGGAAAAATCCAGCCATATATTCTCATCGTATCCCCCGGCTTTGGAGAACGAATCTACAGTAAGAAGTATTCCGCTGTTAATCGGGCACGCTTCACTGAATTTCACGACACCCACAGGTGCAGTTTCACAAATATGCGAGGTGTGCAGTCTATAGGGCGTAGGCGAAATATATTTTCCGTTTTCTATTACATGGCGCGGAACTATCATAGGCATCTGCGGATATTCTTCCATGGCCTTGATATAGCCTTCCTTGGCATTTGCCGGGAAAAACGTGTCCTGATCCATAAGCAGCAATCTGTCGTACCCTTCATTTTGGGCGTATTTCCACGCTGCATTGTATGCCTTACCCAAGCCGCCGTTGCCAGTATCCCGGACATATTGTCCCACGCTGACAGCAGTCGTCTGAACTTGCGGGGAATTGTCGTAGACAAAGATATCGCTGTAGATATCCTTGTGCCCTGAGAGCAGGGTCTTGAATGCTGCAGCATCTTCAAGTCTGCATCCGTAAAGAGTTATAACATACAATATCTTTGCCATGTGATTTCGTTTATCTGAATCCGAACTGGTTGTAAACATAGTTCTGCGCAAAGAAATATGTTGCGAGGAGCATCACTATAACCTTGCCGCACCATGCCGGACGTATAGTATAATACACGCTTGCGAACAATATTATCTCTACAAAGCCAAAGAGCTGCGATATACGCACGGCTATTACAGACATCTCGCTTAGGCCGAACCACGCCGCCAAAGAGAAGCAGTCGCACAATAGGAGCATCGGCAGCGCCTTGATATGAGGTTTAATGACATCGTAATAGTATATCACATAATAGAATAACGCAATTCTAAACAGCACCATTATGTTAATGACCCTAATGTCCGGGTGCTCACCATTAGCAATGGCGTACTCATAAAGAGCCAGTTTCTGCTCTATGTAAGGAATAGGGAGAGACGTTATTATATTAATATGCGCCACCCATAAAAGAACGCTTACCGGAACAATGACCGCAAGCACAGTCTTATATCTTGCGGACAAGTCTTTGGGACTCATGAGCAACGGAAAAGCGAGTACCGCCAACGTGTGATGGAACGCTATGCCAATAGCCAGCAAACCTGCTATCAGCCATGCTGATCTTCTTTCAACCCTCAGATACAGTGCATACATCCCGAACGCCATACCTGCCGCAAGCCTTATCTGCTCACAGTCATGAAGCATGAAATAGTTGCTGGCATACACCAAGATTGAAAGGAGAAAGCATGTTTCGTCCGTCATTTTTCTCACGGAATAGAGTTTCAGCGGAATGGAAATAAAGGCGAAGATATAAATAACGGACTTCATCGTTCCTCCATGCCGGTACACAAACTCAGAGATAATAAGGAAGGTCTGCTCTACCGCAAGCTGGGTGAGTTTCTTGTCGAAAGAATAAAAATACTTCTCATAATTCTTGTAATCACTGACGTATGATGTTGGGCGGGTCACGGAAATCGCGACAAACACAATGACATACAGCCACAGCAGACAGCTATGGTATCTCTTTGGCAAATTCTCCGAAAACAGAGCATTCACCATGATAGTCAGCATTACAACGAAAAGGATTATCAGCATATATACTTTCTGAGATAATATACAGACAACACTACGGCGTAGAACATCATCAGCCCTATACCTCCCAACATACGTTTCGGTCCGGCAGGCTTCGTAGGCACTGTAGCGCTCTCAATCGTTGTGAAGGCCGGTGTCTTTTCCTGTATTTTTGCCAATGCCGTCTGCTTTTGCGTATTCATTGTTGAGTAGATATTAAACTTGAGCTGCATATCATTCTCCAAGTCTTCAATCTTTGAGCGTACGCCCTCCAGTTCCGCCTCATAGTTGGCATCTGAGTAGGCAGCGTATTTTTGCCTGGCCTTTTCATAATCCAGTTGCGCCTTATCGCAAAGTTTTTTATAATAATTGTAATCATTCTTCGCTTTCCGTGTCCGGTAATCAATTATGAAATCAAGGAGCTGCTGCGCCGTTTTGTCCGCAAGAGTGGCACATACCCTGGGGTCTTGGTCTTTTGCGGTAATTGTAATGGCGTTTGTCTTTTGGTCGATGGTGCAACGGATATTGCCCCTCACAAGTCCGGCAATGTCTTGCTGCCTCTTTGTCATCGAAAACACATTGATTTTCTCGTTAGCCTTTCCGGTGTAAGTGTCGGTTACTTTCTTCTCGAACATTTCCTTGATCTTCCCCGTCAAACTTTCCCACCATGCCCGTTTCTTATGATGCAAGAGATAATCATAATAAGTTGTTGTTAGCTTACCGTCCTTTGTGGTGACCGTAAGCGGAAACATCTTGATAATAAAATCGTTTGACCCTATCAAGTCAGGATATAACTCCAAAGATATAGCATCGTTATTGGCAAGTTTGCCCAAAGCCCCCACACCGAGCGATGACAAGGTGGACGAAAGACCTCCCATGGATGACTCAGATGACTCAGGAGCCAGGGTTACGGAACTGCTGTAGAACCGCGGTACACAACAGATTAAAAGATATCCCAACACAAGAACCACAGGCATTGATATGAGGTACATTTTACGATGTTCACTCAACATTTTCGCTACTATCTTGAAATTCAACAATTTCTTTGAAGGGTTATAATCTTGCTTGCTAGCTATTTTATCCATATTCCTTTAGCCTCGTTTTTAATGATTTTCCTATATTGTATTATATTAATCGCCAAGCCCGGCAAATTTACGGCACTCATCACTGCCATAAACCAAACTATACTGCCCGTTGCCTTAACAGCAGCGACCGACAGCGGAATGAAACACACTGCCGCCGTTACCGTGGCATATAGCTGAAGTCTCAATGCGCCTATACCGTTGAGGATGAAGGAATATCTCAGACTGCATATGGTCACGAACATGTATATCCCCATCATTATTGTCATGCTAACCGGCACATCCACGTCATCGCCGATCCAAATGCCATAGAACACAGGCGATACTGCCACCATAATGATTTCCAAAACGAATATCGCAAGAAGTATCTTGTTGAGCAACCGGTTACTCTTTACAATCCACGCCATGTCCTTCCTCTTGTATGCGTCGGTCGTGGCACTCCAGTATGGGGTGCATATCACGGTGAACACCATAAGCACTATGGAGAAATACCTGTAAGTTATCTGGTACGGCGTTACGACATCTGGAGAGAACATACGCGACAGGAGCACATTGCTCGTCATGAACAATATACATCCGGCCATCTGTAATATAAAGAACTGCACACCGTAACTGAACAGTTGCCGTATCATCGTTTTCCTAACGCTTTCCGCTGTAGGACGCAGAAACTTGTATTTATAGTAGAAGCTGTATATATAAGCAACGACGTACACAATCAGCGGTGGGAAAGTATTCGCCACGGCAATTCCCACAAGCGACGAGATTCCGCAGTAATAAAGAACCATGGTACCAAACAGAGCCAACGTCTGACCGGATACGACGAGCAGATTGTTTACGGCCGGCAACTGAAGCCCCAAATAGAAATTGCCGATAAACTTAAGTACGAAGGTAGTACACACCAAGACTGTCGCCACAGTGAAGACCACGGAAAGGTCGCTAACATACTCAGGGTTGATATTCAACAGTGAATAAAGGTCAATGACATTTATTAGCAAACACAACAATACAGCTATAGGCAGAACAACGACAATCAGCATGCAAAATGTGGAAGATACGGCTTGCCGGGCTTTTTCCATATTACCTTCAGCGATATACGTAGCCAATTTATTTCTCAATCCATTCCCGAGTCCAATGTCCAGTTGGTCTATCCACAACAACAGGCCACTCAACGTAAGCCAAACCCCATTTCTATATTCTCCGAGGCATTTCAGCGTATACGGTACCAACAGAAAAATTACGGCTGCGCTCCACACCTTGATAAGAAAAGAAAAAGCTATATTCTTCCCTATCAATGCAGAACGTTTATCCCTCATGTTTTTCTTAATAATTGTCAGTGCCATTACTTGGAAAACCTATTGCAAATCCATTCGGTTCACTCTATCTTACACTCCGCCACTCCTGTCTTGAAGAGATAACACATATGAGTTTCTGTATTTTAACCCCTGTTAGTCCGATATTATAATATGTCATAAGTTTTATCTTATATCCCTAAATTCCGCAACACTATAATTTGATATTTGTTATAAGCACATGGACAATAAAAAGTCGTCCAGAATTTTGTTATGTCAGAATTTTCACCTATCTTAGTGCTGCAATCACAAACAAGCAAAAATCTGAATGATATGGCAAAGGTACGAATAAAATCTGAGAAACTCACCCCTTTTGGAGAAATATTTGCAATCATGGAGCAATTTAATGCTCGGATATTCCATATTTCAACTGCAATATAGATTCTTACTTTTCCTTCCACTCGTCTATCGTACCCTTCTCGGAAGAGAAGTTGACGCCTATCTGGTGAACGTTGCGTGTGTCTGTGGCATACTCTCGGGCGTAGCCTTTCTCCTCTATCTGCTGTAGGGCGGCATCGGCAGAACCGTCTAGCTTAAACTCGAAGATGTAGACATCGTTAGGAGTCTCGAACACGCAGTCGGCACGCCCTTGGCTTGTCTCCTTCTCGTGGAAGAGGAGGAAGCAGCTCAGCATGCGCAGCAACAGGTAGAACGTGTAGTGGAAGTGGCGTTCGTACTCACGTTCGCTGTTTCTGCGACGCACAGTGTAGGGGATGCTTGCAAGGAAGGCGGTCATCGATTCCATGAACTTCTGTAGCTTGCCTTGCTTCAGTTGGTGTACGGAAGATATCAGCCAACTGGCAGAGTCGGTCTTTGTCTTAAGATAGTCATTGGCAAGGATGGTCAGAAGTCCCTCGCGCACTTCGTTGTTAGGAATGTCGAGCATGTAAGACTCCGTGTCCCTTTCGTAGCCCTTGATTGTGAGATAGCCACTCTGGTAAATCATAGGTAGAGGTCTCTCCACGTCAGCCTTGTAGTCGTCAAACTGAGGTACACCATAATACTTGCCTACAAGTTCGTCCAAATTCTCGTCAAAATGGTTGAGCAGGCGCACCAGGTATGTCGGCGTACCGCTCTTGAACCAGTAACTACCGAGGTTTACATGACTGAAGGCATTGAGCAGACTGAACGGATTAAATACATCCACCATGCGCTTACTGAAGTGATAGCCGTCATACTTCAGTTTCAGTTTCTCCAGCATTTCTTCATTGCTGCATTCGTACTCCACTGCCAATTCTTCTATCGGTTCTGCGAAGTACTTGACCAGCTCGTCCTTCGTAATACCGCATATAGAGTCGTATTTTGCAGACAAGCTGATGTCGTCTGGCTGGTTGAATCCGCTGAACATACTTATCTGCGAGAACTTCGTCACTCCCGTCAGGAAGACGAAGCGAAGGTCGGCATCGGCAACCTTAAAGGTGGCATAGAACGACTTCATGATGTTGCGGTGCTTTTCCTCCAGCGTCATGGTTACGCCCAAATGTTCCACTTGGAAGTCCATATCTATGACATCCAGTATCGGTTTGTCGTATTCGTCTATAAGTACTACAGCGCCAAGCCCCGTCTGTTCGTGTATATCGTGCAAGACCTGTTGAAACCTTCGTCCTATGTCCTTATACTTTGGCTCAATACCGTATTGTTTTTCCCACCTTGCAACCTCTCCGGAAAGCACCTCCTCCAGCGTTCCGTCATTCAGAAAGTTGCCAGACCCGAAGTCCAGATGGAGTACAGGATATTCCTTCCACTCTGTCTCCAGCTTCTCCATGGCAAGGCCCTTGAAAAGTTCCTTCCGTCCCTTGAAATAACATTCGAGTGTAGACACAAGCAGGCTCTTTCCGAATCGGCGCGGGCGACACAGGACATAGGTATTTCCCCGTGTCAATTTGTACACCAAATCGGTTTTGTCTACATAAACAAATCCTCGTTCTATGATGTGTTCAAACGTCTGTATTCCTATAGGATATTTCATGTTTGCGATTATTTTCCGCAAAATTACAAGGAAAAAGGGTAATTGCCAAATATTTTTTTATGAATCATGCAATAAAGCCCCGCTTTCATAGTTAATATAATAAACGTAACACTAAAAAACGTAAAAGAGAATTTTGACATCGACTATGACACATGAAACGATTGCGATACTGGGGGCTTTCCTTTTGAGTGCACTTTGTGGTTTCCTTTTCATCCCGGCGCTCCTCAGCTTCTGCAAGAAGAATAATTTGTACGATATGCCCAACCAGCGCAAGGTACACAAGTGCCTGGTGCCCCGTCTGGGCGGCATTGCCTTCATGCCCAGCATGCTGATAGCCTTCTTTATCGTTACGCTGATAATGGGAAGCCAGGCCGTCAACTCAAAGATTACCATCAGTACCTGGACACTCGGACTTCTCATCAGCCTGCTGCTCGTGTATGGCGTGGGCATCGTAGACGACCTCATAGGTCTGGATGCCAAGGTTAAGTTTGTCATCCAGATAGTAGCATCCGCCATCCTTCCCCTATGCGGACTTTACATAAACAATCTCTACGGGCTTTTCGGACTACACGAGATACCTTTCTATATAGGTTTCCCGCTTACCGTGCTGGTGTTTGTGTTTATAGACAACGCCATGAACCTCATCGACGGTATAGACGGACTGGCTGCCAGCTTGTCCATCCTTGCCCTTGCGGGTTTTCTCTATAGCTTCATGCACAACGGCCTCGTGGTGTATGCCGTACTGATAGCAGGACTCGTGGGCGTTCTCACGGCCTACCTCTACTTCAATGTTTTCGGCAAAGCTGAGAAAAACCGCAAGATCTTCATGGGCGACTCGGGCAGTCTGACACTTGGCTTCATCTTGGCCTTCCTGTTTGTCAAGACATCAATGCACAATCCGAGCGTGATGCCCTTCTCCACCACGAGAGTCATTTTGGCCTACAGCCTGCTGATAGTACCCACCTTTGACGTGGTGCGCGTTGTCATACACCGGCTGCGGATAAGAAAACCCATCTTTGATGCCGACAAGAGCCACATCCACCACAAACTGATGGCTGCAGGTTTGTCACAGCATCGTACATTGGCAACCATCCTGCTGTTGGAGTTGTGCTTTGTTGCCATCAACCTTTCTGTTTACGAATTTATAAGGAAAGACTTTAACGCCATTCTCTTCGCCGACATTCTGCTGTATACTGTATTCAACATAGCATTGACCTATTACATTCAAGCTAAAACAGCCCGGAAATGATAAAGAGAACATTCGACACGATTATATCGGCGGTATGCCTGCTCTGTTTTTCCCCCCTGCTTGGAGTAATAGCCGTTGCCATCCGCATGGAGGACGGCCTACCCGTCATCTACAAGCAGGAGCGCATCGGCCTGCACGGCAAACCGTTCTTCATCTACAAGTTCCGCTCTATGAAGGTGGATGCCGAGAAGGACGGCCCCAATCTTCTGGAGGTGAACGGTGACCCGAGGCTTACAAAAGTGGGGAAATTCCTGCGCGAGCACCATCTCGACGAGTTGCCGCAGCTCTGGAACGTACTGAAAGGCGACATGGCCTTTATCGGTCCGCGTCCCGAGCGCAAGTTCTACATCGACAAGATTATGCAGCACGACAGCCGCTACGAGCAGCTGTACCAGATACGTCCGGGCGTCACATCCTATGCCACGCTCTACAACGGCTATACCGACACGATGGAAAAGATGCTGCGGCGTCTGGAGCTTGACCTCTACTATCTGGAGCACCGTTCCTGGTGGTTTGACGTCAAGATACTCGTCAAGACGTTCTGCAACATCGTGTTCGGCAAGAAATTCTAAGATGGACAATCGCTATTGTTGCCAACACCCGAGAAAGGATGTTGGCAACAACAACATGCTATTCCAGGTCGCTCAACCACGCTGTAGCGCATGCATCCGAAGGCATACGCCAGTCGCCGCGCGGACTGAGGCTCACGCTGCCCACTTTGGGTCCGTCGGGCAGACAACTGCGTTTGAACTGCTGGCCGAAGAACCGGCGCACGAACACACGCAACCACTTCAGGATGGTAGCCTCGTCATAAGAGTCAGGGTCATTGTCGCTTATCTTTACCCTCTTGCCCGTCGTCTCGAGGAAGGCTTTCTTGGCAAGGAGGAATATCTTGGACGGGCGGAACCCGAAGCGCAGGAAATAGTACAGGAAGAAATCGTGCAGCTCGTAAGGCCCCACGAGGTCTTCCGTCTTTTGTTTTATCTGTCCGTTCTCGTCGGCAGGGATAAGTTCGGGGCTGATGGGCGTATCTATGATGTCGAGCAGGGTAAGGCGGCTGCGGTCATCCATACCGCTCTCCGCCACATAGCTAACCAGATGGCGTATGAGGGTCTTGGGGATACTGGCATTCACACCGTACATGCTCATGTGGTCGCCATTGTAGGTGGCCCAGCCGAGAGCCAGTTCGGAGAGGTCGCCCGTACCTATCACCATACCTCCCATTTTGTTGGCCAGATCCATGAGAATCTGAGTGCGTTCGCGTGCCTGCGAGTTTTCGTAGGTAACGTCGTGCACGCTACTCTCCTGCCCTATGTCCTCGAAATGCTGCGTCACGGCCTTGGCGATGCTTATCTCCCTTATGGTTATGCCGAGGCTCTGCATCAGCGATACGGCATTGTTGTAGGTGCGGTCGGTGGTGCCGAACCCGGGCATAGTAACACCGACAATGCCCTTGCGGTCCATCTGCAGCTTGTCGAACGTCTTGACACACACCAGCAGGGCGAGCGTAGAATCCAGTCCGCCGCTGATGCCCAGCACCACGGTCTTGGCATGCGTATGCACTATGCGCTTGGCCAGTCCCATGACCTGTATGCTGAATATTTCCTCGCACGAGGCACGCATATCCGTGCTCTCGGGAATGAACGGATGTTGGGGCACGCTACGCTCCAGCACGAAGCGATGTTCATGCGCTGGCGCATGCGCATCGACGGTACGTATGCCGAGTTGGCCGTCCTGCAAGGAGTACTTGATGTTGCGCTGGGCATTGACGTAAGTGGAATTGGTACGCCTCTCCGTGCGCAGTTTCTCCACGTCTATCTGCGCCGTAACCATCTGCGGCTCCAGCGAGAAGCGGTCGCTCTGGCCCAGCATGCGCCCGTTTTCGTACACGAGGGCATTGCCGCCGTACACCACGTCCTGCGTACTTTCGCCAAATCCGCACGAGCTGTACACGTAGCCCGTGATGGTACGTGCGCTCTGCTGTGAGAGGAGGCTCTTCAGATAGGTGTGCTTGCCTATTAGCTCGTCGCTTGCCGAAAGGTTGAAAATGATATCGGCACCAGCCAGCGCCAGCTTGTTGCTGGGAGGGGCGGGCGCCCATACGTCCTCACATATCTCTATGCCGAACTGCACCCCGTCCGAGGTACGGAACAGTTGGATGTCGGGCGTAACGCACACCCTCTGCCCGGCATATTGTATCTCGGTTTGGCGCAAGTCTTGCGAAGAGGCAAACCACCTCTTCTCGTAAAACTCGCTGTAGTTGGGCAGATAGGTCTTTGCCACAATGCCCAGTATCTGCCCGCGCTGGACGACCACGGCGGTGTTGAGCAACAAGTCGCCTGCCGCCAGGGGTGCCCCCACGATGGAGATGATGTCCATCTGGCGTGTGAACCCGAGCAATTCGGCAACGGCATGCTCGGCAGCGTCGAGGAGAAGCTGTTGTCCGAAGAGGTCCTGGCAACTGTAGCCCGTAAGCGACAGCTCGGGGAAGACGATTACTTCCACGTCCTTGTCCTCCGCCCGGGCTATCTGTTTTTTCATCTCTTGCGTATTGTACGCCACGTCGCCCACCCTTACCGAGGGGATGGCGCTCGCTATTTTTATGTATCCGTATTTCATAGTCTATTAAGAAAAAATGGCAGCTCTTCACTTCATGTGAACGCCGAATGTAGTGCAAAAATACGACAATAACGCCAACGGGACAAGGATTCACTGATATTTTTGTTGCTTTGCCGAGAATTTTTCGTACATTACCAAAAAACGATAGTCGTTTGAGAGAAAACGAAAGCGATATTATGCCGAATGTCGTAACTTTGCCTCCAAAATCATCTTGACGGTGCGCGCTCGCCCTGGTGCATAAGGGGGACGGCACTATAACAACAAACTAAAACTTAACTCTGTTATGACATTATTAATGATAGTACAACTGCTTGTCGTACTCATCGCACTCTGGGTGGGTGCGCGCTACGGCTCGTTGGCTCTGGGAGCCATCTCGGGCATCGGCCTTGCGATTCTTGTATTGGGATTCTCGCTCAAGCCGGGCAATCCTCCTACCGACGTTATCTACATCATTGTGGCTGCCGTGACCTGCGCCGGACTGCTGCAGGCATCGGGCGGTATGGACTGGATGATACAGATAGCCGAGCGTATACTGCGCCGTCACCCTGAACGCATCACGCTCCTGGCTCCTTTCACCACCTTCTTTCTTACGGTCCTGGTGGGTACGGGCCACGTAGTGTATACGCTGATGCCCATCATCTGCGACATTGCCCTGAAGAAAGGCATACGCCCCGAGCGTCCCTGCGGCATAGCCAGCATCGCCTCGCAGATAGGCATCACGTGCTCGCCCATCGCCGCGGCAGTAGTGGCTTTCTCCTCCATCAGCATCGACAACGGTTTCCACATCAGCAACGTACAGATACTGCTGGTTACCATTCCGGCATGCATCGTGGGCATATTCTGTGCCGTATTGGCCAGCTGGAACCGCGGTCTGGACCTGGACAAAGACCCCAAGTTCATGAAGCGTCTGGAAGACCCCGCCCAGAAGGCATACATCTACGGCAATACGGCGACTACCCTCGACAAGAAGATCGCTCCCGAGAGCAAACGTGCCGTATGCATCTTCCTTACAGCCCTGTTTATCATCGTCGTCATCTCCATCTGCAGCATGATGGGTGTCAACCTGCTGCCCTCCTACCCCAAGACGCTCGCCGACGGCAGTGTGGTAGAGAAACCGCTCGCCATGAACCTCGTCATACAGATCATGATGCTTGCCGCTGCTGCCCTGATGGTAATGTTCTGCAAAGCCGCCCCGAAGAAGGCCGTATCGGGTGCCGTATGGCAGAACGGCATGGTGGCTGTAGTGGCCATCTACGGCATTGCCTGGATGAGCGACACTTATTTCTCCAACTACCTGCCCGAGATACAGACGCTCCTTACCGACCTGGTCAAGGCATACCCCTGGACCATAGCCATAGCCTTCTTTGTGGTGTCGGTGCTCATCAATTCGCAGGGTGCCGTTGTGGTAGCAATGCTTCCGCTGGCCTACTCGCTCGGCATAGAAGGATGGGTGTTGCTGGGAGTGATGCCGTCGGTATACGGTTATTTCTTCATCCCCAACTATCCTTCGGACATCGCCACAGTGAACTTCGACCGTTCCGGTACTACCGTAATAGGAAAATATTTGCTAAACCATTCTTTCATGATGCCGGGAATGATTCATGTGGTAACTTCATGTATAGCAGGCTTGGGCATCAGTTATGTGTACCACTTCGTGCTTGGCATCTACTGACATGATGCTGAGCAGACAGAGTGCTGAAAAATCAATAGGTAACAAATATATATGCACACAATGCACTCTGCCCCGCAAGTGGGACAACGATTTCCATAACGGACAGGAATATATGTGAAAAACGAACCTGACCGCCAAGCTTGCGGACCGGACAGACAGAAAGTTTCCCTTCTGTACTGCCCGGTCCTTTTTTTTTATGATTATATCTTCAAGTTATTTATCTTCAGTCGTGTTCTGAAGATTCCACGCATAGTTATTGTTAGGCCCTACCTTTATTGTGCCGTCACTCTGAACCAGTCTACGTCTATCCATCCGCGGTTGGTCTTGCCGGCTGGTTCTTTGGCAACCATACCAATCTTGGCGCCGATCCATTTTCCTTCGCGCATCTTGAACTCGTCGCCAGCCTTGACAAACTTCTTTCCGTCCTTGCTATAGTAGAACTGCATCTTGCCGCTGTTTACCACCATGCGCATGTACAGCGCCTCGTGGATGGCGGGCTGATAGTCTACCTTATCGGCGGATGTGGCTTTCAGCGTCTCGAGCACCTTTACCTCCTCGGGCTTGCCCTTGTCGGCAGAACGGCAGGTAATCTGCTGCAACTGGAATGCGTCGCCTACGCGCTTCACCACGAGTGCCGAATAGTCGAGTCCCATCATGATGATGCCGCCCATCTGTTCGGGCGACTTGGCCGTCAGCTCCAGTTTTGCGGTAGCCGTGAAATTGTCGGCGGGTGTCTTCTGCAACAGCAGGTTGGGCGTGTTCCAGATGGTGCCGTCGTTCTTGTCCGTATAGATGCGCATCACGCCCAGACTGGTGGGCATGCCGTACCACTGCTGGTAGTTGGCGTGCCACTGCCACTGCAGTCCGAGCCGGGGCTCGTTGAACTCGTCGCTCTCCGCGGGGTTCATGTTCACGTGGCTGCTTGCCTTGGGCAACTTGTATGTCTCGTACGGTTCGCCGCAATATCCCTTGGCGGGCACCTTGCCCATCACGGGCCAGTTGTCCTTCCACGTCACGGGCTGCAGATGCACCACACGACCGTAGGCTTCCTTGTCCTGGAAGTGCATGAACCAGTCCTCGCCATACTTGGTGTGCACCCATCCGCCCTGGTGAGGGCCGTTGATGCTGCTCTTGCCCTGTGCCAACACCTTCTTGTACTCGTATGGGCCGAAGGGCGACTTGGAGCGTGCTGCCACCTGGAAGCCCGTGGGCACACCTCCGGCGGGGAACATCAGCCAGTACCATCCGTTACGCTTGTAGAACTTGGGGCCCTCGGCTGTACGGTACTCCGTGCCGTTGCCGTCGAAGACGATGACAGGGTCGCTGATGGCCTTTGTTCCGTCGGCACTCAGTTCGCGCACGGTAAGCACAGAGGCGAAGCGGTTGCGCGAGTTGGCCCATCCGTTCACGAGATACACGCGGCCGTCCTCGTCCCAGAGCGGCGAGGTGTCTATCATGCCCTTGCCGGGAATGACGCACACGGGGTCTTCCCATTTGCCTGCAGGGTCCTTGGTCTTCACCATGAAGACGCCATAGTCGGGGTCGCCCCAGTAGATGTAGAATTCGCCGTTGTGATAGCTGATGCATGGTGCCCACACACCGTTTCCGTGCGATGGCTTGTTGAAGTCGTCCTCGGGCTGGAGCTTTGTCACGGCGTGGCCTATCAGTTCCCAGTTTACCAGGTCTTTGCTGTGGAGGATGGGGAGGCCCGGGAGGCAGTTGAACGAGCTGGCCGTGAGGTAGTAGTCGTCGCCCACGCACACCACGTCAGGGTCGCTATAGTCGGCATTGATCACGGGGTTCTTGTACATTCCGTTACCCAGGTCGGGGTTCCACACCTGCGACACGTAAGGTTTGTTTTGCTGTGCCATGGCTCCCAGGGATACCGATGCCAGCAGAAGCATGATTAGTTTTTTGTTCATTTTTTTTATTTTGTTTGTTTTCCGATTAAGGAGTTTTTTTGGTGAGTTAAGGAGTTAAGACAACAGCTTTTTGTGGCGTATGCCCTCTTTTTACTTTTTTACCTTTAATCTGCCCTTTTTACTTTTTACCTTTTTACTTTTTTACCTTTAATCCGCCTTTTACCTTTACTTTACTCCGTTGACTCTATTTTTCTGATACTCAGATGATAATGACTTCCGTCAAAACCCACTTGCATCAAACGTTTCGGTTCGTCGGCAGGAGCACCGATAGCCAAAGCCACATGCCCCATGGTGCGCCTCAGGTTGAGTTCCACGCATGGATTGACGAAGCATGCACCACCTTCCGTCCCGCTGGCGCATACCATCATGTCCACACCGAAAGGCCCACTATATATATTACGTATGACAGGCTCAATTCCCCCAATAATTTTTTCTCTTACCTGCTCCAGTTGCGCAGCACTCACGTAGGGCGAGAGCATCTGTACCTTGTCATCCTCGGTGGCGAGGACATTGCCCGTATAGGCGTTCTTCTGCGTCTGGAAGAGCGAAAGACCAAGATACCTCACCTTGCCATCACGCATTTCAAACTCCATGCCGAAATCTTTCACCTTATTATATAAAGGCTCTACCGTGACCCCTCCCTGTGTGCGGATGATGTTCTCCACCCACCGCTCCGTGGGTGTCAGTCCGCCGGCCGTGGAACCGTCCGTTTCGGAAAGCGACAAGTATCTCACTCCCCTGCCGCTGCTGCTCCACGGCGCCTTTACCACAACGCTGCCGCGCTGGGCAAGAATGGCACGCAACTGGTGTATGCCGGTAACATACGCCACGTCTTTCTGGAGGTGGTATGATGCCCATTCTCTACTACTTATGTTCCTTATCTGAAGCAAAGCGTCATCGGTGGGCAGCATGATGTCGGGGGTACCGATGCGCTGCAGTTCGCGCTTGAGCGCCACGTTCCACCCCCAGGGGCGTATGCTGTCCACGAAGCAGCCGTCCTTGAGGGCCTTCTCCAACTGGTGTATGGTGATAAACTCTACATGTTCGGCCAGACGGCGGGAGAGGCGTTGCGCCTTCAGGCGTGCGCTGTCGATGTCGTCCACCAGCACAAGGTCGCCCTCGTCTGCCCACAGGGCGGGGATATAGGCCAGGTCGCTACGCAACTGCCGTCCGGCGTGGGGCGCGGTGAAGTTGGGCAGGTTGGCAGCAAGTGCCAAATCGTGGTCGGGATTGAATATATGCAGTTTCATAAGGGCAAAGATAGTAAAATATCTCCGAATAAGCGAGTCCTTATTTTGATAAATGCTAAATAATGAAAAAAATGTAAGTTTTTGCTATCCACACTTTGCAAATATCAAAATAAGTATTACCTTTGCATTATTAAAAACAAATTCGAACAGACAAATTCTCATGGAAGAAGCATTCTTCAGAACACATGCATACCTTGTAGAACATACCAATGCGCCTGTCCACCGCTGCCTGATGGACGAAGTGGACTGGAATGACCGCATGATAGGCATCAAGGGCACAAGGGGAGTGGGAAAGACCACTTTTCTCCTGCAATATGCCAAGGAACGTTTCGGGGCACATGACCGCAAGTGCCTGTTCGTCAATATGAACAACTTCTACTTCCAGGGGCGGGGCATAGCCGATTTTGCCGGCGACTTTGTGAAACACGGCGGCAGGACGCTGCTCATCGACCAGGTGTTCAAGCAGCCCGACTGGAGCCGCGAGCTGCGCAAGTGCTACGACCTTTATCCTGAGCTGAAGATTGTATTCACGGGGTCGAGCGTGATGCGACTGAAAGAGGAGAACCCCGAGCTCAACGGTATCGTGAAAAGCTACAACCTCAGGGGATTCTCTTTCCGGGAATTCCTCAACTTGCAGACGGGCAACAACTTCCCGGCATACGAGCTGGACGACATCCTGCAGAACCACGAGCACATCGTAAAGCAGATACTGCCGAAGGCAAGCCCCATGAAGTATTTCCAGGACTATCTGCACCACGGCTTCTATCCTTTCTTCCTCGAACAACGCAACTTCACGGAGAACCTCCTCAAGACGATGAACATGATGACGGAGGTGGACATCCTCCTCATCAAGCAGATAGAGCTGAAGTACCTCACGAAGATAAAGCGGTTGTTCTACCAACTGGCCGTAGAGGGTGCCAAGGCTCCTAACGTGAGCCAGCTGGCGGAAGGGATAGAGACGAGCCGCGCCACGGTAATGAACTATATCAAGTATCTGGCGGACGCAAGACTCATCAACATGATTTACCCCGAGCAGCAGACCTTCCCCAAGAAGCCCTCGAAGGTAATGCTCCACAACCCCAACCTGATGTACGCCATATTCCCCCTGCAGATCAACGAACAGGAAGTGATGGAAACCTTCTTTGTCAACTCGATGTGGAAAGACCACAAGGTGCACCAGGGCGGAAAGGACCACTTCTACACGGTGGACGGGAAACGGAAATTCAGAATATGCGATGCGCAGGCTGCCACCAAGATAAGGTACAACCCCGATACCGTCTACGCCCGCTACAACACGGAGGTGGGAAAGGACAACAGGTTGCCGCTATGGCTGCTGGGATTCCTTTACTAAAGGTAAAAAAGTAAAAAGGTAAAAAAGTAAAAAGAGGGCATACGCCAGAAGGTTGTCTATAGGAGGTACGGCGCCCCCGCCGTACCACTCAAGGAAGACTCAAGCAAGAAGGGCCGTACCACTCAGCCAAGCAACGGCAATGTCCGCCCCTTTGCTTGGTACAGCGAGGGCGCTGTACCTCCTACAGTTACTCTCGTTTTGACCACAAAGCTGTTGTCATAACTCCTTAACTCGCCGCAAAAAAGAACAAGACTTAAAAAAAAATATACAAAACATTTTTAATATTTTATCTAAAAGTAAAATGGCTAAAGAGAAAAAATTTATCACTTGTGATGGTAACACAGCTGCCGCTCACGTAAGCTACATGTTTACAGAGGTTGCTGCCATCTACCCCATCACTCCGTCCTCTCCAATGGCGGAGCATGTAGATGAATGGGCTGCCAAGGGTCGTAAGAACCTTTTCGGCCAGCGAGTTTCTATCCAGGAAATGGAGTCGGAGGCTGGTGCAGCAGGTGCTGTACACGGTTCTCTCCAGGCTGGTGCCCTGACATCAACCTACACTGCTTCGCAGGGTTTGTTGCTGATGATTCCTAACATGTACAAGATTGCCGGTGAGTTGCTCCCCTGCGTGTTCAACGTGTCGGCCCGTACATTGGCTTCTCACTCCCTCTGTATCTTCGGTGACCACCAGGACGTAATGGCTTGCCGCCAGACCGGCTTCGCCATGTTCTGCTCAGGCTCTGTACAGGAGGTGATGGACCTCTCTGCAGTGCCCCACCTGGCTACCCTCGAGACAAAGGTTCCTTTCATCAACTTCTTCGACGGTTTCCGTACTTCTCACGAGTACCACAAGGTAGAGGAGATGGACATGGAGGACATCCGTCCATTGGTTAAGCCCGAGTACATCGAGGACTTCCGCAACCGTGCCCTTACTCCTGAGCGTCCTGTTACACGCGGTACAGCCGAGAACCCCGAGACATTCTTCACACACCGTGAGGCTTGCAACCCCTACTACGATGCTATCCCCGAGGTAGTGGAGAAGTACTGCCAGGAGATGACCAAGATCACTGGCCGTGAGTATCACCTCTTCAACTACTATGGTGCCGAGGATGCCGAGAACATCATCATCCTGATGGGTTCTGCCACAGAGCCTGCCCGCGAGGCCATCGACTACCTCAACAAGCAGGGCAAGAAGGTAGGTATGGTGGCTGTCCACCTGTACCGTCCGTTCTCTGTCGACTTCCTGAAGAAGGCCATCCCAGCTACCGTCAAGCGCATCGCCGTGCTCGACCGTACCAAGGAGCCGGGCGCAGAGGGCGAGCCTTTGTACCTCGACGTGAAGTCGGCTCTCTACGACGACGAGCGCAAGCCACTGATCGTAGGCGGCCGCTATGGTCTCGGTTCTTCCGACACCACTCCAGCCAAGATTGTTGCCGTATTCAAGAACCTCGAGTTGCCACAGCCCAAGAACCACTTCACAGTGGGTATCGTGGACGACGTAACCTTCACTTCTCTCCCCGAGGAGGAGGAAATCCCAATGGGCGGCGACGACTTGTTCGAGGCTAAGTTCTACGGCTTGGGTGCCGACGGTACCGTAGGTGCCAACAAGAACTCCGTACAGATCATCGGTAACAACACCAACAAGTACTGCCAGGCATACTTCTCATACGACTCAAAGAAGTCGGGTGGTTTCACCTGCTCTCACTTGCGTTTCGGCGACAGCCCTATCC
>CAVFRG010000025.1:0-36097 GCA_963624905.1 Oscillospiraceae bacterium
ACCTGCCACCTCATGCGCTGGATCAACCGCAACACCCTTCTGCTACAGGAGCTGCAGGCCACAGGATACTATCCCCACTGCAAGTTTTTCACCTCTCGCCAGGTTTGCGCCATCATCGATTTCCTCGGCGATCCCTAAACCCTATTGCTACCCGCCAGCTTGTGGTACAGCGGGGGCGCTGTGCCTCCTACTGCTACCAACACGGTACATCCTACTGCATTCCGCGCCCGAAAGAAAAAAACTCCCATAAAGCACACACAAGTACCCGCAAGTGACGGCAAGTGCGAAGCACGCCCTGCAAAATGTCGTATCTTTGCAAACGTTAATGACAGTCTAACTTTCTAAATCCGTAAAACCTATGATCAGAGTAACACTCTACAAGAACAACAACCAGAAGAGCCAGGCCTACGGCAAGTGGTATCCGCGCGTGGTGGCAGACGAGACCATCGGACTCGACGAACTGGCTGAGCACATGGCAAGCCACAACACACCGTTCTCCAAAGGCGCCATCAAGGGCATCCTCACCGATGCCGTGGCGTGTACCAAGGAACTGCTCCTGCTGGGCAAGAACGTGAAGTTTCCCGACCTCGCCATCTTCTCCATCGGTCTCAAGGTGAAGGGAGGGGCACCCACCAAGGACGACTTCACCGTGGCGAAGTACATCGAGGGACTGCGACTGCGTGCCCGCGCCACCGGCGAGCTTACCACCTCCAACCTCGACACCACCATCAAGCGCGTAGACACCGCCAGCGCTTCCGATTCCGGCACGTCATCGGGCGGCAGCTCTACATCGGGCGGAACATCGTCAGGCGGCAGCTCAACATCGGGCGGCACATCGTCAGGCGGAACATCGTCAGGCGGCAGCACCACGCCAAGCGGTTCTGACAGCGATTCGGCAGAGTAAGACAAGCCATGAATACACAGGCGCAGGATGCAGTCAGGAGTATTCCGATGACACACCAGGCTGACTACACTCCAGCAAACTATTTTCTCCCAAAACGTCATGTACGGGTACTTGCTCATCCTGCGTTTAAAGGTAAGTTTAAAGGTAAAAAGGCCGGATAAAAGTAAAAAGGTAAAAAAGTGAAGAGTTCAACGGCAAGGCTGATGTAGGAGGTACGGCGCCCTCGCCGTACCACACCCGAAGAAACGCCACGCACTCAAGCAAGAAAGGCTGTTGTCTTAACTCCTTAACCCCTTTAACTACCCGTAGAAAACGACAACACAGACAACATAAACAACAAAGATGCGGCAGCGGCAGCATAGAAAAAGTTGTATAAAGTGTATTTGTTGTATAAGTTGGCGGTTTATACACACGAAATCGGTTGTCTTAACTCTTTAACTCCTTAACTTCTTTAACTCCTTTAGAAAAAACAAAAGCACATGAAAAAAGAAAACTGGAAAACCATTCTCAACTTCCTCATCACCGTACTAACAGCCATCGCCTCCGCTTTCTGCGTGCAGAGCTGCAAGGGATAGAGACACAACTGTAACTAACTCCAATAAATACTATGAGAAAAATCAACCTAATCGTAATCCACTGCTCCGCCACCCGTGCAGACAAGAACTTCAGCGTAGAAGACCTCGAGGCATGCCACCTGGCACGCGGCTTCCGCACCATAGGCTACCACTACTACATCACCAAGGACGGCAAGATACACCCCTGCCGACCCGAGGACATGACAGGCGCACACGCCAGACGCTACAACGCCAACAGCATAGGCATCTGCTACGAGGGCGGGCTCGACAAGCAGGGACACCCCGCCGACACACGCACACCGGCACAGAAACACGCCATGCACAACCTGCTGAAGAGCCTCTGCACAGACTATCCCGATGCCGACATCGTAGGCCACCGCGACCTGCCGTGGGTAAGGAAGGCGTGTCCCTGCTTCGACGTGAAGGAATGGCTCAAGGATGTCAACTTCCACATATAAGTCAGCCGGGGGCGCTGTACCTCCTAAGGAGTGCCGTCCGTAGGAGGTACGGCGCCCCCGCCGTACTATAGTTGTGATAACAAGAAAGCCGGGCAGAGCTTTACGCGTCCCTGACGATCCACTCCCCGATGGTGCGCTGCTGGCTGTCGTAATTGACGCCTATCTTATACAGTCGCTTGCCGTCGGCTGAATAGGGAATCAAATAGCCCTTGTCGTCTATCTGCCTGATGGCTTCCTCGGCTGATCCGTCGTACTTCAGTTCGAAGACATACACGGCATCGGGCATATGGACTACAGCATCGGCTCTGCCTACGGCGCTCTCTTCCTCCACCTTCATGTAGGCACCCATCAGGTTGAAGATGAGGTAGAACACCGTCTGGAAATCACGCTCGTTCTTGTTGGACAGGCGGTTGGAGATACTGGCGAGGTAGGCCCTGAGCTTCTGCATACATTCCTCTACATTGCCTTTGTACAGACATTGCGCCAGTTTTACGACCAGGCTGTTGTTGTTGAGCGATATGGGGGAAAGGTAGTTGGGGGCAAGGCTCTTCAGCATGCCTATCTTCACCTCCCGGTTGGGGTAGCCCAATGTGTAGGTTTGGAATGTCGGGTTATACGACTTGATGGTGAGGTAGCCGCTCTGGTACAGCAAGGGCAGCGGTGAGGTCATTTGCTCTGGGGACACGTCGAAATCGTCTACGCTGACATCATTTTGTTCGATCTCGGTAACGTTGACGTGATATTTCTGCAGGCTCTTGATGAGATAGTTCGGCGTGCCGGAGCCGAACCAGTAGGACTCTATGGATTGGGCGTTCATTGCTCTTACCAAACTGAAGGGGTTGAACACATCCTCCGACTTCTTGCTGAAATGATAGCCGTCATAGTATCGGCGCAGTTCTTCCAGACATTCCTCATAGTTCATTCCGAGCGACTTGCCAAGACACTCCACATCGGGTTTCATCACGGTGGTCAGCTCCGTCTTGCTGATGCCGCAGATGGCGGAGTACTGGTCGAACATGCTGATGTTGTCGAGGTTGTTCAGCTCGCTGAAGATGCTGAGCTGCGAGAACTTGGTGATGCCTGTGATAAACGTAAACTCCAGGTAGGGGTCGAGCTTCTTCAGGGGGCTGTAGAAGTTCTGCATGATGAGGCGGAGGTCTTTCAAGTTCTCCTTCTCGTGCACCACGTCGAGCAACGGGGCATCATACTCATCGATGATGACTACAACTTTTTGTCCGGTCTGCTTGTTGGCACGCTTCACGAGTCCGTCCAAACGTTCGTTGGGATCCACCTCTTCCTCGTTCCTCCCATATACATCTTCATAGCCGCGCAATTGCAGGTGAAGATAGCGCTTCAGTGCTTCCTTGTCAAAGTGCTTGGCCCCGCTCATGTCGAAATGGAGTACGGGATGCTTCACCCACTCCTTCTCATAATCGGCGATGGCGAGCCCCTCGAAGAGTTCCTTCCTGCCCTCGAAATAGGCCTGCAGAGTGGAGGCGAAGAGCGACTTGCCGAACCGCCTCGGGCGGCTCAGGAACACATATCTCATCTTCTTCTCACGGAAGTCGACGATGTATTTTGTCTTGTCTACATAGAGATACTTTTCCTCTCTAATTGTTTGGAAAGTCTGCACCCCCACGGGGTAGCAGTTCACTCTTTCTGCCATAGTCATGTCCTCTTTTATGTTTACGCTTGCAAATATACTACTTTTATCTGAAAGAAGGGCGTTTTGCCGATAATTTTCTTGTCCGCCTAACCTTTATCAGCAATTACCGTTCGGTAACGAAGAGAAGTCTGCGACGGTACAGCGAGGGCGCTGTACCTCCTACAATCAGAAACTTGATTTTTCAAATCATCGCTTAACACGTACGAAAGGTGCTACCGTTTAGCAATAGTATATTTTTACTTTGCCCCTTTCTTCTTCATGATGACGAGGACGACACCTGCCAGGATAAGAAGGATGCCAAAGGCAAGGCGCAGCGAGAACGACTCGCCGTAAACCAACACACCGATACATACAGCCGTGACAGGTTCCAGAGCACCCATAATGGCAGACGGCGTGGCACCGATGAGCTTGATGGATACCGTCATGAGAAACAGCGAAAGCACAGTGGGCAGCAGCGCCAACTGCAGACCGCAGGCCCAGTCGGCAGGCGTACGGAGCCATTGGAACTCCTCGCCCGAAACCCACGCAAACACCATGATGGAAAGCAGGCAGAACACAAGCACCCAGAAAGTAAACTTGACACCCGTCATCTCCACCTGCCACCGGTCGGCAGAGATGATGTAGAACGAATAGAGCAGCGAGGACACCATGACCAGCGAAAAACCCGCCGTGCTGAGTTTCACCGTACCGTCGCCATGGTAGAGCATGACGACACCCGCAACGGCAAGCGCGATGGCAAGGGTGGTGGTCCAGGTAACGCGCTCGTGGAAAAACGCTGTCATCAACACCGCCGTCATGATGGGGTAGACAAAGAGCAGCGTACTGGCTATGCCAGCCTCCATGTAGCGGAAACTGAGATAGAGCGTGGTGCTCGACAGGGCGAAAAAGGCACCGAGAAAAGCAAAGCGTATGGCGTGCCCCCACTTGATGCGGAATGTCTCGCCGCGAACCAGCATCACGACGGCAAACATCAACACCGCCAGGGCATAACGGTAGATGAGCACACTGCATGAATTGTAACCCTCGGCATAGAGACGGAGCGTACCCAGCGGATTGGTACCGTAACACACTGCTGCGGCTATGCCTGCCGCAAATCCTTTCACTTTCACACTGCCTGCATTCATTTCTTTTTTCCTTTATCTTTCTCTTATTGTTGTTTCTGCCGGGGGCTCCCCGGCATGGTTGTTTTCTCAGCCAGGGAGACCTCCCACGGCTTTTGCCGTGCAAAATTACACCAAACGGACGAGAAAAGGAAAAACTTTCTTGTTTTTGTGCAAAAAAAGGCATAACTTTGTAGGCGGGTTATTACGACGCCTCACCCCCCGGCGTATATTCCAACCAAGAAACACAACATCAAAAAACATATAACAAAACTAAACATTCAGACACAATGGAACAAATCAAGAACGACCAGCTCACACTGGAAATCTCACCCATGGGAGCAGAACTGCAGAGCATCAAGGACGCCAACGGCAACGAATACCTCTGGGACGGTGACGAGAAATACTGGAACCGCCACTCGCCTATCCTCTTCCCCATCGTATGCGGACTGTGGAAGGACACTTACCGCATAGACGGCAAGGAATACACACTGCCACGCCACGGATTCGCACGCGACACAGCGTTTAAGCTCGTAGGAAAGACCGCCGACCGCCTTACCTTCGCCCTCACTGACAGCGAGGAAACCCTGAAGAGCTACCCATACCACTTCAACCTCGCCATATCTTACCGTCTGGAGGGCAACGAGGTACACGTCATCTGGCACGTGGAGAACACTGACGACAAGGAAATCATGTTCCAGATAGGCGGTCACCCCGCATTCCTGGTACCGGGATGCAAGAAGGGCGAGGAGATGAAGGCCATGCTGAAGCTGGACAACGAAGCTCCCGTGCGCCTCTTCGGCAATGTGGGCGGATGCATAGACCCCAAGGCAAAAGAGACCGTAGAGACAGACAACGGTATATGGGAGGTATGCGAAGAGACCTTTGCCGACGATGCCGTCATCTTCGACCACAGCCAGGTGAAGGAGGTGAGCATCCTCAACGAACAGGGCGAACCGCACGTAACGCTCGAATTCAAGACTCCCGCCGTGGGTATATGGAACCCTACTGGCAAGCACGCACCCTTCGTGTGCATAGAGCCGTGGTACGGCATACACGACTGGGCAGAATATGACGGCGAATTCAAGGACAAATACCTGATGAACCGCCTGCAGCCCGGAGCCAGCTTCATGAGCGAGTATGTTATCAGAATAGAAAAATAAAAATACATAGCAAAAAAGTAAAACTTGGTACACTTTCGTACCAAGTTATTTCTTTACCATTACATACCACTCAAAAGAAAATGGAAGAAAAAGAAAATATGCAACTCCCCGAGAATGCCTTCCGCGAGCTGAAGGAAGGGGAGGAATACCACCCTCTCATGCCGCCCGAGAAGAATTACCCGGAGGTAAACTTCTGGTCGGTAACATGGGGTATCGTGATGGCTGTCATCTTCTCGGCAGCAGCAGCCTACCTCGGACTGAAGGTAGGACAGGTGTTCGAGGCTGCCATACCCATCGCCATCATCGCCGTGGGCGTGAGCACTGCCACCAAGCGCAGCAAGGCCCTGGGCGAGAACGTCATCATACAGAGCATCGGTGCCTGCTCGGGTGCCGTAGTGGCTGGCGCCATCTTCACACTGCCCGCCATCTACATACTGCAGGCCAAATATCCGGAGATGACCACCTCGTTCATGAAGATATTCCTGGCCTCCGCACTGGGCGGTGTGCTGGGCATCCTCTTCCTGATACCCTTCCGCAAGTATTTCGTGAGCGACATGCACGGCAAGTATCCCTTCCCCGAGGCGACTGCCACCACGCAGGTACTTGTCTCCGGCGCCAAGGGCGGCGACCAGGCCAAGCCGCTGCTCATAGCCGGACTGGTAGGCGGCATCTACGACTTTATAGTGGCAAGTCTGGGATGGTGGAACGAGAACTTCACAAGCCGTGTGGTGAGCCTGGGATGCGACCTGGCCGACAAGGCCAAACTGGTATTCAAGGTTAACACGGGCGCTGCCGTACTGGGACTGGGATACATCATCGGTCTGAAGTATGCCTTCTACACCTGCCTCGGGTCGTTCGTGGTATGGTGGCTCATCGTACCGGGCATGAGCGTGTGCTTCCATGACACGGTGCTCAGCGCATGGGACCCCAGCATCGTGAAGACTGTGGGCGAGATGAGCCCGGAAGAGATATTCAGGGCCTACGCACGCAGCATAGGCATAGGCGGCATAGCCATGGCAGGCATCATTGGCATCATCAAGAGCTGGGGCATCATCAAGGGTGCCGTAGGCTTGGCTGCCAAGGAGCTGAAAGGCAAGAGCGGGGTGGACGAGAACGTGAAGCGGACACAGCGCGACATCTCCTTTAAGATTATCGCCGTCGGTTCGCTCGTCACCATCATCGTTACCTTCCTCTTCTTCTGGTTTGGCGTAATGGAGGGCAACCTGCTGCACGCTGTAATAGCCATACTGCTCGTGGCTGTAATAGCCTTCCTCTTTACCACCGTGGCAGCCAATGCCATCGCCATAGTGGGCAGCAACCCCGTATCGGGCATGACACTGATGACCCTCATCTTCGCCTCTGTCGTGATGGTGGCCGTGGGACTGAAAGGTTCGGCAGGTATGCTGGCCGCCCTCATCATGGGCGGTGTGGTATGCACGGCGCTCTCTGTGGCAGGTTCGTTTATCACCGACCTGAAGATAGGCTACTGGCTCGGCACCACACCCAAGAAGCAGGAGGGATGGAAATTCCTGGGCACACTGGTAAGCGCTGCCACCGTGGGCGGCGTGATGATGCTACTGAACGAGACATACGGTTTTGCCTCCGGTTCGCTTGCTGCCCCGCAGGCCAACGCCATGGCTGCCGTCATCGACCCGCTGATGAACGGTGTGGGCGCACCATGGATACTCTATGCCATCGGTGCCGTCATAGCCATTGTGCTGACATACTTCAAGATTCCGGCACTGGCCTTTGCACTGGGCATGTTTATACCGCTCGAACTGAACGTGCCGCTGCTCGTGGGCGGTGCCATCAACTGGTATGTCACATCACGCTCTAAAGATGAGAAGACTAACACCGAACGTGGCGAAAAGGGAACCCTGATAGCCAGCGGATTTATTGCCGGCGGAGCATTGATGGGTGTGGTGAGCGCACTGCTCAAGTTTGGAGGCGTGGAGGCAAGCATTGCCGACAGCTGGTGGCTCAACCCCATGTCGGAAGTGTGCTCGCTCATAGCCTACATCCTGCTCATCGCATTCTTCATCAGAGCTACGAAGAAATAAAAAAAAGACTAACCAACAAAAAAAACTGGAATATGAAAAAGACCATTATCGCAATGCTTCTTCTGGCCATGGGCATAGGGGGAGCGCAGGCACAACAGACCGACGATGCGGATGCCAAATACACCCAGGGCCTGCTCAGCACAGGTACACAGGCACCCGACTTCATCATCAAGAAAGCAAAAAACGGTGTTCCTGCCGTTTCACTCTCCGACTACCGTACTCATCCCGAAGGCAATGTGATGCGCCCGGGATGCTGGGTACTGCTCGACTTCTGGGCTACATGGTGTCCCGACTGCCGCAAGGAGATACCTACCGTCAAGGAGATATACAAGGAGTACAAGGACATGGTGAAACTCATAGGCGTTTCGTTCGACACAGACAAAGACCAGCTCAAGGAGTTCCGCACGAAGAACGAACTGAAATGGACCATGTTCAGCGAGTACAAGAAGTGGAAGGAAACTAAAATCTCCAGTGCATACAACATACAGTGGTTGCCCACCATGTACCTGATAGACCCGGAGGGCAAAGTGGCCTACACCACCGTTGTGGCAGAGAAGATGCAGCAGAAGCTGAAGGAGCTGGCCGATGCAGGCAAGCTGACAAAGTACATCACCAAGCCACAATATCCCGAAGGCAACGAGGCGTTCGGCATGAAGGTGCTGGACACCGTAAAGTATCCCGAGGCCATACGCAAATACCGCGCCAATGCCAAGGTGAAACTTGAGTTCGGCGTGGACGAAGAGGGCAACGTATCCGACGTCACCGTGAAGGACTATCAGGGCAAGCCTCTCTCCGGCAGCGACTACGAAAAGCTGAGCGCATCGGAGAAGGAGAACGTGGAGACACAGGCCAAAACCCTCATCTCGCAGGCTGCCATAAAGGCAGTGACCGAGGTGGCTACATCAGCCAAGTGGACTCCTGCCCAGGAGAGGGGCAAAGCCGTGAAGGGCAAGATGAGCCTTTCCGTCAACTTCAAGTACAAATAAGCGGAAAAGAAAATATCGAAAGAAAATGCGGAAAAAATTTGGACATTCCGCAAAAACATCTTATCTTTGCATCCCGACAACAGAAACAACAGTTGTCGGGATGTATCATTTATACGCTTGGGGTTGACTGGATTTGACGGCGAGACGAAATGGTACGTAAGCACGCGGAGGCTCGTTGGCTACCTCCTTAATCTTAGTGAACAAACAATTAATTGGCGAAAATAACTACGCTCTCGCTGCTTAATCGAAGCACAGTAGATTAGCTTTATTCCGGCACAAGGTGCTGGAACGGGACATCGCTCAACGGATGTAGTTCCGAATCTTGTTGGTAAAGCGGTGCAGGAAAATCGGAAATAGCTTGTGTATGCCTCGCTGCACAGGTGAATTTTTAGAGGATAAGGGTATGATTGGTGGTCCAGGTCTTGTCATACCTCGAAAACCGAAGGCTGGAATAAGCGTGTAGAAAGCGTATGGTTTCCTTGTGCGGACGAGGGTTCGATTCCCTCCAGCTCCACTTTTCTTATAAACCATCCCAAAAGAAAGCCGCCGAAATGGATTCATTTCGGCGGCTTCCTTTTGGGGCTTGCCAGACAGCATTGCGAGGAGATTTCATCCCCGCCTCACTTCTTCAGTGCCTTCAGCACTTGGGCAGCAAAACTCTTCATGCCTTTTACAGAAGGGTGACCGCTCTTCTTGTCTATATCGTGAAGACGGATGAGAGGCACACCATAGTGCTTGCATATCTCAGCTACCGACTCGTTGATTTCTGCTTTCAGTTCGCTGTTGAGGATGAAGTACACCTCTACGTTGGGGTAATGTGCCTGCAGGTCGTGCAAGAGTTTGGCCATGGCAGGACGGAAGGTGTAAAGGTCGGCACGCTTCCAGTCACCATACTGGTAGTTGCCTATAGGTGCTCCTGCCCAACTGTCGTTGGTGCCGCCACAAACGAGAATGATGTCAGGATTGCCCAGATTGGCGCTGCGCGTGATGAACGAGCGGTAGGTATAGTCCTCGTCGTTGTAGCCGGAGTTGCAGATAGTGGAGCCGGACCACGAATTAATCATGCCCATCTTGTAGCCTCCCTCCTTGATAACCTGCCACCACCAGGTCTGTTCCACCTGTGTTACATCGGTATGTTTAAGGTCGGCAGGCTGATGGTACCACACCTCGTTCTCCTTGGGGATGAATCCCTCGTAGGTGGAATAGGAGTCACCGAGTATAGCGACGGTGGGGCGTGTCTGTGCACTGGCCATGAACACGGCCGAGAGGAAAAGGGGCGTAAGGAGCAGTTTTTTCAGTATAGGTTTCATGTTGTTGGTTTTTATATTCTCTGTTTGGTACGGTACCGCATGGGCGAAGTGTGCAGATGCTCACGCACATACTTGCCGAAGAAAGATGTATTGGAGAAGCCGAGGATGCCCGAAATCTCCTTAATCGACTTGGTGGTGGAGCGCAGATAGTAGGTGATGTCGGCAAGGGTGTACTCCGTTATCCAGTCGATAGCGGTCTTGCCCGAGTGGCGCTTGCACACGATGGAAAGGTATTTGGGCGTGATGCACAAGCGCTGTGCGAAATACTCCACAGGCAGATGCTTCACCTCGCTCTGCTGCAGGAGTTCCAGGAACTTGTCGAAGATGTCGTCCGTGGCAGAGGTACCCCTCTGCGTGGCGGGGACGGCAGCCGAGAAGGCGTTGCACAAAGCCAACAGGGCACTTTTGAAGAGCGTCTCCACTATCTCGCGTCGATAGGGGTTCCATGCCGTAAGCTCGGCATAATCCTTGTTCAGGCACAGGCGCACGAGGTCGGTAAACTTGGCATAGAAAAGCATGTCCGCCTCCGTCATCTTCACCACCGACACCTTGTCCACGTACATGGCGCGGTTCCACACACTGATGTGCTGGCGCAGGATGTTCTGCATGCCGTGGTTGGACACGCAGAGGGCTGTACAGGAAAAATCGGGCGACACCTCCAGCAGGTCGATCGTAGTATTGGGCGGGCACACAAAGATGTCGTTCTTGCCCACTTCCACCACTTTGCCGTTGATATTCATCTGCAAGTGGCCCTCCAGGCAGGAGGCTATCATGTTCATCTGCAAGCGCACAGGGTCGGGGTTGGCCAGCACCTTCACATTGTCTATAATGAGGATGTCCTCGTCTATGTAGCCGGTGCTTATCTCCGCACTTTGTGCAAACTCACCGTCCTCTATGCGCTGCATCACGCCTTTAGGTTCGTTATTGGTCATTTCTTGTATATCCTTTCGTATCATGTTAGTTGCGGCGACAGCGTTGTTCCATAATATCCTTGTTCCCTGCCATCAAACTCAGAAAGCGCTGACTTCAAATTCAGAAAGCCTCCCTGTACTTGTTCTCATCCTTGTCCTCGAGCATGGAGAGATAGCTTTGGTATCTGCTTTCGGCTATGTAGTGCTGCTCGATGGCGCGCAGTACGGCGCATCCGGGTTCGTGCGTATGTGTACAATTGGAGAAACGGCAGTCTTTCGAGAAATGGAATATCTCACGGAAGTAGCTCGTAAGCTCCTCTTTCTCAATGTCGAACGTCCCGAATCCCTTGATACCCGGCGTGTCTATGAGATACCCACCCTGTAGCAAGGGTATCATCTGGCTGAAGGTAGTGGTGTGCATGCCTGTATTGTGTGCGTCGCTTATCTCGGCTGTACGCTGTGCGGCATCGGGCACAAGACGATTGATGAGTGTCGACTTCCCTACTCCACTGTTGCCGCTGATGAGCGAAATCTTGCCCGCTACGATGTCTTGCAGTTGCTCCACGCCAGCGCCAGTGGCGGCAGAGAGCACCACACAGTGGTAGCCCACTGTATCGTAGAGGTTACACATCATCTGCTGGTAGCGCAACTCGTCCTCGGAGAGGATGTCGCACTTGTTGAATACCAGCGTCACGGGTACCCGGTACGCTTCGGCACTGGCCAGAAAACGGTCGATAAAGGTGGTGGATGTCTGCGGATAATTTACAGTCACCATGAGCAGGGCCTGGTCTATGTTGGCTGCCAGAATGTGGCTCTGCTTGCTAAGGTTGGGCGATTTGCGTATGATATAGTTGCGACGGTCTTCTATGGCAGTGATAAAGGCGGTACCCTCCTGGTTGGTTATCAGCTCCACGCGGTCGCCCACGGCCACTGGATTGGTACTACGTATGCCCTTGAGGCGGAAGTTACCCTTTATCTTGCTTTCCACGAGCTGGCCACCGTCAGTTCTGACGGTGTACCAGCTTCCGGTATTCTTGATGACAAGTCCTTTCATCATGCGGTGCCTTAGACGGTAAGGATTTCCTTCTCCTTTTCATCCATGAGTGCATCCAGCTGCTTGATGTACTTGTCATGCAGTTTCTGCAAATCGTTCTCAGCATCTTTCTCAAGGTCTTCCGAGAGTCCGTCCTTGATGGCCTTCTTCAGTTTCTCCTTGATTTCGCCACGCACATTGCGCACCTCTATCTTGGCCTTCTCGGCTATCTTGTTACACTGCTTCACCAGCTCCTTGCGACGCTCCTCGGTAGGCACGGGGATGGCCAGACGTATCACCTCGCCGTTGTTCTCGGGCGTGATGCCCACATCACTGTCCATGATGCCCTTCTCTATGTCCTTGATGGCCTTTTTGTCCCAGGGGCGTATGGCTATGGTACGCGCATCGGGGGTAGTGACGGTGGCCACCTGATTGAGCGGCACCATGCTGCCGTAGCTGTTTACGCGCACTCCGTCGAGTATGGCCACATTGGCTCTGCCGGCACGCACACGCGAGAGTTCCTCTGCCAGATACATGGCTGCCATTTCCATGCGCTCGTCCGCTGCGCCTAAAGTTTCTTTTACGTCTAACATATCTTCATTCTTTTTTATGAGGAGTGACTGCTTTCTCCTTTTTCGTCTGCGAAGAGCAAGCTGTTTTCTCCTTATTAATATATTTATTTGATTAATTCCAGTCTTTTCAGTTCCTCGCCCACATAGTTGGTCAGTTCCACAAACTGCGGTATACTGAGCTGCTCGGGGCGCTTGGTCATCACATCTGCGGTATAGAAGTCTTCGCGCGGAGTCATGCCTGGGAACATCTGCTTCAAGCTCACGCGCAACATCTTGCGCCGCTGGTTGAAGACTGTCTTCACCAGCCTTTTGAAGAGGGTCTCGTCACACCCCAAACTGTCCACACCGTTGCGCGTCATGCGTATGACGGCACTCTTCACCTTGGGTGGCGGATTGAACACTCCCTCATCCACAGTAAACAGGTATTCCACATCGTACCATGCCTGTATCAGCACGCTCAGTATACCATAGGCCTTGTTGCCAGGTGCAGAGGCTATGCGCAGTGCCACCTCACGCTGTATCATGCCCGTACAACAGGGAATAAGGTTCTTGTAGTCGAGCATCTTGAAGAATATCTGCGAGGAGATGTCATAGGGATAGTTGCCCGTGAGCACAAACTGTTTCCCGCCGAATATTTCGTTGAGGTCCATACGCAGGAAATCCTCGCCAATGATGTTGTCCTTGAGCGAAGGGAAGTTCTCATGGAGATACGCCACCGATTCGGTGTCTATCTCCACAGCCTTTACCGGGCGCGGTTTCTCTACGAGGTACTGTGTCAGCACACCCATGCCCGGCCCTATCTCCAGCACAGGAATATCGGGACTGGCATCCACCGTGTCGGCTATGCGTTTGGCTATGTTGAGGTCAGTAAGGAAATGCTGACCGAGGTTTTTCTTGGGTTTTACCGCCTTCATGTTGTCTTTTCTTCTGTTGTCGGGCCGCATGGCCATTGTCGATTTTTGCCTTACCTATGTGGCAAACGGCACATATTTTCTGCAAAAATAATATTTTTTTCCGAGAAAAGCAGTTTCATGCACAAAAATTATCAACTTTTCACTAAGCGACGATAAAAAAAACAACTTGGTACGATGGCGTCCCTTACCTTTACTTAAGGTACTTCTACCCTGCTGCCATTGCAGCATCTTTGTTGTTCCTGTTGTATGAGCTGTAAAAGTTATCGTTTTCTCCGCCGTCGTACTTTTTACCTTTGCAGTCTTGTTCCTGCCCTTTCGGGGCGTGTAGGGAAAACGCACCAACTTTTTTTGTTATTACTAAGTAGCCCAGCATGGAAAACGGCAGAACCACCTCCTGTGATTCTGCCGTTTTTCCTGTTATATAAGCGTTACGATGCGCTTATTAGAATGTATACTTCACACCGATCTGACCGCGCCAGCGGCTATAGTAGTCGGAGTAATACTTGATAGGTGTGGTGGAGTCGTTGTCAAACTGGAATGCGCCGTTACCCTTGTAGGTGATTGGCGTAATCAGCTCGCTACTGTAGCTGCTGCCGTAGGTGTGTCCCCAGTCTTTGTTCAGCAGGTTGGCTACATTGAGGATGTCCATAGTCACCTCAAGAGCGTGAACGTACTTACCCACCTTGATACCAAACTTCTGACCGAAGTGGAAGTCGAAATGACTCTCGAAAGGCAGGTTGTCTGCATAACGCTCATAGTATTCACCGCGGTGATCCTTGAGGTAAGCGGTATTGGCAAGCCATTTCTTCAAGTTGGCACGCTGGTCATCCTGGCTGTACTTCACGGTCTTGTTGTCAGACTTCATGACGGGAGTGAAGGTCATCTTGTCTATCTGCTCGTCGGTAGGGATGAACAGCAGATCATTGGAAGCACCGTCACCGTTGAGGTCGCCATTGTAATAGAGCGAGTAAGGAGCACCGCTCTGGCCCTGATAAATCAAGCCGACAGTAGTGGTGAAGAGCTTCTTCGGTCCCCAGTTGAGATGATAGAAAGCAGAAGCCTTGACGAGGTGGGGCACATTGAAACCACTGTTGGCAAGCTCCGGATCGTTGGCGAAGCTGCGTGTGTGGTTGTTGCGCCAGTTGCTTTGTGCTACAGAAGAGATGGCACTGCTGATGGCCTTCGACTTCGTATAGGTATAGGATGCAGAGAGGTCAAGGCCGAAGTTGAAGTGCTTGGTACCCTGCAGCGAGAGGTTGTACGAATAACCCTTGTTGGTATTGTGCATCGCATAGATGTTGCTGAAGTTGGATGCAGAGGGAACCTTCTGGTATACAGGACGGTTGTCCCAATACATATAGGTAGTCTGACCCAATGTCTCACTAGTCTCCTCGTATGCGATGTTCTTGTAGTACACGTCGTTGAGGTTCTTGCTGAATATAGCCTCAGCCGTCCAGTCGATATCCAGCAGACGGAAGTCGAAGCCGAGGTTGATGCGCAGGTTCTGTGCAAACTTGAAGTTGTCATCGAACACATTGACAAGCTGGCTACCGCTGGCCTTGAGGTTCTTGGCATTGGCTGCCTGGTTGTTGGGGTCCAAAATCAGTTCTACAGCAGAGCTGTTCTTTACAGAGTAAGACTGGAATTGCACACCCGTATTGGTAAAGTTGTTGCTCAACCACACGAAGGGGATGCGGCCCGTGAACACACCGATACCACCGCGAAGGATATAGTTGCGGTCCTTATTGATGTCCCAACGGAAGCCTACACGCGGACTCCACATGGGAGCGCTCGAGAGTTTGTGGTTGGTGGTGTAGTTATAACCCTGTGCTGCAGCCCAGTTGTTGAATGTACTATTCTCCGTAGGAGTGTCGAAGAAGAGGGGCACATCCACACGCAGACCGTATGTAAGCTGGAAGCTGGTAGTGATGTCCCACTTGTCCTGTGCATAGAATGACAACTGGCCTGCACCGAATGAAGGTGCCCAGAGAGGAGTACCCGTAACATCTTCGTTGGCCTGTGTGTAATAGTAGTTCTTGATAAGTGCACCATTTGTCTGACCGGCATTATAAGAATCCAGATATGCCGTAAAGTCGGAAGGGCTGTCGAAATAGTAGCAACCATAGAGGTTCTGGATGAAAAGGTTGCTGAACTTATAGAACTCGTTGTGCGTACCGAAGGTAAAGGTATGGTTGCCATGGTACCATGTAAAGTTGTCTTCGACGGTGTAGATGTCCTGGTCGAGAGAGTTGGCCATAGACGAATACTCGTTACCGATGTTCACCGTACCGTTGCCTACATTATATATAGTAATGGAGGGAGCTGCAGCACCTGAGCTGCGGCTGTCGCGCACACGTACATAAGAAAGGCGTGCCTCGTTGCTCAACACGGGAGAGATGCGGCTCTGCAACTCGGCCGAGAAAGAGTTGGTCTTGGAATGGAACTCGTAGAGATGGTCTGTGGTGTTCAACGTAGACATGGTGCCAAGACCGAGCAACTGGCGTGCGTCTACAAGACTCCAGCGGACAGACAACTTATTGAAGTCGTTGATGTTCCAGTCGAGTTTTACACCGCCCTTATGACTCCTGACATACTTGTCGTCATTTGCCCAAGAGGTGTTGTAGTTATAACCGTCATGCGATTTTCCGTACTCTATAAGTTTGTCGAGTATTGTCTGAGCCTCGGCAGAGTCAAACTTGGCTCCATCACTTCCGAATCCGTACTGTGTGGGGTAAGTCTTGTTGGCATACTCGTAGTTGGCGAAGAAGAACAGCTTGTTCTTGACGATGGGACCGCCCAGCGTAACACCGAAACGTATCTCTTTCTCCTTGTCGTATGGGTCGGCATAGGTACCGTCCTGCATTTTGTAATGGCGTCCTACAAGATTCTGGTTGTTACCGTCGAAATAGGCACTACCGTGAAACTCGTTGGTACCGCTCTTGGTGATAGCATTGATGGCACCACCAGTAAAACCGCCCTGGCGCACATCGAAGGGAGCCACGTTTACCTGCACCTGCTCGATGGTCTCCATGGACACAGGCTGGGTACCAGACTGGCCACCGTTGCTTCCGTTGGAAGTAAGACCGAACACGTCGTTGTTCATCACACCGTCTATCTGGAAGGAGTTGTAACGGTTGTTGGTACCTGCAAACGACATGGCACCACTCTGCGAGTTGGTGGACAGCTGTGGGTTCATGCGTGCCACATCAGCTATACTGTGCGAGATGGATGGCATGTCCTGTATCATCTGCGAACTGATGCTCTGTGCGGCACCCGTTTTCGAACCGTTAAGTCCGGCCTTGCCGGCTACCACCACCTCGTCCAACTGGTGGGCGTCCTCTTGGAGAGAACAAGAAAGATTCTGGCTTTCACCCAGATTGAGCGATACATTCTGGAATGTCTTGGGCTGGTAACCGATGTAGGAAATCTCCACATTGTAAGGTCCACCCGGGCGCATACCCTGAATGGTGTAACGACCGTCCATATTGGTAACGGCACGGTAAATGGTACCCGAAGGCTGGTGTGTAGCCGTCACTGTGGCACCGATAACGACATCGCCCTGCGACGTCACCTTACCGCTAATGCCAGATGTGGTAACCTGTGCCATCGCAGCCGATACTGCAAGCATCAGGACAGCGATAAGCAAATGCAATCTTTTCTGCATACCTAAGATAAAAATTAGTTAATAATGCGGGGCAAATGCCCTATATTTTGTTTTATGGCGCAAAATTAAACAAATTTTTCGATATATATGTTACGGATATGTGAAAAAGTTTTGATTTTATGCAAATTCTATTCCTTGCGTTTCCATATGGCCATTACCTTGCGCCTTACCGTCACGATATTTACCAGTGAAACCACGACAAAAAGCCCCAACCCCAAAAGTACTGCAGGCTGTATGCTTCCCTCGTCGATACCCGGGAAAAGCGTCTCGATAAAGTCCATGTAGAAGTCACGGATAAAGTACAGGGCTACCCATGCCACAACGAGCACCAAGATGTTCAGACCGATGGTGAGCATCTGATAGGGCATGGCCACACGTGCAGGACTGTAGCCTATCAATAGCAGGTTCTCGAGCTTGGAAGAGTTTTTCTGCACAAGCAAGTAGATGCTGAGCATGAGGATGTAAAAGCTGAGCAGGGATATGACCATACCGACGGCCATCACCATAGATACCGTCATCTTGAGGAAATAGGCAGTTTTCTCGGAGTCGAGCTTGTCCGATTCCACTTCGTACCCGTTATCGTCCAGATACTTGGCTATATTTTCGTCTGCCGGGTTACCTACCTCTACTATGAGGCGTGTTGGTTCGCTGTGCCTCTCGGGTGCAAACTCACGGTTGCTCCAGTCCATAAAGGCTTGTGGAACAAGGATGGTATTGAGTCGGTTGGAAAAGCCTATCACCTTACCCTTGAACTGTTCTTTCTTGCCATCGCCCTGTATGAAGATGTTAAAATCTATCATCCCCACCAGTCCTTCGCTTATCTTGGGCAGAGAATGACTCTGTGCAAAACCGAAGTTGTACATATTAATATAGGTACGCGGGAGGATGACAGGCACCTCCCTTTCTCCGGCAGTGTACTTCCAGTTGCGAAGAGATACGTCTACAAAGCCGTCCGGCACACTCTCAAAGAAGAGTTCCGAATTGAGCACATTCACCCCGTTCACACCCATGGATGCGTCCACTTTGTATTCGGTAGAGCAGAAACGTCCTACTTTCTTTACGAACTTCTGTGACTCTAAGTCCTCTATATCATTGCCGGAAAAAGTGTTGGAACGGCCGCTGATAGTACTCCCCATCCCTATTTTCTTGCTCATGATGAGGTAGTCGGCCTTCATAAAACTGTCCTGCTGGGTAAAGACAGGCAACACATCCTTATAAAACTGAAAACCGAAGAGCACGATAAGCATACCGAAGAGGTTGGCGAAGGCAAAACCTGCAAACTGTGGTATGCTGATATGCTGACGAAGTAATTTCCAAACGAGAGGCATTACAATGGAAGTTTATATGTATAGTTTATAATTTAAAGATATGCTCGTACGGCAAGTCCATGTGCTTGCCTATACTCGTCACGATGACACCTGCCCCCTGGGCTTTGGCTTCCTGCATCATGATGTCGCCCATGATGCGCGAATTGTTGTCGTCGAGATGACTGATGGGCTCGTCGGCAAGGATGAAGTCGAATGGCTGACAGAGCGAACGTATCATGGCCACACGCTGTTGCTGACCGAAAGACATGCGACCTATCTTGGCATCTACCTTGTCTGCGATGCCCAACATGTCAAACCACTGCAATATCTGTTCGCGGCTCTTGAAGCCCGTAAGGCGGTTCTTTATCTCTACATTCTCCATTGCCGTCAGTTCGGGGAAAAGGCGAAGTTCCTGGAAGAGATGGGATATGTGGCGCATGCGCACCTTTACCCAGTCGGCACTCTTGTAGAGCTTGGTGTCTTCAGTATCGAACATTACCTTGCCGCTATAGTCATGGCGATACCCTACTATGTAACTGCAGAATGTACTCTTGCCCTTGCCGCTTTCTGCCTCTACAAGATAGAGATGGCCTTTGTGGAAAACGGCTTGCTGCTGCCACACTTCCGACACGAGGTCGGTACGGCGTTCGAAAACCTGTGGCAGAACCGACTGAAAACTGATTGTCTCCACTTTTATGTTTCTATAGGCGTGTTCTGAAAATTTCACGCATTGTTAAACTTCTTTTCTACTATACTTCCTTACTGCATGGTACAAACGACACATGCCACATTGCCAAAAAGAGGACGGAGCAGAGCCGACACGGCTCCCATGACATCCTTGCCGCCACCCGTGAGACCTAAGTTGAGCACCATACCCATCTTCTGGCCCTTCAACATTTGCTGTACTTCGGCTGGAAGCGGATTGTCGCTGAGCGTAAGTGCTGCACTGGCCGCTTCGGCATCATTGCCGCAATAGAACTGCAGATCGGGCGTAACCCCGAAGAAGAAATACGTTTTGCCGTCACCATAGCGGAAAGCATTCTTGCCCCAGTTGACTATCGACGTACCTGCAGGGCACGATTTTTTCCAATAGTCCACATCGTTGAGCCACTTGGTATGAGCCAACTTGGCCGTCATCTTCAACTGCATATTGTCTGCAGCGAAGGAAGGCACGACCAATGCGAGGTCACCGTCCACACTTCTGATGATATTGTCCATGTCTATGGCCGTGTTGATACCCAACAAGAGTGTATGCAGACCGACATTGCTCTGCATGACAGGAAGGAAGTCCTTACCGTTCACGTTCATGAATATGGCGGCAGCAGAACCTGCAGGCATATTGCCGATATAGTCGCCATGAACAGGACGACAGTTCAGCCATGCTTTCTGCAAGGATTGGTCTATGGCTTTGTTGAAGGAGAAAGTCTTGGCCTTGATATGCATCACCTTGTTCTCCACGTTCATGCCGGCAGCCACTATAATCTGCGAGGCATCGGCATCCTTCGGAGCACCAAGGGTAAGCGGAGCAGTGAATTTCTCAGGCAGAGCCTGCACCTGCGCCACCATGGCTACAGGGGCACTTATACTGTCAAGACGGTCAAACAACCGGGAGTTTTTGATACCCGCCTTCTCATCGGCTCCGAGCATCCTTAGCATCTGGCGCTGCAAGTCGGCCTGTCCCTCAGGCACAACTGGTCCCATGACGAGCACGGCAGATGAAGAAAAACCCATCATCCACGATTCGTCGAGAACTGCAAAACGACAATCCTTGCGTTCAGAGACGGCAGAACAACAATGTTCCTTCTCCAGCCTGCCCAACCACGATGCGACATCGTCGTCGTCGTCCACCTTTGCACAAAGGCCGAGATTGCCGTCGGCTGTCTCAAAGAGATATACCTTCTCGGAGAAATCAATGCCACACCCGGACAAATCGTCCACATGCAGTATTTTCTTCAGTGCCCCGGCCTTGTCTTCCATGCCGTTCCGGGTAGACAAGGTCTGAAGGTCTACCGATACGAGAGCCGTACTCTTTGCGGGTATCGCATTGAGGTAATCGTCGCCAGAACAGGATGTCAGCGCACTCCATGCGACAAGCATCATTGCCAAACACAACGATAGCGGCTTATTAGTCTTGAATAAATACATAAAATCAGAATCCTTTCTTGACGGAAAATCATTACAGACGGCGTGCAAGGTTGGCCATTGCCACGGCCTGCAGCCCGGCGGTCTCTGTACGAAGCCGGCTGGTGCCAAGTGTAACAGACACGTAGCCCTGCGCCATTGCCGCCCTTACCTCGTCAATGGAGAAATCGCCCTCAGGACCGACGAGTACGGTCACGTCTGCCTCACCATCGGCCAAGGGTTTGGAGAGTTCGGTAAAGAAATCCTTCTTTTCCACCTCTTCATAACAGTGGCAAATGAATTTGCGCCCGGGACGCGGACGGGCTATGAAGTCGCGGAACGAGACCATGGAGTTGACAACAGGCTTCCATGCCTTGTGGCTCTGCTTTACGGCAGACACCACTATCTTGTCGAGGCGTACCGTACGCATCACCTTCCGTTCGGAAAACTGACTGTTGAGGAATGTCAGTTCGTCGAAACCTATCTCGGTGGCTTTCTCCGCCATCCATTCGATACGGTCCATCACCTTGGTAGGAGCTATTGCCAGATGAATATGCCCCCTCCAGGCAGGCTGTTGGGGCATTGTCTCCTTTATATCGTAAAGGCAGCGCTTGGTGGTAGCAAGTGTCACCTCTGCACGGTAGAAACAGCCCGCACCGTCCATCAGGAATATTTCATCGCCCGTCTTGATACGCAGCACGCGCAGCGCATGCAGAGCTTCTTCCATCGGCAGTTCTGTAGCATCGGCTGCATCAGGAGCATAGAAAAAACGTACTTCTTTCATCTTGTGTTATTGTCTGTTACCGTCATGACGCTCTTTCAGCTCGTGGCGTTTCTTTATTTCATCGCGCAGACTGGACGCCATCTCGTAGTCTTCGCTCTCTATGGCATGCTTGAGCGATTTCTGCAGCATGTCGTCCGTCACGACATTGATGGGGAGGGGTATCTGCATCATGTCACCGTCTTCATGTGCTGCCTGCTGATTGAGCAAAGCCGCCACAATGAATACGGGCACCGAAGCCACTACCGACAACAGTATTCCGTCGGAGCAACGCATCTCACGACACTCCCCTGTCTGGTTGTTAACCAGTTTGCCGAGATATTTCCCTTCGTTGAGACCATAAATGAGGAAATGGTATTCCGTCTTGAAATTGTCGCCTATCAGTCCTGTCAGCACCTCGGGCAGCATACTACCGGTACGGGCATGCAGGGATGCGTCCATACGCAGGCGCAACTGATAGCCCATGTGTTCATCACAAGGCACTACCAGCTGGCGTGTGGCCGTCTGGTCGGTAAGTATTATCAGCACCAGGTCGTCGGAGCCTACTATCTTCGACAAGCCGTTTACTTTCAATTGCACTAAATCTGTCATGATACGTTTGTTTTATTATGACAAAATCATTCACATTAAAGGATATCCTCCTGATATTCTGCTTAACTTTGCACCTCCGACTTCTTGGGTCGGAACATCAGGGAGAAAAGCACACCTACCACCAGTGCGTAACCGGCAAAGATGAGCCAGCACGTGCCCCACTCCACAACTCCGTCCGCACTGGTGTAAGCATTGACTATAGCCTGTGCGGAAAGGGTACCTACGGTAGCTCCCACACCATTGGTCATGAGCATGAACAGGCCCTGTGCACTGGAACGCATGGCGGGGTCGGTGGCATTGTCCACGTATAGGGAACCCGAGATGTTGAAGAAGTCAAACGCCACACCATATACCAGCATGGAGAGCACGAACATCCATACACGACCGCCAGGATTGCCTATGCCGAACAGTCCGAAACGCAACACCCATGCAAACATGGCGATGAGCATCACGTTCTTGATGCCATAGCGCTTCATAAAAAACGGTATGAGCAGGATGCAACATGTCTCGCTGATTTGGGATAGCGAGATGAGAATATTGGCATGGTTCACACCAAAGGTTCCGGCATACTGCGGGTCAGCTCCGAAAGAGGTGATGAAGGGGTTGGCAAAACCGTTGGTTATCTGAAGACTTACGCCCAAAAGCATGGAGAAGACAAAGAAGATGGCCATGCGTTTCTGCTTGAACAGGGTAAAGGCACGCAGCCCAAACGCATCGACCACACTCTTCTTTTCACCGCTGTCACTGACCGGACATGAGGGCAGAGTGAATGTGTAAAGGAACAGGATGCAACTGACAATACCCGACACAACAAACTGGTTCTGGTTGGGCTGGAACCCCATCAAGTCGACAAGCCACATCATACAGATAAACCCTACTGTGCCGAAAACGCGTATAGGGGGGAAATCTTTTACGGTATCCATTCCTGCACGTGTCAGTCCGTTATAAGCCACGGAGTTGCTCAGAGCCAGAGTGGGCATATAGAACGCAACACTCAGCGTATAAAGCCAGAATACCAACGGGAGGTTGCCCTCCTTCCCCATATAGGCTGCCCCGAACATAAGAAGACCGGCAAGCAAGTGACAGTAGCCCAACAGGCGCTGGGCGGGAATCCAGCGGTCGGCCACAATACCCATCACTGCGGGCATAAATATAGAGACTATACCCTGTACTGCATAGAACCATCCTATCTGCGAACTCATGCCGATGCTTCCCAAATAGGTTCCCATAGATGTAAGATAAGCTCCCCATACGGCAAATTCAAGGAAGTTCATCAGTGCCAATCGTACCTTTAGATTCATATAGTCAAAATTGTTTTATACTATGCAAAGGTAATGATTATTATCGGAATAAGGCAACAAAAACTACGATTAAAACTTCATGCGTATGCATATTTAACAAAATATGTGTAATTTTGCAGCCTATTAGAAAGAAAACCATAATAATAAATAAGGAGCAAGAACTATGTTATTGAGCTTTTTTATGACATGTAACAAAATCGGAGCTTTCACCCTGGGCGGTGGCTACGCCATGATTCCCATCATGGAAAGGGAATTTGTGGACAAGAACAAATGGATGGACAAAGAGGAATTCATGGACATCATGGTGGTGGCGCAAACCACTCCGGGTGTCTTCGCCGTAGACATGGCGAGCCATATCGGTTATAAGCTGAAGGGGATATGGGGCGGCATTGTCGGGGCCATCGGCATTGCCCTGCCTTCCATCATCACCATCCTCGTCATTGCGATGTTTTTCCACCAGTTCAGGGACAATTTCTATGTCAACAAGTTTTTCTGCGGTGTGCGCCCTGCCGTTGTCGCCATGATAGCTGCCCCCTGTTTCAAAATGGCAAAGACGGCAAACATCAGCCGATACAATTGCTGGATTCCCATTGTGTGCTGTATCCTCATTGCATTGTTCGACGTGTCGCCTATTTATGTCATCATTGCAGCCGGTGTGCTGGGATGGCTGTATGGAAAGGTAAAAAAGTAAAAGGGTAAAAAAGTAAAAGGGTAAGAAAAATGATATTCCTGGAATTATTCTACATATTTACAAAAATCGGAACATTCAATTTCGGTGGCGGCTACGCCATGCTTTCACTCATCCACAACGAGGTGGTGGTAAAGAACCAATGGCTCACAAATGCCGAGTTTACTGATGTGGTGGCTATCAGCCAGTCTACACCGGGACCTATCGGTATCAACTGTGCCACATATTCCGGCTACGTTGCCGTGCTCCATGCTGGCTATCCGGAATGGGCTGCAGTACTGGGTTCCGTACTGGCCTCTCTGTCTGTAATGTGGCTACCGTTTATCATCATGATTCTCGTGAGCCACTACCTTATTACCCACAAGGATTCCAAACTGGTAAAGGACATCTTCAGCGGCCTGCGCCCTGCCATCGTTGGGCTGATAGCTGCCGCTGCCGTACTGCTGATGAACAAAGAGAACTTCGGTTCGCCCACGGAAGCCCCTACTCCGTTTGCCATCAGCGTGGGCATTTTCGGCCTTTCGTTTGCACTTACCATGTACAAGAAGGCTAACCCCATCCTGGTTATGATAGCGTGTGGCATCATCGGTCTGTTTGTTTTCTAAGATAGCATTTCGAAGCTACCTTCATCGGCCATCGAAGCTAGCTGTGTTTTTTGCATCGTAGAACACTGCGTCTACGCATTAACGGAAGAACCGTCATTTTTTATCATCATAAAAAAACGAAAGAGGGTGTGGCGAGAAGTCACATCCTCTTTCGTTTTGTTTATATCGAAATTTGCTTGTTTTTCTGCAATTGGCTTCACTTGCCAACGCAATAGGCTTCACTTGCCGGCGCAGTAGAAAAGCCTAACCACGCCATTACTTTCCGAGGTTCTTTTTCTTCTCTTCCAGTTCAGCGCGTTTGCGGGCCATTTCCTCTTGCTGCTTCAACTGCATTTCCTGCAGAGCCTGCATACGGGCCATAAGTCCGCTGGCCTTTTTCTGTGGATTGGACTTGTTCTCCTGATAACGCTTCTCGAGGATGGCGAGCAGTTTCTCGTCGTTGGTAGTCTTGCGGAGCGTCCACATGATGGCTGCACTGAAGAACAGCGAGATGAAATAGTAGAAGTTAAGTCCCGAAGAGTAGTCATTGAACATGAAGAAAAAGAACAACGGCATGAGAAGCATCATCCATTGCATCATCTTCATCTGCTCTGCCTGCTGGCCCACCATCTGGTCTTTCTGCTGGCGCATGGTCATGAAGGAGTAAAGGAGGTTGGCCACACAGAAGAGGATACAGGTAAGACTGAGGTGGTCGCCTATCATCCACAGGTTAGTACCCCACTCCACTATCGGGTCGTAAGTGCTGAGGTCGTCCATCCACAGGAACTTCTCTCCGCGGAGCTGTATAGCGTTCGGCACAAAGTTGAACATCGCCACCCATACCGGCATCTGTATCAGCATGGGGAGACATCCCGACAACGGGCTTACCCCATACTTGGCGTATTCCGCCATCATGGCCTGTTGCTTCTGCATCTGGTCTTCGGGCTTGTTGTACTGTGCCGTGGCTGCATCGAGCTTCGGTTTCAGCACACGCATCTTGGCACTGCTCATATAGCTCTTCTTCACCATAGGATAGGTAATGAGCTTGAGCAGAAGGGTAATGAGTATCAACACGATGCCCATCGGGAACACCTGACTGAGCCAGTCGAAGACATAAAGCGTGAAGAAACGGTTAATCCAACGGATGATAGGCCATCCCAGATATACGAGTTTCTGGAACTCCAGGTCTTTGCCGAAGGTACTTTCCTTTTCCGTGTTCTTCAGTATCTGGAAGTCATTTGGACCAAAGTAGAATTCGAACTCGGAGGCCTTCTTTCCCGTAGGGTCAAAGGCGGTCTTCATCTTGGCCTGGAACTGCTTGAGATAGCCGGAGCCTTTCTCCTGAGGAATGGATGTCATGTAGGCATCCTGCGCAAAATTGTCCTTTGCCACCATGATGGCAGAGAAGAACTGGTTCTTGAACGACACCCAGTCTATGGCGTCTTCTATCTTTTCGTCTATTTTTTCGCTTCCCTCACTCAGATAGTCGGTTCCGCCCTCCGTCTTGTGGTAAGTAAGCGTAGTATAGCGGTTCTCGAACATGAAGCCACGCTCCTGCTGGCGCGCCTTGTCGCTCCAGTCGATATCCATCTTGTTGCAGTTGGGCGAGAAGATGCCGGACATGCCCTCAGCCAGCAAACTCATGTGGAGCATGTAGTCCTTACCCAGCGTATAGGTCATGGAGAGCGTCTTGCCCTCACCGGCCACAGCCGTCATCGTTACGGTAGAGTCGGTAACATTGCTAGGGGTAAAGTAGAGGTCGCTGGTGATGATGTTGGCATCCTTGGCCTCGAGCATAAACTTGAGGCTCTGGTCATTGCCGTCGAAGAGCGTCACGTCCTTCTTGTCTGCCGACCCGTCTTTTACCTTTATATTATGTCCCACATATCCCTTTACAACGGCTTTCTCTACAGTACCACCCTTGGTATTGAGCGTAATTTCCACCTTGTCGTTATGTAAAACGACCGACTGTGCCTTGCCGCTCAATGCGGAATGGAACAAGGCTGTAGTGTCTGCCTCCACCGCAGCTTTTGCAGCGGCCTGCCTCTTGGCAGCAGCCACCTTTCCAGCCTTCTCCATCTCGGCATGCTTGGCCTTGGCTATGGAGTCCTGGACAAAGGCAGCCCTCTGCTCTTCGGCAGAAGGTTGGGAATACCAACTAAAACCTATCAATACGACGGCTATCAGGAGAAAGCCGATGATATTGTTCTTGTTCATCTTTATAAATTAGAAGTTAAAAAATAAAGTGGAGCCCAAGCCTCAACGGCTATATTTGCGGCTCCACCCTTGTTTCCTGACTATTTTTATTTCTTGTTAGCAATAGCTGTCTTGACGAAATCCACAAAGAGGGGATGGGGCTTCAGCACCGTACTCTGGTATTCGGGATGGTACTGGGTACCAATGTACCACTTCAGACCAGGGATCTCGACTATCTCCACGAGGTCGCTCTCCGGATTGCGTCCCACGCACATCATGCCGTTCTTTTCGTACTCCATTTGGAACTCGTTGTTAAACTCGTAACGGTGGCGGTGACGCTCCTGTATGTGCTCTTTCTTATATATTTCGAACACGCGGCTTCCCTGCCTCAGCACGCACTCGTAGGCACCGAGACGCATGGTACCGCCCATATTGGAGATGTTCTTCTGCTCCTCCATAATGTCTATCACGTTGTGCGGAGTCTTCTCGTCCATTTCGCGCGAATTGGCATCCTTGTATCCCAACACGTTGCGGGCAAACTCGATAACCATCATCTGCATGCCCAGGCAGATACCGAATGTAGGGATGTCGTGGGTACGCGTGTAATGGGCAGCCACGATCTTGCCCTCTATGCCGCGCTGACCGAAGCCAGGGCATACCACGATACCGTCCTGTCCCTTCAACTGCTCGGCCACGTTTTCCTCAGTGATATACTCTGAATTGATAAAGGTTATGTTCACCTTATGGTCATTGTATGTTCCGGCATGCGACAAACTTTCACGAATGCTCTTGTACGCATCCTGAAGGTCGTACTTGCCCACGAGGCCGATGTTAACCGTTTCCTTGGCATTGTTGCGGCGGTCGAGGAAGGTACGCCATGGACCCAGGGCGGGAGTTTCGCCGATGGGTTCTCCCATCTTGCGCAGTATGGCTGTGTCCAACCCCTGCTTCTGCATGTTGACCGGCACCTCATAGATGCTCGGCAGGTCCTCGCTCTGGATGACACAGTCAAGATCTACATTACAGAAGCTGGCCACCTTCTTCATCATTGCCTCTTCAAGGTGCATCTCCGTACGCAGAATCAGGACATCAGGCTGGATACCCACACTCTGCAGTTCCTTGACGGAGTGCTGGGTAGGCTTGGTCTTCAATTCGCCCGCAGCCTTGAGGTAGGGTATATAAGTAAGGTGTACGTTGACGGCATTCTTGCCGAGTTCCCACTTCAACTGGCGGATGGCCTCCATGAAGGGAGCACTCTCTATGTCGCCGATGGTACCGCCTATCTCGGTAATGACAAAGTCATAATGGTATTTTTGACCGAGCAACTTCACGTTGCGCTTTATCTCATCGGTAATATGGGGCACCACCTGGATGGTCTTGCCCAGATAGTCACCACGGCGCTCCTTGTCGATAACGGCCTTGTATATACGGCCCGTCGTGAGAGAATTGGCCTTGGTGGTCTGTATGCCGGTAAAACGCTCATAGTGTCCAAGGTCGAGGTCGGTCTCCATGCCGTCTACCGTCACATAACACTCACCGTGCTCATAGGGATTGAGTGTGCCAGGATCAATGTTGATATAAGGGTCAAACTTCTGGATGGTAATGTTGTAGCCTCTGGCCTGCAGAAGCTTACCGATAGAAGAAGAGATGATTCCTTTGCCAAGTGAAGAAACCACTCCGCCAGTAACGAAAATGTACTTTGTTTCAGCCACGATATTTATTTTTTTAGAATTGTCTTGTTACGGCAGCACAACAGCATCAACTGCCCTGATACTCCGATTTCCGGGCAGGACATCCTCTTTTGTCATAAGGGTACTGTTGAAGCAACGGTGCAAAGTTAGTGTATTTTTATGAACCAACCAAAATTATTGTAAAGAATGGCATTGAATTTAGATTATTTTGTTACCTTTGTGCCCAAATTGACAATATCAGGTATGAAATCCAAATTTTACATTATACTGCTCGCAACGCTTTTCTCTTCCTGGCAAACGTATGCCCAAAGGTACAATCACGCCAAAAAGAAAGACCACGTAGCAGAATACACCGACTCGCTGAAGGCAAGCAGGCAGCGGATAGACTCGGCCTTTGTTGCCGACACGGGTGACAGCCGATACACCCAACTGTTTACACCACTGACGTTCTACCACGAACCGGCAGAACGCTTTCTACGCCTTTCCCCTGGCGGAACGGTGCAAGGCGACAGCCTGCAGGCTTCCATAGACAGGGCATTGATGAACGTGTACCTGAACAGACCCGACCTGGTACGCAACCACGAGACGCGCCTCAATGCCATAGGTGCCCCCATCGTGTCGGAAAAAGCTCCGCACGTTTCCGCACCGGACATTGTCAAGGATGTGGCACCTGAGGCTTTGGAACCGGATGTAGTGCCGCTCGGCATACTGGTAACCAAACCAAACTTCTGGACGGTAAACGGCGACTATTACCTGCAGTTCCTGCAGAACTATGTATCGGACAACTGGTACAAAGGCGGAGAAAGCAACTATTCGCTGCTGGGAAGCGTCACCATGCAGGCCAATTACAACAACAAGCAGAAGGTGAAATGGGAAAACAAGCTGGAGATGAAACTGGGCTACCAGACATCGCGCGGCGACTCCATACACAAATACAAGACAACGGAAGACTTGTTGCGCTACACCGGGAAACTGGGACTGCAGGCCACCAAGAAATGGTACTACACCCTGCAGCTGATAGCACAGACACAGTTTACACATGGTCTGAAGAGCAATGACAAGTTCGTATACTCCGACTTCTTCTCACCCTTCAACCTCAATATCTCTGTCGGTATGGACTATACCGTAGACTGGCTGAACCACAAACTGAAGGGAAGCATGCACATCGCCCCATTGGCATACAACTGGAAGTATGTGGGAAGAGAGGAACTCGCCACCCGATACGGCCTGGAGGAAGGACACCACAGCATGAGCGACTACGGTTCGGAGGCTACCATAGACCTCAGTTGGGTAATAGCCGACAACATACAGTGGAAGACACGCCTGTACGGTTACACTACCTACAAGCGCGCCGAACTGGAATGGGAAAACACCATCACGTTCCAGTTCAACAGGTACATCTCCACCAACCTGTTCCTCTACCCCCGCTTTGACGACGGTGCCACACGCAAGGACGACCAGAGCTACTGGCAGTTCAAGGAATATGCTTCGGTAGGCTTCTCCTATTCGTTTTAGGCATGCTCATTAACTTGCCATTAGAGGGGGCTGGCCGGTGGACTCAATAAAGTCCATACACGGATATCCACACACAGGCCGCCACTATCAACAATGCCAGTACGGAAAGGATGGCAAACAGTATTTTTCCAAAGATTTTGCGCTTGCGGCGAGGACTGCACGCACGGTCTTTATGTTGCCGGTGATGTCCGCCACCATCGTAGCAATGCTCATGGTATTCATGATGGTGATGGTGCTGATGCTGGTGTTCATGGTGTTCGTAGTGTTCGTGGTGTGGTCTATCTAAATCGTCCATATCTTATATCATCTTATACTTATACAAAACTCAACCTCCGATATTCCCGGAAGTTGAGCCATTTACATTTTTTTCTTAGAATCGGAAGCAGACTTCAACGTCTGCCATGGAATAGTTGTGCTTTGCAGCAGTACGGTCGTTGACAAAGGCATATTCCGAAAGGATGGTAAAGTTCTTGCTGATGTTGTAGTTAAGTCCTACCTCATACTGCGTCTTCATCCTGTCCGTATGACCGTTGTCCTCATACATGTCGTAACGTCCTTTGACATACAGTTTCTTGCTGACAAGGGGCGCAATGACAAGGGCATACACACCCTGTGCCTCACTGCCCACCTTGCTGTTAAGATTGCAGTTTTTGGCATCGTCGTCATTGAAATTGCTGATGCTCTTGGCGAATGCCTTGCCCGACGAGTGGATGTACTCTGTACGGAAAGTCCAGTCGCATGCCTTGTATTCTGCCGAGAATGCATAGCGGTTCTGCGCCAGTTTGCGCACACCGCTCCTCTCGCCTCCTTCATCGGTCCATGTACCTTCACGGGCATACGAACCAGTCCATCCGAAAGCTCCTATACGCATACCTTCCACAGGCATTACCCATACGCCTCCGATGATGTTCTTCTGGTTGTCCACGTCTTTGGTATTGATACCCTGACCGTTGAACACACCCACCTGGTAATGCAACAGGTTGCGGCCATTGGCATTCTTTAGGAAATCGCCCTGCAACTGCAGACCGATGTCACGCCCGTTGGAGGCATGCATACCGGCACGGTCGTTAAAGCCGGCAAGCTTGCTCACGTTCTGCGCATAGCTCATAAAACCCTGGTCTATGGGATTCATGGGATTTTCAAAGGTAAAGGGATTCTTGAACTGACCTATCTTTACCTTGAAGAATCCATACTTCTGCCACTCGGCAAAGAGGTCTACCACACGGGGACTGCTACCCAGATTCGAGGTGTTGCCGTTAAACTGCACCTGTGCCTTCCAGTAAAAGTCACGGGCAATCCTTCCGTCGAGCGAAATACGCGCCATACGGAGGTTGAAGGTATTCGACTCCTTGTCACGCTGCCCCGAATACTGGTACTGCACCATACCGTAGCCAGACAGTTTCACATTGCTAAGCCACCCCGGCAACTGTATGCCGCGGCTCTGGTCTTCCTGCGCATGGGCCGTACATACGGCCACGGCAAGAAAGAGGGTTGTCATTATCTTTTTCATACTGTCGTTATTAGGTTCTTGGTTGTTTCGTCGTATCTTTCATCTTCTCTCCAGCAGCACGACATTCTCAACGTGCGGCGTATGGGGGAACATGTCTACGGGCTGTACTGCCACGACCCTGTACTTACCGTCCATCAGTTGCAGGTCGCGTGCCTGCGTAGCCGGGTTGCAGCTCACATACACGATGCGCTGAGGTGCGGCATTCAGTATGACGTTGACTACATCCGGATGCATGCCTGCACGGGGAGGATCGGTAATGATGACATCGGGCTGTCCGTGGCTGGCAATAAAGTCATCGGTAAGGATGTCCTTCATGTCGCCCGCATAGAAGAGCGTATTGTCTATATGGTTTACCTCCGAATTGACCTTTGCGTCTTCTATTGCCTCCGGCACGTACTCGATACCGACTACCTTTCGGGCTTGACGGGCCACAAAATTGGCAATGGTGCCCGTACCTGTATAGAGGTCGTATACCATCTCGTTGCCGGTAAGTCCCGCAAAGCTGCGTGCCACACTGTAGAGATGGTAAGCCTGTTCGGTATTTGTCTGGTAGAAACTCTTGGGTCCCACCTTAAAACGCAGGTCCTCCATCTCCTCGTAGATATGGTCGGTACCCTTGAAAAGTGTCAGTTCCAAGTCATTGAACGTATCGTTGCCCTTCTGGTTGTCGACATAGAAAAGGGAAGTTATCTGCGGAAAGCGGTCTGCCACGTGCTGCATCAACTCGTTTGCCCTCTGTGCATCACCCTCTTCATCATAATGGAACTGGAAGATGAGCATCCACTCTCCCGTATTGCTGTTGCGTATCACCATATCGCGCAACAAGCCGTGCTGCTCGCGCAGGTCATAGAAGGTGAAGCCGTGCGAGTCGGCATAGCTGAACACTTCGTTACGGATATCATTGCACAGGTTGTCCATAAGCCAGCATTTCCTGATGGGATAGATTTTGTCAAACGCTCCCGTAATATGGAACCCTATGGCGTTCTGCCCATGACGTTCCTTCAGCGTCGACACGTCATCGTCCGACTTCTGGGGGAGGGCTGCCAGTTCTTCGCTGGTAAACCAACGTTTGTTGCTACAACCGAACTCTATCTTGTTACGGTACTCTTGCGTCTGCACGCTTCCCATAATGGGGCGAAACTCCGGCAGTTCTACCTTACCTATACGCGTAAGCTGGTCGTGTACCTGCTGCTGCTTGGCCTTGAGCTGCTCCTCATAAGGCAGGTTCTGCCATTTGCAACCGCCACAGATACCGAAATGCTCACACATCGGCTCTTGGCGCACATCGCTCTTCTTTATAAAACGAACTACCTTTGCCTCACAATATTTATGCTTTTTCTTTACCACCTGAAGGTCTACCACATCGCCTGGCACGCAGAACGGAACAAACACAACCTGGTCGTCCACATGGGTGATACATTTGCCTTCCGCAGCAACTGCCTCTATGGTAATATTCTCTAAAAGTGGTAATGGTTTACGCTTTCTTGCCATAATGTTTTTTTGATTTGGCTGCAAAGTTACTACTTTTTCATGAATCAATGACATATTTTTGCCAATGTTTTGCCACTTTTTACTGAATCTATTTGGGGGAAAGCGCCAATCTGAGTACCTTTGCAAACACAAGGCGGGTTATAAGAAATAGACCGGCAATGACTATAATGGCAGTTATAAGAACAAAATACATTTGACACTATGAGCACTAAGTACAATAAGAAAACAAATACCAACGTAAATTCTTCGGGAAGGAGCACACGCTACATGCAGAAAGCTGCCAACTTTACGGTTTTGCTCTGTCTGCTGACGACAGTCATCACTGCAGAAGCCAAGTCGCTGAGAGAACTCTGGCAAGTCATGCCAGACTCCTTGATACCTTCACTCAACCGAAACCTGCGCATCGAGATGACCGACCTACAAGACATGAAAGTAAAGGCGGAAGTAACCAATATGCTGGGCGACACAAGTATTATGGACACCCTCACCTCTAACTTTTCACAAGTGCGCATCAACAGATCGTGCACCGTCCAACTGAAACTGCTTCCTACCACAAACGGCGATTCCGTCATCTGCATGGTCAAGACACTGGCAGCACCCGAACGCGAAAGCGAGGTAACACTATACAACCAGCAATGGCAAGTGCTGGACCTTACCTTCGGGGGAAAAAGTCTGGCAAGCTTGCCCGCCACACTCATACAAAAGCCAGACACCATGAGTGAGGAACGGTTTGAAGAACTACAGAAGACGATAGAACCCAAAATGATGAGCGCTCAACTCTTCGAACACGAAGATGCCATCGTTTTCTGCTTGTCACTTCCACTGTTGCCAAATGAAGAAAAAAAGCAGACACGAGCCATTAAAGTGCAAAGAAAGTTTAAGTGGAATGGTAAACTCTTTAACAAAGGTTAAACATAAGCATTTTTATCATCAAAACTCTTGCATGTTACGAATTATTTAGTAACTTTGCAACGTGTTTTTCATGGTATTAGATTATTAAGGTTAATAAAGATTGGTTGTCGTGAGACAATCAATCTTCTTTTTTTATATTACCATAAAAAGCAACCCATTAAAAGTTCGTCAAATTCCCCTATTTTGTGTAACTTTGCACCACAATAATCAAAAAGACATTACAAAACATGATTAAAGCTATGATTCTGGCTGCGGCAACCCTTACCATGGGCTGCACGACAGCCGACGCAGGAACGATGATTGAGAAAAACAACATCCAGGTGCAGAACCATCTGATGACTCCCGAGGCCCTCTGGGCAATGGGGCGCATCGGTGGCGCAGAGGCTTCGCCCAACGGCAAGCAGATAGTCTACCAGGTGGGCTACTACAGTGTGAAGGAAAACAAGAGTCACCAGATGCTCTTCGTGATGGATGCCAACGGCAAGAACCAGAAGGCACTTACCACCGACGAGAAGAGCGAGAGCGATGCTGCATGGATCCAGGGCGGTCAGAAGATCGCCTTCATCCGTGGCGGACAGCTCTGGAGCATGAACCCCGACGGCACCGGCCGCAAGCAACTCACCAAGGACGAGAAAGGCATCGAGGGCTTCAAGTTCTCTCCCGACGGCAAGAAGGTGATCCTCATCAAGGAACTGCCCTACAACGGTACCATCCAGAAGAACCCTTCCGACCTGCCTCTTGCCACTGGACGTTTGGTTACAGACATGAACTATCGCCACTGGGACCACTATGTGGAGAGCATCCTGCATCCCTTCGTGGCCGACGTGGCTGAGGACGGCACCATCAACGAGGGCGAGGACATTCTGAAGGGCGAACCATTCGAGTGCCCGATGGCCCCATTCGGCGGCATCGAGCAGTTGGCCTGGAGCCCCGACAGCAAGAGCATCGCCTATACTTGCAGAAAGAAAGAGGGGGTGCAGTACGCCATTTCCACCGACTCTGATATCTATCTATATAATATAGGTACGCGCGGGACGAAGAACCTCTGCAAGGAGGCTGGCTATGTGGAACCAAAAATTGACGCCACCAAGAGCATGAAGAACCAGGCGGTGAACAATCCCGAGAACCTGAAGAACAACCCGGGCTACGATACCAACCCCCAGTTCTCTGCCGACGGAAAGTACATCGCTTGGCAGAGCATGGCGCGCAACGGGTACGAGAGCGACCGCAACCGCCTCTGCGTATACGAGATTGCCACTGGCAACAAGAACTACGTAACGGAGAAGTTCGACTCAAACGTGGAGGGATTCACCTGGAACAAGGACAACAAGAGCTTTACTTTCATCGGTGTATGGCACGGCACGCTCAACCTCTACCAGACCAACTTCAAGGGCGAGGTGAAACAAATCACCAACGAATGGGCTGACTACGGTAGCGTGTCTCTCGCCAACAACGGCAACAAGATTCTTGCCACCAAGGCGAGCATGAGCCATCCTACCGACATTTATATGGTAACACCCGGCAAGGATGCAAAGAGCACCAAGGTAGAGCAGCTCTCCCACGAGAACGACCATATCTTGGGTCAGCTCAACCTCGGCAAGTGCGAGCAGCGATGGGTAAAGACATCCGACGGCAAGCAGATGCTGGTATGGATTATGCTGCCGTCCAACTTCGATGCCAGCAAGAAGTACCCTACCCTCCTCTTCTGCGAAGGCGGCCCTCAGAGTCCTGTGAGCCAGTTCTGGAGCTACCGTTGGAACATCCAGATTATGGCTGCCAACGGCTATGTTGTGGTATTGCCCAACCGCCGCGGTCTCCCCGGCTTCGGCAGTGAGTGGAACGAGGAAATCTCCGGTGACTGGACAGGGCAGTGCATGAACGACTATCTCTCTGCCATCGACGACGCAACAGCAAACTTGCCTTATGTTGACAAAGATCGCTTGGGATGCGTGGGTGCCAGCTTCGGTGGTTTCTCGGTTTACTATCTCGCCGGTCACCACAACAAGCGCTTCAAGGCCTTCCTCTCTCACGATGGTGCCTTCAACCTGGAGAGCATGTACACCGACACTGAGGAGGCTTGGTTCAGCAACTGG
>CAVFRG010000026.1:0-34799 GCA_963624905.1 Oscillospiraceae bacterium
ACCGTTTCCTTCAACGGCAAGGCACGCTTCCAGATGACCTTCCCCGTGGACACCACCAATGAGGAAATCCAGAAGCAGGTACTGGCAGACGAGAAGAGCCAGAAGTATCTGGAGGGCTTCAACGTGCTGAAAGTCATCGTGGTACCCAAGAAAATCGTCAACGTAGTGTTGAAAAAGTAAGATTATATGCAAATAGCAATCAGTCAAAATATCAAGAACGAGATCAAGGATTATTTCTACATAACCCTTGGTCTCTTGTTGTATACATTCGGATGGACCATCTTTCTGCTGCCTTATCAGATAGTGACAGGTGGTGTTACCGGTATTGCCGCCCTCATCTTCTATGCCACAAACATCCCCATCTATTTGTCATACTTCGTCATTAATGCTGCCCTATTGGTGGCAGCACTGAAAATATTGGGATTCAAGTTTATGGTCAAGACCATCTACGCCATCCTCATGCTGTCGCTGTTTCTGGCGCTGGCACAAGACTGGATGATGGGTCCAAATGGCGAGATGACCCAGGTATTGGGTGAAGGACAGGACTTCATGTCGCTCATCATAGGCTGTTGCTTTACGGGGTTGGCGCTTGCCGTCGTATTCCTGCACAACGGTAGTACGGGAGGTACCGACATCATTGCCGCCATTGTGAACAAGTACCACAACATCTCGCTCGGGCGTGTACTCATCTTTGTAGACCTCGTCATAGTGGGCAGTTCGTTCTTCATCTTCAACAGCAAACCCGGTTTCGAGACAATAGACGCCGTGCGCAAGGTGGTGTTTGGACTTTGCACCATGGTGATAGAGAATCTGGTGCTCGACTATGTGATGAACGCCCAGCGCGAGAGTGTGCAGTTTATGATTTTCAGCAAGAAATATCAGGAGATAGCCAATGCCATCGGCACACAGATGGGGCATGGCGTGACCATCCTCGACGGGCATGGCTGGTATACGGGACATGAACGCAAAGTGCTCTGTATCCTTGCCAAGAAAAACGAGAGTGTGACAATCTTCCGTATCGTGAAAATCATTGACCCGAACGCTTTTGTGAGTCAAAGTTCCGTCATCGGCGTTTATGGCGAGGGCTTCGACGAGATGAAAGTGAAGATAAAAGAGAAGGACATTCAGAAGTTACAATAATGAAAATAGTATTTGCCACCAATAACCAGCACAAACTGCAGGAGATACGCGAAATCCTTGGAAACGACTACGATGTTGTATCCCTCAAGGAGATAGGCTGTGACGTGGATATTCCTGAGACTGGCGATACCCTGGAGGAGAACGCCCTGCAAAAAGCACAGTACATCTACGACCATTATCACATCAGTTGTTTTGCCGATGATACGGGATTGGAGGTAGAGACACTGGATGGTGCACCAGGCGTACACAGTGCCCGCTATGCCGAGGGCACCGACCACGATAGCGAGGCAAACATGGCGAAACTTCTCCGTGAACTAAACGGAAAAGAGAACAGAAAAGCCCGCTTCCGCACCGTCATCTGCTACATCGAGAAGAAGGACGTGTGCCCCTGCGGTTGCACCAGCATCAAGAAGATCCACCAGTTTGAGGGCATCGTGAACGGCAGTATTGCCACAGAGAAACACGGCACCGAAGGCTTCGGCTACGACCCCATCTTCATCCCGGAAGGCTACGACAAGAGTTTTGCCCAACTGGGCGAGGATATCAAGAACACTATCAGCCACAGAGCCAGAGCCGTGGCAAAGTTGGCGGAATATCTGAAAGGGTAATAAATTTACAAACTCTCGAGCGGCAGAAGATATCCATTAATATCGCTCAAGGTGTCGCCACAGAAAATGGCTATCAAACTTTGAATGAATGATTAGAACCCTCAATTCTCTACGATTCATCCTTATCCTGATGATAGTGATTTCGCATTCCACACTCCCCATATCCCAAAGTATGCACGATTACTTGGGCGAGTGTCCTGTGGCGATATTCTTTGTTATCAGCGGGTTTGTGCTGTCATTGAGCAAAGGCGAAAAATTGCAGAAGGGAGAACTGAGCAACAAGCAGTTTTTCCTCTCCCGTATCATCAAGCTCTATCCACTACACCTCGTTGTCATGGCCGTCTTGTTTCCATTGGACTGGCGATTAGGGTATCAAGGGGCATGGTATCAGACTTTGGCACATACCTTGTTAGTGCAATGTTGGATACCTACCCATCATTTCGTCGTGGCATACAATGCACCTACGTGGTTTATATCCGATATCATCTTCTTCTATCTCATATTCAAGTATCTGTACGGCTGGCTAATGACTAGTTCGTGGAAATCCATATTACCTGTCATGGGAATATACATGATGAGTTATATACTCCTTTCCTTTAAGATGGAAGGAGACTACTCGGGTGGTTTTATCTATTTCTATCCCCCATTCCGCATGATAGACTTTATGCTGGGCATATTACTTTATAGGTTCTACCGTTCTGAATGGAGTAGAAAAGTATCCAACCATATCATATCCTTCACATCTGCAGGAAAAGCCCATGTCATGGATACGCTCCTCGTACTGTTGGTAGCAGGCATGTATTATCTCTCCATCCATAGCAATCCCAACTTCCGCTGTGCGGCACTCTACTGGGCACCCTCCATCATCATAGTCTTCTATGTTGCGGCTATCGACAAGGGAAAGGGCTGGTTAACAAACTTCTTGCACAACAGACAATTATTATGGCTAGGCAGTATCAGCATGGAGATATTCTTCATTCATAGCTTGAGTTTCCGCATCATCCAGAGCATATTTCTCAGAATATATGGGGAAGTCATCCCAATTATAGAGGGGCAGTTTTGTATAGCCCTGTTACTCACGATTGTTATGGCATGGGGAGCCAAGCGGTATATAGTTACTCCCACTTACAATAAATTGAAAATATAGAATATGAGGTCGCACAAAATATTTGTCATCCTATCTTTCTTATGTTTCATAGGAAGTCTAAGAACTTATGCGCAGTTTACCATCAATGGGAAAAGTATCATCTACGATATTTGAGACTAATGAGGAATGTACATATTTCACCACAACCATCTTTGTACACCCAGGTTTTGAGAACAAAAATTTCTTGATCGACATAAGGAAAGAGGAGGATGTCCCCCAAATTTTCATACAGGAAACCAAGCCCTTCAAGAACAAATATTGAATTTGATTATAGAAAATAATAGCATTACAAGAGAAGAAATGGCAATACAAATAGGAGTAAGCAAAAAGACTATACAACGTGAATTAAAGAAGATGCCATTCATTAGTTTTATTGGTTCATCCAAAACGGGGAACTGGGAAATCTCAAATAGATAAAATGATTAACAATCTTTCAATATTAATCCCTACGTATAATAATGTATGCCTTGAACTTGTAAAAGGCCTACAAGTTCAAGCATCGTTATTGCTTGATTTTCAATATGAAATACTCGTTGCTGATGATGGTTCTACAGATAAAATAACCATAGAAGCAAACCGAGTTATCAATGAGTTAGAGAACTGTCGATACATAGAAAGAGAAAAGAACGAGGGTAGGGCGGTAATTCGCAATTTTTTGGCAAAGGAGGCTAAATATGAATGGTTACTGTTTATTGATAGTAATATGAATATCATTAGCTCACAATATCTTAGCAACTATCAAAAATCAAAAGAATGCGACATCATATATGGTGGCTATCAAGTGAAGAGAAACCAAGAAAACTTAGTGCATAACCTACGCTACATCTTCGAATGTAAAGGAATCCAAAATGGAGACTATAAGTTAAGACAAGCTAATCCATACGGTGACTTTCATACCTCCAATTTTGTCGTCAAGCGCAACATCATACTACAATATCCATTAGATGAGCGTTTCCGCCATTATGGCTATGAGGATGTTCTTTTTGGTAAAACATTGAAAGAAAATAATATAAACATTGCACATATAGATAATCCACTCGGTTATGAACACTTCATTGGTAACATGGCTTTTGTCACAAAGACGGAAGAAAGCCTACATACACTCTATCAGTTCAGAAAAGAACTGCAAGGCTACTCCAAAATCATCGATTATGCCAACCGCCTCAAGCATTTCCACATCCATACTATCTGCCAAAAGCTGTTTCCTTTGGTCAATTTGCCAATAAAAGTCAGGCTCACAGGCAATAAACCAAGCATTTTGTGGTTTAATATATATAAGTTGTTATACTATATACATTTAGATACATGACTAAGAAACTATTACTCATATTGTCATTTTTGTTGATACAGGTAGTTTCATACCACACTGTTGCTGCCATCGGTGACTGGAAAGCCTATATGGCTTACTACGATGTGCAAGAGATAGAAGAGGCAGGAAACCTTATCTTCGTACGGGCTTCCAACAGTCTCTATGTGTACAACAAAAACGACCAAAGCATCCAAACCTTCAGCAAGGCTGACTATCTGAACGATTGCGACATCCAGCACATCGCCTACAACAAGGCAACCAAGCAATTACTCATTCTTTACAGCAATGCCAATATCGACCTAATGAACGTGGGCAACTATGATGTCTATAATCTTCCCGACTATTACAATGCACCCATCACAGGCGACAAGACTGTCAATGACATCTGTATGAGTGGCAAGTACGCTTATCTAAGCAATGGTTTCGGCATTGTAAAGCTGAATATGGACAACCGTGAAATCAGCGATACATATAATCTCGGATTCAAGGTTGACTGGTGCGAGATTAAAGACAACTATATCTACGCCTATAGCCAGCAACAAGGACAATATAGTGCTCCCCTATCCACAAACTTGCTCGATAAAAAGAATTGGAGCAAGATTGGAAACTATATTTCCAAAAAGGAAGAAGACAAAGGCGAACTCCAAAAGCTCGTAAGCACCCTAAATCCGGGTGGTCCGAAATACAACTACTTTTGGTTTATGAAGTATGCCTATAACCAACTATACACCTGTGGAGGGGGATTTGGACATCTGATAGAATTGCAACGCCCTGGGACTGTACAAATCTGGAACGGAGACAATTGGAATGTCTACGATGAGGACATCGAATCGAAAACTGGCATCAAATATGTAGATATGAACTCACTTGATATAGACCCAAATGATACTAGCCATGTGTTTGTGGGAGCAAAAAGTGGACTTTATGAGTTTCAGAGTGGTAAGTATGTACAAATGTACAATTCCAGCAATAGTCCCATTACTTCATTCAATGGAACCAGCAAGGACTATCAGATTATCTGTACAGTAAAATACGACAACAACGGAAACTTGTGGATGCTCAATAGCCAATCGCCACAAAATGAGTCGATTATAGAATATACAAAGGACAAAAAATGGGTATCTCTCAAAAAAGATGAACTATACGATACCAAAATTAAAGCTTCGTTAGCTTACATGGAATGCTTGTTTCTGGACAGCAGAAATTTACTTTGGTTTGTAAACTCATACTATAGCATACCTTCTCTATATTGCTATCAACCATCGACAAATACTTTGCTCAGCTATAAGACATTTGTCAATCAAGACGGCACCGACATAGGCGGCTCATCGGTACAATACGTTACAGAAGACAAAGAACGCAACATATGGGTAAGCACTGCCAAAAACACCTTCATGATAAACGCCAGTGATGTTGGGAAAGAAAATCCAACATTCACACAGATTAAAATACCACGCAACGACGGAACAAATTATGCCGACTATCTGCTTGAAGGGCAGAACATCTCTTCTATCGTAATAGACGGAGGCAACAGAAAATGGTTTGGCACCAAGGGAAACGGTGTTTTTCTCATCAGCGCAGACAATATGACCGAAATTTATCATTTCACATCAGAAAACAGCAAATTGCTTTCAGACAATATAGAATCCATAGCAATCAACGAAAAAAATGGGGAGGTGTTTTTTGGCACAGACAAAGGACTCTGCTCATATATGAGCGATGCAAGCACAACAAATGAGAGCATGAATAAGGACAATGTTTGGGCTTATCCCAACCCTGTAAGCCCTGATTACACTGGCCTCATAACTATTACGGGATTATCGTTCAATTCAGACGTGAAAATCGTAACATCCAACGGTATGCTGGTAAACCAAGGCAGAAGTAACGGAGGAACCTATACATGGAATGGCTGCGACCTGAAGGGGCACAAAGTTGCTAGCGGAGTTTACATGGTAGAAACGGCAACTAGCAACGGAGAAAAAGGAACAGTTTGTAAAATTGCAATTATCAGATAAAGAAAGACAATATAAGTAACTTTTTCCACACCTTTCATATATGCCTCTCGTCAGCTTCATAATACCCTATTATAACGTGCCTCTCCCTCTCGTGGAGCAGTGCGTGGCAAGCGTCATGCGCGTAGGTCTTGAAGAAGAGGAGAGGGAGGTGATAGTGGTCGACGACGGTTCCGACGTGGATATTTCCCGGGAACTGTCCGCTGTGTGCCGTGACCTTATATATATACGCCAGTCAAACGGCGGTCTCAGTGCCGCCCGCAACACCGGCATCGGGGCTGCCAGCGGCGAGTATATACAGTTTGTGGATGCCGACGACGCGCTTGTGCCCGATGTTTACGCGCAATGTGTGGAAAAGGCGAGGGCAACGTCTGCCGACCTCCTCATGTTCTCCCACACGAGCGGCGAGGCGCGGCATGATGACGGTGTCGTGTGGAGCGGATTGACTACAGGGGCGCAATATCTTGCCTGCAACAACCTTCATCCCATGGCGTGGGGGTATCTTTTCTGTCGCCGGGTTCTCGGCGACTTGCGCTTCTTCCCCGGCACTTACCACGAGGACGAGGAGTTTACGCCGCAGTTGCTCATACGTGTGAAGAGTATGTTGGTTACCCGTGCCGGGGCTTATTTCTACCGTCTTCGCGAGGGTTCTATCACCACAGAGAAATCTGCCGCCCACGTGGAAAAGCGTCTCGATGACGTGTTCCGCATAATAAACGTGCTGCGCGGCATGTCCGACTCCCGGCAGGGCATTGAGCGCGATGCCTTGCGGCGGCGTGTGGCGCAGCTCACCATGGACTATATATATATATCCGCAATGTTGCTTGCCGAATGGCGGCGCGTGGCTGCAAGGGTTGAGAAACTGCGCCTCGCTGCTCTTTATCCTCTTCCTGCCGGAAATTACACTCTTGCGTATAGCGTGTTCCGGCTGGTGGCAAACAATGTCGCAGGCTTGCGGATAATGTCTTTTCTTCTGCCCCTCATCGGCAGGACAAGATGATGACATGGAAAAACGGGACAAACAATGCCTTGAAACTTGATTTTTAATACTGTCTATGCATATACTTGAGTTGCCTTCCTTTTTCCCTCCGTATGGCGGTCTCTTCGTCCTTGACCAGAGCAAGGCCCTTGCCCGTCAGGGGAATACCGTCCGCATTGCGGCCAACGTAAACATCAGCGCGAGACTGTCTCCGCGCCTGTATTTCAGTGCGCATACCAGTCCGCACAAATTGGTGATGGACGGCATAGAGGTTATGAGAAAGGAGTTTCGCGGAATACCTTTCTTCCCCAAGGCGTGTGTCATGCGTTGGGTGAAAGCCACCATGGAGCTTGTGGACAAGTATGTGGAAAACTACGGCGTGCCCGACATCATCCATGCCCACTGTTGCTTGTGGGCCGGGTGCGCGGCAATGAAGGCTGCCGCAAAATACGGTGTGCCGTATGTGGTGACGGAACACTTATCGTCGGAAATTGTTCTGAGGGATTTCAGTGATGCTGACTTTCTCTCGTGGGCCTGCCGGTTGGTTGCCGATGCCTACCGCAACGCCGCTCTCGTCATCCCCGTGTCTGCGGAGCTTGTGGACGACCTCGCCCCTCTCTACGGTACGGACTACCGGTGGGAGGCGGTGTCGAACACCTTAGACACGGATTTCTTTTCGTATAAAAAGAGGAGTGATATGCGCGGCAGGGACTTCCGTCTCTGCTGTATTGCCAATTTCGTGCCGGGGAAGGGATATGACGTTCTCTTCGACGCCCTGGGGAGATACCGCAGATCAACCGGTGACAACGTGCGCCTTACGGTGGCAGGACGCTTTACCGATTCTGCCGAAGCGCGCGCGTTGGCGGCTGACTGTGGGGTGGGGGACATAGTGGACTTTTGCGGAGAGGTGGACAAGAACGGTGTGCTCCGTATTCTTCACGACAGCGACTGTCTGCTGCTCGCCACACGGCAAGAGGCGCAGGGGCTGGTGCTCCTCGAAGCCATGGCCACCGGAATACCGGTCGTCACCACCGACTGCGTGCCGTCGAGTGTGCGCATCCCGGGCGGTTGTCATATAGTGCCTACCGATGATGCCGCAGCAATGGCGGAGAAACTGCAGTTCATCCGTAGCGGGAATATCAACGACTGCCCCGGCGCCTCTGCTGCCGTAGCCGGTCTTGCATCGCCGGAAGTGGTGGGGAAGAGGCTGCATGGACTGTTCACTGGCATTTTAAGCCAACTTTGACCTTATAACCTTGTTTTTGTTGCAGTATCAGTAGTTTTGCAATTTCGGCTTGCGTTACTGTGTACTACAGATTTTGTCTGTCTTTATTTTTTACGACAATAGAGACAATAGAGACAATTTAGACAATGTATATGATATGGGGGAATAGAAACAATTTGAACTCATGCACTATGCGACACAACAGGTACAAATGATTGCAGCGACTATCTGCTTCAACTTATAAAGTGATAGTCGCTGTAACTGTAGTATGAGAGCATTAGACCTGTAGTTTATCGAATGCTTACATCGAATGCTTACATCGAATGCTTACATCGAATGCTTACCTCTCTAAGCTTGCTTAATCCAATGCTTCACTTTCATTTTTAAACTCCAAGGAAGCATCTGCGCAAAGAACTGAATAGTATCAAATATTCTAAAATTAATACTATTCTTTACACTCTTAAACAAGGAGGTATTGTTATATTGAAACTGCATGAGAACTTTACAAAGTTCTCCTTTGTCTTTCTTGTCATCCACATAAACCTGTAATGGAATAGAAAGTTGTTTATGTTGAGAAAGTTTAGTTATAACAGCTATAATATGCCCATTATCCATTCTTTTTGTCTCAACAGAAGCAAAGCCATCAAGCAACTGAGTTACATTAATCCTCTCTTGCTTATTCCAAATAATCAGTTTTCCGTCTTGTTCATCTATATTATACTGATGGAATCCTTTGTATTTCTCCATCTCTGCCTCATTGGGATGATGATTCAGATAAAGTGCACCACCCTCATGCAAAGAAAGCAGAGATTCTATAATACCTTTTACAGGAGCAGAAGAATGGTCCAGAGCATTCTGTATAGTTATTAACGAAGCATCTTGATTGGGTATAAATGCTGAAAGATATTCAGCCATACCAAACTCTATCTGCGGTAAGTTTTTCTTTTTTTTCTTTAAAATACGATTGAAATGAAAGGCTAATGGATCAACATAATGTATATTCAATGGAATAAGTTTACTATTCTTTTCTATTTTATCTCCAATAGCATAACTCATTCCACACCCCACATCATACACTTTTGGTTGCTCAAATCTCAAAAGAAAACTATTAGCATCAAAACCTTCCAGTTCTATCTTTGAACCATAGTTAGCCCATCCCATCATTCCTCTAAATGTATGAGACCATCTATATACGTTTTTCCAAAATGCGATTTCGTATGATATTCCATCAAGCCACTTTTGTGTTACTCTGGTTTTATTTTCATTAGCTTTCATCCTATAAACTTTAAGTTTTGGTTGCAAAGATAACTCTTTTTATTGTTTTATTTGAATAAGATGATAGAAATCTAAAGTTTTATCAATTATAATTTGTATTTTTGCAGTTATGAAATATTTTCGAATGAAAGACAATATATATAAATATCTCATATTATTCATTATAGTATGGGTACTATCTATAGTTAGTAATCATGCACAGTTTATACTAAACGGAAAAACTCTTATATTTCAGAATGGATAAAGCAACGACTCTTTGTACTCGACCATCATCCGCACAGTTAGCCACCAATATCAAAGAAGTAAAAATAGCCCAAAAGCTTTTCGGACAAAAAAAAGTGATTTCTACAGCGACCAGAGACACCTACATTAAAAATGGCAAGAAATACATCCATCCATAATTTGGAAAGAATTCATTGGATAGACTCTCTCAGAGGCATTTGCATCTTGTCTATCCTCCTCGACCATACAGAACTTTACTACACAGGCACCAACATCATCAATTACAATACCTATGTAGTAAACGCTCTTGTCTTGTTTTTCATCCTCTCTGGATACCTCATGTATAAAGAAATAGGATTCAATCTCAGGAAGAAACTCAAATCCATAGCTAAGTCTCTTCTCTTACCTTATTTTCAGTTCTCTATCATATTGTCGGTCCCCAAGGCATTAGTCCATGGAAATAATATAGAGATAGGAAACTGTCTGTTACAAATCATCAGTGGACAATCCTCCTGGTTTATAGCTGCCCTATGCTTGTCTGAACTTATCTTTGCACTAACAGTATGGATTACTCATGGCAAAATGATAGCCATATCTATCATATGTATGCTGGGATTTGGAATATCCATCCACCTATCCAAGGGCAGCCAGCCGTATATTTGGCAACTAGACAATAGTATGCAAGCTTTGTTATTCCTCTGCATGGGATATGCTTACCACAAATATGAACAAGTCTTCAGTAAAATTTCTCGTACATCGTATACATGCTTGTTTTTCCTACTTCTTATAATCATAAAAGCATATGAATACATGAACGATGTGAATATGTTGATATGGCACATCAACATCAATAACTATCTAGTCTTCTTAATAGACATATTCATTTGCAGTATCTTTATGATTCAACTATGCAAGATGTTGCCTCCATGCAGATGGTTGGAGTGGACAGGCTCGCATTCATTAGTCTATTATTTTCTTTGTGGTGGCGTACCTTTACTCACAAGTCTGGCTTTCGAAAGAATGAGCTGGACTTATAATGGAAATTACCTTTTAGTCCTAGCGGTCTTCCTTTGTGTTTACATCATTACAACTATCCTTACATTGATAATATATAAATATCTTCCCTTTATCATTGGAAAAATATGAAAAATATTAATATACAACAAAAAATAGCTTGCATTTTAATAAAGTTTTAAGTCCGCTAATTAAAAAAGAGGAATGAATCCACTCGTATCTGTCATCGTCACTACCTACAACCAGGAAAAGACCATCGGGCGCACGCTCGATGCCATCCTTTCACAAGAATGTCATTTCGCCTTCGAGATTGTCATTGGCGAAGATGGTTCCACCGACACCACCCGATTGATTTGTGAACAATATGCCTTGCGCCATCCCGACGTGGTAAGACTAATGCCGCAAGCTCCCAATAAAGGCATTGTGGACAACTATTTCGACTGCCTGCTCGCCACATGCGGCAAATACATTGCCGACTGCGCAGGAGACGATTATTGGATAGACCTGTGCAAGCTGGAGAAGGAGGTGGAGATGATGGAAGCTGATGAAGACATCACTCTTGTACACACAGGATGGAACTGGTATTACATCCATACGCAAGAGGTCAAGAAAAATACCTATACCCCTTACGCAGCTTCCATTACCGATGGGCGTCAAATGGCGGAAGCCATACTTACCCAGACGCAATCCCCCGTCATCCACCTGTGCACCGCTCTCTACCGCGCCAGCGTCATCAAGCAAATCTATGCAGCACACACGGAGTGGTTTCGCGGAAGGGAATTGGGATGCGAAGACTTGCAGATAGCCTTTACCCTGGCGATGAGTGGTAAAATAGGTTATCTTCCCGAGTCGACACTAAACTACAGTATAGGTAATGTGTCTGTATCGAATCCCCATTTCGGCACTGATGGCGAAAGGAAACAATTCGTCTTCACCAGGCGCACCACCGACCTTAGTTTCCTGCTCTACCAAGCCTACCAGATGCCATATACCCCACGTATCAACAGCTTTTTCGAAGTCAAGACATTCGCACTCCTTATGCATGCGTTCCGCTGTCACGACCACAAGTTGTACCAAGAAGCATTGGCCTGCCAAAAGAGATGGCAAGTAAGCAACACAAAGCGCATACGGGTACTACATCTTCTCATGAATACGCCATGGCTATGGAATATAGCATTAGTGGTAAGAAATCTTGTTGTCTTCCTCAAAAACAAAAGACGTTAACCTTTAGTCGTTAACGTCTTGCAATCACTTCATTAAAAACTTTTGTGAGTATCCGCCCTATCGCCTTGGGAGAGAAGTTCTTTCGCACAGCATCGGAAATAGACAGTCCGTTGAACGACGCAGTGTTGCGGCACACCCACTCCATCTTTTCGCACAATGCACTTGCATCGTCCGTGGGGACAATGTGGCAACCTTCTATACGTTGACTCCGTGGAGTCACCTCTGTCGAAATGACAGGTATGCCAGTGCTTATAGCTTCAAGCAACACCAGAGGTTGTGCTTCACTCCGCGATGCCAGCACCAAGCAGTCGCTCTCATAGAGGATATCCCTTTCACCTTTTATCTACCACTCCACGAAAGTCTGTAACCTCATCCAGGCCTTGTTCGTGCACCATTTCTGCCAACGCTTTCGAATTGGTGTAGGCTCCTGCAATAACAATTCGCGTGGAATTGTGGGTCTTCATCACAAAGTCGCGGAAAGCCATTAAAAGAATATCGTAGCCCTTCAGGGGGATAACCATGGCAAGACAACAAAACACAAAAGGTCTGTCATCCAAAGGTTTCCGCGGCTGATATGCAAAGAAATCGGTATCTATCGTATTTGACACTTCCGTCCACCGATAGTCTTGTCCAAAATAGGGAGCAATGTCGTCCACCAATTCTGCTGCCACAGGGACTACCCGGTCTGCCTGCCGATACACCCCTTTAATTAGAGGTATCTGACACATCTTCTTCAAATCGCCCTTAAACTCGGTGGCAAACAACTGCGATGAAAGGTGTTCAGTCACCACATAGGGGATGTCGTATTTTCTGCCCTCCAGCATCGCAGCTTGTCCAGCCCACTTGGCACAATGAGCATGAATAAGGTCAGGCTTTCCGTAGCGTGACACATAGTCGTCCACCATCCTGCACACTGTTTTCACCAATGTTTCATATTAAGGTGCGGACATCTTGAGAGTCCTCGTGTCTGGCAATAAAACACAGTGATGCCTTCCATATTTTTTCTTCGGTGCGGGTTGCGGCTACCAGGTATTTCCATTTACTAATGGTTACACCCAACTGCACACATGCCAAACTTTAGACTTTTTATTATCTTTATGTGACGATAAAAAATAACTTGGTACAGCGAGGGCGCTGTACTACTTCGGTAAGGAATTGTAGCTTCGCCCAAGAGAAATGTACCAATTTTTTTATCATTACTATATACTTGATTTCTACAAGAAGGACTGATGGTTTTTGTTTTTTTGTTAATTATAGGTAATAAAAAGGCTTTTGTTACTCATCATAAACAAAAAATAGTATATTTGCGTAAAGTTTATACTTGTTCAAACAGGAGTATGGAAAAGGAAGAAAGAACACCACACTTTGCAAGTTCTCAAAATGTACACATAGACGAAGATTACGTGTCATGGATAGAAGAACTGAAAGGCAGATACAAGAAAGCGCAGATTAAATCAGCTGTCAAGGTTAATTCAGAACAATTGCTGTTTAATTGGCAATTGGGGCGTGACCTTGTGGTTCGACGTGCCGAAGAACATTGGGGAACTGGTGTTGTTGAACAAGTGAGTCTTGACCTAAAAGCAGCATTTCCTAAGGCCAAGGTTTTCAGTACTACCAATCTTTGGAATATGAAGAAATGGTATCTATTCTATTCTTCGAACAAAGCAAATGAAAAACTCCACCAACTTGGTCGAGAAATACAACATTCTGATAATAAGCCAAATATAAAGCTGTACCAAGTTAGTGCAGAAATTCAAGAAGATGAGCTGTCCCTTGAATTAGGATTTGCTTTTCCTCTTGCCTTTTCTTTTGTACCTTGGCGACATTATGTAGAAATCATTACCAAATGCAAGGATATTGACGAGGCATTATTCTATATCCATCAGACGATAAATGAAGGATGGAGTCGCAATACGCTTGACAACTGTTTACGCACTGACCTCTATCATACACAAGGTGGAGCAATATCCAACTTTTCAGACTATCTTACTCCAGAGCAAAGCAAGTTGGCACAGGAAATAACTAAGTACACATACGATTTTGGCTTTGTCGAACTACCGAAACAATATGCCGAAGAAGAATTGGAGGATGAATTAGAGAAGAACATCACTCGCTTCCTACTGGAGTTAGGTACAGGCTTTGCTTTTATTGGCCGTCAAAAAGAAATTATCGTTGCTGGTAAAACACGTCGCATACATATGCTTTTCTATCATATTCGACTTCGTTCATACGTAGTATGTGAACTAAAGACTAAATCATTCGAACCTGAATTTGCCGGCAAATTGAACTTTTATGTGAACGCTGTTGATGAGTTGTTAAAAACAGACTACCATAGATTTACTTATCTACAAAGACAAAAACCAAACAGAGGTAAAATGGGCTTTCAAGGGAATATCCACTCCTATGGGTGTAGCTTCTTATGACAATGTGCGCATTAAAAAGATACGTGAAGCCTTGCCTTCGGAAGAAGTTTTAAGTCGTCAAATACAATTATTTGAAAGTACAAGAAAAGCAAAAAATAATGAAACAGAATATACTCATAAGTTTTATCATCACGACTTACAACCTGCCAACGGAATACCTCGAAGCTTGCCTGAAAAGTATTCTTCAACTGTCACTCACCCCCAAGGACAGAGAAATCATCCTCATAGACGACGGTAGTGACTTCTCACCCATCAGCGACCTGATAGACTACCAGGATGACATCATCTATCTAAGACAGCGCAACCAAGGTCTGTCTGCGGCCAGAAACAGAGGACTACAGATAGCTTCCGGAAAATACATTCAGTTAGTAGACGGAGGCGACTACTTGCTACAGGCGGCCTATGAACACAGCCTGGATCTCGTAAGATACCACAATCCAGACATTGTTTGCTTCGAACTGACAGACAAGGAAGTAAAGGATGTGCCCTACCGATACACAGAGCCTGTAAGCGGTAGTTCCTTCTTGCGCAACAACAACTTGCGCGGCTCAGCCTGTAGCTACATCTTCAAGAAAGACATCCTGAGGGAACAACGTTTCACCCCCGGCATTCTGCATGAGGAAGAGGAGTTTACGCCCCTCCTGTTCCTAAAGGCAGAACGCATCATCACCACCGATGCCAAGGCTTATTTCTATCGTACGAGAGAAGACTCCATTATGCACCAGAAGGAAAACAAGCAACACAACCTAAAGCGGCTCGCCGATACAGAAATGGTTATCATGCACCTACAAGAGAAAGCTGCCCTTCTGTCTGAAATAGAGCGAGCAGCCCTAAAACGCCGCATCGCACAACTCACGATGGACTATCTCTACAACACTATTTTGCTGACGAGAAGCACACGGCATCTGGAAGAGGCCATCAAACGTCTACACGACAAAGGGCTCTACCCTTTGCCCGACAAAAATTACACCAAAAAATATCAACTCTTCTGCAAGGCCATCAGAAGCAAGGTGGGCAGAAGGCTCATGGTGATGACACTTCCTCAAATCAAAGCATAAAAATATTGGTACCTTACCCTGCCGCGCAAGAGCCGATAGAAACTATTGTTCTATGGCTCGCTTGCGGCTGGAGGCGATGCTCCAGATGCCTACGGCGATGAGCGGCAGACTGAGAATCTGTCCCATGTCTACGGGAAGTCCTGCCTCGAAAGCTACCTGTATTTCCTTTGTATATTCGATGAAGAAGCGGAACGTGAAGATAAGCGTGAGGCAAAGACCAAAATAAAAACCGCTGCCTACACTCTTGGGACCGCGCTTCTTGTAGACGAAGAGAATAAGGAGGAAAAAACAGAAATAGGCAAGTGCCTCGTAAAGCTGGCCGGGATGGCGCGGGTACTGGTCTTCGCGCACGAAGATGAAAGCCCATGGTACATCTGTCACCTTGCCTATAATCTCCGAATTCATCAAGTTGCCCAGACGGATGAATGTAGCTGTAATGCCCGAACAGATGCCCATATTGTCGAGGACAACCCATCCGCCCACTTTCATGTTGCGGCAGTAGAGCCAGATGCCTATGAGCATGCCTATTACGCCACCGTGGCTGGCCAGTCCCTCATAGCCCGTATATTTCCATCCCCCGTCGGGCAGGTGGCGCATGGGTATAAGCATCTCTACGAAATGGTCCCACTGCGTAAGGAAGTATTCGGGCTGGTAGAACAGGCAATGGCCCAAGCGGCCGCCTATCAGCACACCAACAAAAATGTATAGAAACAGGGGAGCAAACTTTTCCTCGCTCAGTCCCTGCTGCTTGTACAGCTTGCTCATGAGCAGGTAGCCCAAGAGCAAGCCCACCATCCAGCAAGTGGCATAATAACGTATCTCGACAGGCCCCAGATGAACCAGTATAGGACTGGGGTCCCACACGATATAGTTAAGCAGATTTGTCATCATAACAGATGCTTTATCTAGTCCTCAACATTAAACATTAAACCGGAAGTGCATGATGTCACCATCCTGCACGATGTATTCCTTGCCCTCGATGCCGAGTTTGCCTGCCTCGCGTACAGCAGTCTCCGAACCGTACTTGACATAGTCATCGTACTTGATGACCTCGGCACGGATAAAACCTTTCTCGAAGTCGGTGTGTATCACACCGGCACACTGAGGCGCTTTCCAGCCCTTGTGGTAAGTCCAGGCTTTAACCTCCATCTCGCCTGCCGTAATGAATGTCTCGAGATTAAGCAGAGCGTACGCCTTCTTAATGAGGCGGTTCACGCCGCTTTCCTCCAGGCCGAGCTCTTCCAGGAACATCTGCTTGTCTTCGTAACTGTCGAGCGAGGCGATATCCTCTTCCGTCCTGGCTGCAATGACCATACATTCCGCGCCTTCCTCTTTCGCTATCTCCTCCACCTTTTTACTGTACTCGTTGCCCGTCTTGGCCGAGACCTCGTCTACATTGGCTACATACAGGACAGGTTTGGTGGTAAGCAGGAACAGGTCGTGGGCCACTTTCTGCTCGTCCTTGCTGTCGAACGTGACGGAGCGGGCATTCTTTCCCTGTTCCAGTACGGTTTTGTAAGCCTCCAGCACGGTTACCGCCACCTTGGCGTCCTTGTTGCCTGCGGCTGCCGTCTTCTGCTGCTTGGCAAGCTGTGCCTCTATAGTCTCCAAATCCTTGAGCTGCAGTTCGGTATCTATTGTGCTTTTGTCGTCCAGCGGGTCAACGGCGGCGCCGCCTTCACGCACGATGTTGTCGTCGTCAAAACAGCGTATCACATGTATGATGGCATCACACTCGCGTATATTGCCCAGAAACTTGTTTCCCAGACCTTCGCCCTTGCTGGCTCCCTTTACCAGTCCGGCAATGTCCACTATCTCGCATGTGGCAGGAACGATACGGCCGGGATGCACTATCTCCGCCAACCTGCTGAGTCGCTCGTCGGGGACAGTAATCACTCCCAAGTTAGGCTCTATAGTACAGAAAGGGAAATTGGCTGCCTGTGCCTTCGCACTCGACAGACAGTTGAACAATGTGGATTTTCCCACGTTGGGAAGACCCACAATACCACATTTTAATGCCATTTTTTCTTTAAACGTTTAAGATTCTTCGTGCAAAGGTAGTGAATATAATTGGATACCACAAGGAATTTAGATGGAAAAACTACGTTTTACCGATTAAAAGATGTACTTTTGCACGGCAAAGAAAGTATACGATCATCTTGCAGTATGAAACACAGACTACTCTTATTTCTCCTCTGCCTGTTAGCCCTGAGCACGACCGGCTGCCAACGCAAGGCTCATCGGACAGGCACTGGCCAATCTCTTTCCGCTTCTTTCGACACAGTGATGCTGATAGGCAGTACCGCCGTGAAGAATCAAGGCAACAGCGAACTGTGCTGGGCCTATGCCATGCTCGCCACGATGGAGAGCGAGCATATAGCGAAGGGCGACTCCGTCAACCTCTCTGTCACCTACCTTACACGCATGCTGTTGCAGGACAAGGCCACCGAGTACTATCTCTCCTCGGGCAGAAAAAGCATCAGCCTGCGTGGCGTGGCCTCCATGCTGCTACATTATATATATAAGTATGGCATTGTTCCCTATGACAGCTACGAGAGTCCTACGAATGTCAACTACAGGGTGCTGTGCAAAAAAGTGGAACAGGTATGCCGTAAGGCTATAGCCCGACAGGACGGCCTTCGGAAGATGCACGAGGCCGTTGATGCCGTTCTTGATACCGAACTGGGCTATCTGCCCGGGAAAACGGTACACCTGTTGGGGACCGAATATACACCGGTAGAGTTTGCCCACAGTGTGTGTTATCCGCAGGAATACCTATCGTTTACGAGTTTTACCCACCATCCCTTCGGCAACGAGGTAGTATTGGAAGTACCGGACAACAGGCTGCAGGACCGTTTTCTTAACGTACCGCTCGATGTGATGATGAATCGCATCGTCTGCGCAGTAAAGGGCGGTCACCCTGTCTGTTGGGAAGGTGACATCAGTGAACAGGAGTTCCGCAACACCACTGACGGATTTGTAGACCTTCCTTCCTCGGCTGTTCCCGTAACCCAGTCGTCACGGCAGGAGGCGTTCGAACGTCTGCAAACTACCGATGACCATGCCATGACCATCACAGGTATGGGATGGAAAAAGGGCAGGCTCTATTTTATTTGCCGCAACTCCTGGGGCAACTCCTGGGGAAGGCACGGTTTTGTTTTCCTTTCGGAAGACTATGTACGCCTTAAGACCGTCGCTGTAGTGATGAGCAAGGCTGCATTGTAAATTTGGCTGTTTTGTCAGTGTGTGCGCACACAAACTCTTGATTTATGTCAAAAAAAAGGCATTTTTTACGTTTTTAGGGATAAAAGACTTGGAGCGTATACAAAATCGTCGTACCTTTGCATCGTCAAAAAGACAAAAGGTTATTAGGTTTTTAGGTTAAGATTGTTAGTTGTTTAGGTTTTAGTTAGTTAGGTAAATTAAAGATTGATTCAAGGACAACAGGTATTAGAGATTAGTAAAGGTAAATTAAAGATTGATTCAAGGACGACAAAAACAAGGTGCAGATGGCTTGTGAAAGCAGAAACACCAAAGAGTTATGAAAAATTTGGGAATATAACATTCAAGGCAACGGTGCATCGTCAAGATGCACCGTTGTCGTTTTTTATGTGGTTTATCTGTAATTTAATAGGGCGTCCAGTTTGATGTTCCTGTTTTAGTACCAAAAAACAATATAATAACCATCTAAATCGTTGATAATCATTTGCTAAGCAAAAGTAATCTTGTTTGAATTTTTATCTGACTTTTTGATGGCTAAATTTGTATTGTATTTGTATGTTATCTTACTAAATACCAAGATGTTAAGTTGCTAAAACACACTCAAAAAAGAGAACATGAAACTGGACACCCTAGTAATTTAATAGGCTGTCCAATTGGATGTACCTATGTTTAGAATTGATGCACAGCCGGACTGAAAGCCCATCACTGCATACCCCAGGGCAACGTCCCGCATCTATGCATTTAACGGAAGCCCCTTTTTTATAGTTGTCCGGCTTCTACCTGCAACACGACACGCTCGGTGAGGCGGTCTACGCCTTCGGGGTCGTACTTCTTGGTGAGGCTGGCACCGAAGAGGGAGGCAAAGGCTTGGTAGAACCCTGCACGTATGGGACCGAGGAAGGCCTGGATGAGCTGGTAGGAGGAGGAGTTGCACTCGCGGTAGACAAGCTTGATGCAGAGCTTGCCCTGGGCGTAGGTGAGCTTCTTCATGCGAGGGGTGTAGGTGCGCTTTATCTCTTTCTCTACCAGTTTCATGTGCTCGTCCTTGGCTTTCTTGTTGGGAAGTGTCTCGAGGTAAGCCCCCGTCTCAAGTATTATCTGGCGCACCTCCTTGGCTATGGGCAGCACCTTCTTCACGTTGTACACCAAGCGGTTGTAGGCCATGCGCTGCTTGGGGTCCTTGAACTGCTGTTGGGGGTATACGTACACGCGGTTTACCTCTACGTACTGCACGCTGTCCTGGCCCAGAAGCACCTTGCCCACCTTTACCATGGGGTCGAAGGTGGGGGCGTCCATGTTCACCTCACGGTCTTCGGGGGCCGTTGTGTTTGTGTCGTCGCTCTGCGCCCACGCGGGAGTGGTGGCAGAGGTCAGCAACAGCAATAGGATTGTCAAGAGTTTTGTATGTAGCATTGGCATTTTTTGTATATTAAAGGGGTAGGGGAGTTGGGAGTTAATGGGATTTTTAAAGAAGTTAAGGGAAGTTAGAGAAGTTAAGGGAGTTAAGATAACTGCCTTGCAGCGTGTCAACAGACAACCTTTACAACCAAAACAACTTAGACAACTTTTCTATGCTGCCGCTGCAGCATCCTTGTTGTTTATGTTGTCTGAGTTGTCTGTGCACTTGGAGTTAAGGAGTTAAAGAAGTTAAGTGACAACAGTTTTTCTCACTTGAGACGGTACAGCGGGGGCGCTGTTCCTCCTACAGATACCTTTGCCGTTGGATTCTTCACTCTTTGTTGGTTTTCCCTTCGGCCGCCGAGCGTCGCTTCTTCATTTCTTTTACCTTTTTACCTTTAATCGGTCTTTTCCAGAGGTAAACGAAGCGTAGGATGAGGAAGTTGACCGGCACCACGATGGCCATGACGAGGATGGGGGCGAGCCACTGGCTGGTGCCTGCCCATAGGAAGAAGTTGAGTAGTGCTATCTCCAGCAGGTAGTTGAGGGCGTGGCTCGACACGAAACCTGCGGCGTTCTTCCTGGAGGGGTGCTGGCGGAAGGTGAAATAGGTGGTAAGGATATAGTTTACTGCCAAGCCCACCAGGTAGCCCAGGCTGTAGGCAATGGTGGGGACGCAGCAAGACAAGGCGAGGCAGTATACCCCGTAGTGGACGAGGCTCGACACGGTGCCCGTGATGCCGAAGCGGAATATGCGCCAGAACTCTGCCCAGAGCTGTTCTTTGCCGAGTTTCTTCATTCCAGTATCTCCTGTATGTTGTAGAGCGGGCGGTTCTTCACCTCCTTGTATATCTTGCCTATGTAGACACCCACCACCCCGATGGATATGAGGTTGAGACCGCCTATGAGCCAGATGCTCAGGATGACGGAGGCCCAGCCAGGCACGGCGGTACCTGCCACGATGGCATGGACTACGTACACACCGATTGCCAGACAGATGAGGATGAAGAGGAGGCCGAGGTAGATGATGCCGTAGATGGGTTTTACGGAGAAGGAGGTGATGCCGTCGAGCGCCAGATTGAGCATCTTGCCTAGGGTGTACTTGGAGGCTCCTGCCGTGCGCTCGCTGATGGTGTCATCGACGGTAGTGGTGTTGAGACCGATGGTGGGGATGATGCCGCGCAGGTAGAGGTTCTTCTCCTTGTACTGTGACAGCATCTCCAGGGCACGGCGGCTCATGAAGCGGAAGTCGGCATGGTTGTAGATGCTCTTCACGCCCATTTTGCTCTGCATCTTGTAGAATGCTTGGGCGGAGAGACGCTTCATCAGCGGGTCGGCGGTGCGCGACACCTTCACGCCGTACACAATGTCATAGCCCTGGGCGTAGTCATCTATCATCTGCGGGATGGCACTGAGGTCGTCCTGCAGGTCGGCGTCGATAGTGATGGCTGCGTCGGCACGGTCTTTGGCGGTCATCATGCCCGCCATGATGGCACTTTGGTGGCCTACGTTGTGTGCCAGGTTGAGGCCGCATACAAATTTGTTCTCTTGGTGGAGACGGCAAATGATGTCCCACGTCTTGTCGCGGCTTCCGTCGTTGACGAAGAGGAAGAAGCTGTCTTCCGAAATCTTTTTATCCTTGATAAGTTGTTCATAGAGCGCGGTGAGTCTTTTGACGGAAGTCTCCAGTACCTCCTCCTCGTTGTAGCAGGGTGATACGATGGCAAGTTTTATCATGAGAGTTCCTTTTTCTTTAGTGTTACAAATTCCTGGAAGGTGATGAACTCGCAGCCTCTCTGCTTCAGCATTTTGATGAGGCGGTCCAGACGCAGGAACATCTGTTCGCCGCTATGGTTCTTGATGATGAAGGGCATCTTGAATTCCGGGTGCTCCTTGAGTGCGTAGAACTCCCAGGGGTGGAAGTAGGTGACGAAGTAGCCGTCGTGGCTGACCACCCTTCTTACCATGGCGTGGTACAGGTTCTCCGGCAGATTGTGCAGGGCGAGCCAAAAGAGCGGGAAGCGGATGATGGGTGTTACCGATGCCGGTATCTGCATTACTTTGCCCTTCATAAACCATGTGCGAGGAGCGTTGAGGTGCATGTAGCGTCCAGGGATAAAGGCGGGGTTGAGCGACGAGTTGTAGCTGTAGCCCATCTTCTCTATCTCCTCGTCACTGACGGGGAACATACGTGGCTGGCGATAACCATGGGCGATTCTGCCAGTGGCCTGTTCCAAAACTTCTTTCGATTCACGCACGTCGGTGGTCTTTGGCTGCCAGTGGTCTACACCGTGGCATGCCACTTCATGGCCCTCGTCCATAATGCGTTTCATCACATCGGGAGCGTGCTTTACGAAGTTGGCGGTGCAGAAAAAGGTGGCCCTTACGTTGTTCTGCTTCAGGCAGTCGAGGATGCGGTTTGTGCCGAACACCGACACCTTCATTCCCTCTTCGAGCGAGAAATCGACTCCGTGCTCACGCGGCACGTCAAACTCCTCGGTATCAAAACTTAGTAATATCTTTGATGTGTCCATTCTTTTACTTTTTTACCCTTTTACTTTTAGATACGTTTTCATGAGGTCGCTGCTCAGTTGCTCGTCGGAGAACCGCAGGGCATATTCCTTTCCCCGTGCTATCATCTGCCGGCGTAGCGGCTCGTCGTTGCAGGTGCGTAGGATGGCATCTGCCATCGCCTTGTCATCGTCGGGATCCACATAGAGACTGTCTGGTCCTCCGGCTTCCTCTAGACAAGAACCTGTGCAGCCGATGGCTGGCACACCGCTGGTGATGGCCTCGAGCAACGGAATGCCGAAACCCTCGATTCGGGAGGGGTAGGTGAAGGTGGTGGCCAACTTGTAGAAGGAGGGAAGGTCGTTGTAGGGTACCTTGTGATGGAAGTGGAACAGATGTTCCAAGCCTTGCTCTTTGATGTAAGCCCGTATCTGCTCTACATAGGGGGTGTGGCGACCTACCGCCACCACGTGGACGTCATCCGTATGGGCATTCTTCGTTATTTCCGCCATCGCCCTTGCCACGAGCATGAGGTTCTTGCGCTCCTCTATGCTGCCCACGTAGAGCACGAAGCGGCGGGGCAGGCGGTACTTTTCTCTGACAGCTTGTAGCTTGGACACTTCGATGTCCTTGGCAAAGACGGGGTCGCAACCCTGGTATACGACATCTATCTTCTCTTCGGGGGTGTGGTAGTAGCGCATGATTTCCTGCCTGGTGTATTCGCTCACGGCAATGATGCGGTCGGCGCACTGGCATGCACGGCGGAACTTGTAGTTATAAATCTGTCGGTCTATCCAGTGGTAATACTGCGGTGTGTGGAGGAAGATGAGGTCGTGGATGGTAACAACGTAGCGGGTACGTGCCTCGCCGAGCTTGGTCTTCCGCTGCTCGGGTGTGCCGATGTTGAGGGGCAGTTCGTTGCTCAGACCGTGGAAAAGGTCGATACCTCCCTGCTCTATGTCTTTCCTCATGCCCCATACGCGCCAGATGGAGCGCAGACGGCTCCATAGACCCTTGTGTGGGAAATGGAGAGAGAGGCGGGAGAGGGTGGGGATTTCGGCGAGATAGGGCGTGCGGCGGGCATTGGGAACATACAGGTGGTACTCATTGTCGGAAAAACGTTCCGACAATATCCTTATCACGAAGCGGCTGTAGTTTCCCAGTCCTGTGCGGTTTTGCGCTGCGCGCTTGGCGTCAAATCCTATTTTCATCTTTTTTGTACGAGTGAGGCTGTTCCCTATGGCCGTCGTGCCTGTAGTGCCTTGCAACGGCAAGGCAAAGTTAAGGCAAAAAAACGGTACGGCAAAATAAATGGTAATTTTTATTTGTTGATTACATGGATTTTAGCTAATTTTGCCTCCGCAAAAAAACAAGTACAGACCAATGGACAACGAAAACTCAAGGATAATCGGTGCCTGGACGGCTACCAGACGCTTTTTCGAACGCCCCTTCTTCTGCGACCCGCGCACCCTCCTGGGGCTGTGGCTGCTGCTGGGCGTCATCTCAGCACTGATGAAGTTCAACAGGTGCAATAACTTTCTAATATTTAAGTACGTGTTCTGGCATGCATGGGAGCAGACGTCGCTCTACACCCCTTATCCGGCAGAATATTGGGACACCAACCACTACGGACCCCTCTTTAGCCTTGTGATAGCCCCCTTTGCCGTAATGCCTCACCCCCTGGGACTAATATTCTGGCACGTGCTGATGGCGCTGGCCCTCTTTGTGGCTATACGCAAGCTGCCCATGAGACAGGGCAAGCAGATATTCTGCTACTGGTTTTGCGCCCACGAACTGCTCACGGCGCTCTTCATGAGCCAGTTTAACATCATCATCGCAGCCATCATCGTGGCCTCGTTCTACTGCATAGAGAAGGAGAAAGACATCATGGCGGCTTGTCTCATCATGATAGGAACCTTCGTGAAGCTCTATGGCATTGTGGGGCTGGCGTTCTTCTTCTTCTCCAGACACAAGGTGAGGTTTGTGGCGGCACTGATAGGGTGGGCAGCCGTATTCTTCGTGCTGCCGATGGTCATCAGCAGTCCAGAGTACATTGTCGAACAGTATAAGGAGTGGTACCTGAGTCTGTCGGGCAAGAATGTGGAAAACATGTTCTCCAATATGCAGAACCAGTCGTTGCTCGGCTTGGTGCGCAAGATTTCGCATGTAGCCACCTATTCCGACCTGTGGCTCATCGTGCCCGGCATCCTGGCGTTCTGCTTCCCATACCTGCGCACAGGGCAATACCGCAACGTGGCCTTCCGTTATGCCTTCCTGGCCTCTACACTGATGTTTGTTGTACTGTTCAGCACGGGCAGCGAGTCGAGTACCTACATCATTGCACTGCTGGGCGTGGCCATCTGGTATGTGACGGCACCCTGGGAGCGCAACCGATGGGACATGGCGCTGATGGTGTTCGCATTCATACTGACCAGCATGTCGCCCTCCGACCTCTTCCCTGCTTTCATACGCAAGAACTATGTGCAGCCCTATGCCCTGAAGGCACTGCCCTGCGTACTGGTGTGGTTCAAGCTCATCTACGAGATGGCTACACGCGACTATTCCGCACCCCAAATTGACAGACCATGAAGATGAAGCGAAATATGCTCTCGGCACCCCTGTGCTTCGTGTTCAACATGGTGTTGGTGTATGTGGTATACGAAATATGCCGACTGGTGTTCCTTGCGGTAAACTGGAGTGTATTCTCCGATACGATGACGTGGAGTGGCTTGGGTGAGATACTGCACGGCGGCTGGTACTTCGACACCTCTGCCATACTCTATACCAACGCCCTGTATGCGCTGCTCATGCTCATGCCCCTGCACTACAAGGAGACGATGCTGTACCAGAAGGCGGCAAAGGCGGTGTTCTGGACCGTGAATGCCGTCTGCATCGCAGCCAATCTGGCAGACAGCGTGTATTTCCAGTATACTACGCGGCGCACGACGATGACCGTGTTCTCCGAATTCAGAAACGAGAACAACCTGGGCAGCATCTTCGGCGTGGAACTACTGCGCCATTGGTACCTGGTGCTCGCGGGCGTGGTGCTCATGGCGGCCATGTGGCGCTTTTACAGCATGCCAAAGGGCGACGCCCCACGGGAGGTGGCACGTCCTTACCGGCTGAAGGCGATGCTGTGCTATTATGCCGTGCAACTGGCGTGCCTTGCCCTCTTCGTGCCCCTGTGCATCGGTGGCATGCGCGGCGGGTTCACCACGGCGGTGAGGCCCATCACGCTGAGTAATGCCAACCAGTATGTAAGGCGCCCGCTGGAGGCGGCCATCGTGCTCAATACGCCCTTCTCCATGATTCGCACGATAGGAAAGAAGGCGTTTGAGGTGCCGGCCTACTATTCCGAGCAAGAGCTTAACCAGATTTATTCGCCCCTGCACATGGCTTCCGACACCATCGCCAAGCACCGGAAAAACGTGGTGGTGCTCATTGTTGAGAGTTTCGGCAGAGAGTATATCGGCGGCTACAACAAGTGGCTCGACGGCGGTAAGTACAAGGGATACACGCCTTTCACCGACTCGCTGATGCAGCACAGTGCCACCTACCTCTACTCCTTCTGTAACGGCAGGAAGAGCATCGACGGCATGCCCAGCATACTGTCGAGCATACCGATGTTTGTGGAACCCTTCTTCCTGACACCCGCAGCACTCAATAACGTGAGCGGACTGGCGGGCGAACTGAAGCACGAGGGATACCACTCTGCTTTCTTCCACGGGGCAGAGAACGGCTCGATGGGGTTCCAGGCATTCGCCCGCTCCACGGGCTTCGACGAATATTACGGCCGCACGGAGTTTGACGCTGACAAGCGATTTAGGGGCGACAAGGACTTTGATGGTACATGGGCTATCTGGGACGAACCGTTCATGCAGTTCTACGCCACGAAGATGGGCGAGATGAAACAGCCCTTCGTAACGGCTCTCTTCACAGCCTCCTCGCACCACCCCTTCGTCATTCCCGAACAGTACAAGAGCCGATACAAGGAGGAGGGGCTGCCCATACACAAGTGCATAAGGTATACGGACAATGCCATACGCCAGTTCTTCAACAAGGCCAAAACCATGCCCTGGTACAAGAACACGCTCTTTGTCATTACTTCAGACCATACCAACCAGAGCGACCACGAGTATTACCAGACCGACCTGGGCGGCTTCTGCTCGCCCGTCATCTTCTTCGACCCGAGTGGAGAAATAGAGCCGGGCATGCGCAACGCCATCGCACAGCAGATAGACATCATGCCTACGGTGCTGGGCTATCTGGGCTACAACCGCAAATACGTGGCTTTCGGCATCGACCTCTTCCGCACGCCCGCCAAGGACACTTGGGCCGTAAACTACCTCAACGGCATCTACCAGTATGTCAAAGGCGACTATCTGCTGCAGTGGGACGGGCAGAAGACCAAGGCACTCTACCGCTTCCGCACCGACATGATGCTGAAGCACGACGTGGCTGCGCAAGAGCCCCATGTGCGTCAGGCCATGGAGCGCGAGGTAAAGGCCGTCATCCAGTCGTATATGGAACGTATGACAAGGAACGAACTGGTGGTGAAATAGGGGGGATAGCTCTTGTTGTAAATTGTAAAAACTTGGTACGATTAGTGTCTTTTACGAAGTGTGCCCTAAAAGGGGAAAATGTACCAAGTTATTTCTTAATCATCACTAAGTGATTGATGATTTCCTTGAACTGCTGGTGGGTCTCCTCAAAGGTGAATACGTGTCGGTGGACTTCTATTCCCTTGAGGATGCTGTCCCTTGCTTCTTCGTCGTTGAGTAGCTTCTTCACCGCGGCAGCAAAGCCTTCCGCGTCGCCTGTAGGTACGAGAACGCCGGCTTTGCCGTTGTCCAGTATCTCCTTTGGACCAGTAGGGCAGTCGCTGCTGATGATGAGCTTGTCAAGCAGAAGACCCTCTATCAAAACCGTGGGCAGTCCCTCAAACTTGGCACTGTGCAGCAAGATGGCGCAATTCTTCAGCCAGGGATAAGGGTTCGGAGTGAACCCCATGAACTTCACCACATCCTCTACGCCAAGTTCTTGGGCGAGTTGTTTGAGTTGCTGCTCGGATTTGCCTTTGCCCAAAATGTAGAGTGGGGTAGTCAACCCATATTTGGCTTTCAGGAGTTTCATGGCTTGTAGCAATGTAGAGATGTCTTTCTGGCTCTCTTCCAGCCGCTCTATGGCCAGCAGATAGGTACCTTTTTCGGGAGTGGTCACGGAAGCGTCCTCTGCCTTTTCCCGGATGAGTTCCACGTCTTTGGCATTGTAAATCATCCTCACCCTGTCTGCCAATTCGGGAAAGTTTTCTACAAACTGTGTCTCCATGGCTCTGGAAATAGTGACTATCCGGTCATACTTCGACATGCGCCTGAGCATACGTTTCCGCACATGCGTATTAGAGGCAATGTCTGACGGAAGACTGAAATGATAAAAACCAACCTTGGGTTTTTCCACACCAACGAGAAACGAGGGATAACTGCAGGCAAAGTCTATGACAACATCGTGGAATGCAGCCATTCTGCGCAGACCTATCCCGACAGACCTTCTGCGGAAAGGATTGACCAGAGCTTCATCCATTATTTTCATAGGGCGCGAGAGGGTGCCCTTTACCTTGCGGATAGGATAGCGGGTAAGCCATTTCGACTTGTTGAAGTAAAAAACCTTTACCTCTCTTGGCAAAGAAGAGAGGAACACTTCCAGTTCATTCATGCGTACACCGATGGCCAAAGTCACCACGTACTCCTGTTGTTTCACGATGTGCCTGAGATACTCCAGCAAGACTGTGTCGATGCCGCCGTCCAGAAACCGGCTTATCACAAAGAGCAGGCGTTTGCGGCCCATGTGCTTCGGCTCGTTGTTCGCGTACCGTATGTAGTTTTCTCCAGTAGTTGCCATAATTCGTGATGCTTGATTTTTGGCGCAAATATACAACATTTGCCTGACCCTACCAAGTGTTTTGTTGAATTTTCGGAGACTTTGTTTTAGTCACCGCAAGAAGACAGGGCAGTTATGCTTCTCCCGTTTGGCGCAAACACGACAAAAAACTTTGTCGACAATGGTGCCGTTTGCGGGAAAATGGTTATTTTTGCGCAGTGAAATGAATCCTTAAAAATTAAGAACATGAAGAAACTTGTATTTTTGACAGGGGCCGGCATGTCGGTGGAGAGCGGTTTCAAGACTTTCCGGGGCAACGACGGACTGTGGGAGAACTATCCCGTGGAGCAGATTGCTACGCACGAGGGGTGGGAGGCAGACCCTACCCTGGTGACCAACTTCTACAATATGCTGCGACACAAACTCTATGCTGCTCAGCCCAACGAGGGACACCGTCTCGTCAGGGAGATGGAGGAACACTACGATGTGACCGTCATCACGCAGAATGTGGACAACCTGCACGAGAAAGCTGGTTCGAAGAACGTGATACACCTGCATGGCGAACTTGCAAAGGTGTGCTCGTCAGACAATCCTTATGACAGCCGTTACATTCAGGAACTGCCAGAAACCGACTGTGAGGTAGTACCCGGTACCAAGGCAGGAGACGGCAGTCTGCTGCGCCCCTTCATCGTGTTCTTCGGTGAGAGCGTACCGATGATAGAACCGGCTGCTGAGGCTGTGATGAATGCCGACGTCTTCGTTATCATCGGCACTTCGCTCAATGTGTACCCCGCTGCCGGACTGACGGCATACGCCAAACCGAACATCCCCATCTATCTCATTGACCCGGGAGCTGTCAACACCAGTGGCCAGCGTAAGATTACCCACATCATGAAGGGGGCATCCGAGGGTATGAAGGAACTGAAGGATTTGCTCTGTTAGCCCCCTTAGAACTTTTAGGGTGCTTCGTAAAAGACACAATCGTACCAAGTGTTTTTAATCATCCCTTAATAAACAAAATCCGCATTGTCTTCATTTTCAGACAATGCGGACTTCGATTTTGATGTAGGTAGGGACAATCGGGCTCGAACCGATGACCTCTGCAATGTGACTGCAGCGCTCTAAACCAACTGGGCTATGCCCCTGACATGTTCAAATGCGAGTGTAAAATTACTCATTTTTATTTGACTGACCAAATCTGTTAGCACTTTTTATACTATCTTTTCGATTCTGCCGGATTATTCCAATAGGCTGTCCATACGCAAAAACTGTGCGCAATTGCCCAAGTCGCGCTATCTGCCCAACAGAATCTTCTTGATGTCGTTGAGCTTGTTCAGTGCCTCGACAGGTGTAAGGTTGTTGACATCCAGTCCGAGTATCTCGTCACGTATCTGGGTAAGAATAGGGTCATCGAGCTGGAAGAAACTGAGCTGCATGCCGTCTTTCGGTTCGTCGATGCGCTGTACGTTGGGTTTGCCGGCACCGCCTACCCCGGCATTGTCTTCTTCCAGTTGCTTGAGGATGACATTGGCACGTTTCACGATGCTGCGCGGCATACCGGCTATCTCCGCCACATGGATACCGAAGGAGTGCTCGCTGCCCCCCGGCTCGAGTTTGCGCAGGAAGATGACCTTGCCGTCCACCTCCTTCACGCTCACATTGAAGTTCTTGATGCGCGTGAAGTTCTTCTCCATCTCGTTCAGTTCATGGTAGTGAGTGGCAAAGAGGGTACGCGCATTGGCCTTGTTGTGCTCGTGCAGATACTCCACGATGGCCCACGCTATGGAGATGCCGTCGTAGGTAGAAGTGCCGCGCCCCAACTCGTCGAAGAGAACCAATGAGCGTGGCGACACATTGTTCAGAATGTTGGCAGCCTCCGTCATCTCCACCATAAAGGTTGACTCGCCGAGGGAGATGTTGTCGCTGGCTCCTACACGTGTGAAGATCTTGTCTACCAAGCCTACCCTTGCACTCTCTGCCGGTACGAAACATCCCACCTGGGCCAGGAGCACTATCAAGGCCGTCTGCCTCAGAAGGGCCGATTTTCCGGCCATGTTAGGACCCGTTATCATCATAATCTGCTGCTTCTCCGTATCGAGCAGCACATCGTTCGGTACATACCTCTCGCCCAGTGGCAACTGGGTCTCTATCACAGGGTGACGCCCCTGCTTGATATCGAGCACTTCCGATTCGTCGACTACAGGGCGCACATAATGATGCTCGTCCGAAGCCTTGGCAAAGGACAGCAGACTGTCCAGGCGCGCTATGAGGTTGGCGTTGATCTGTATCTGCGGAATGTATTCCTGCATGGCAGCTATCAGTTCACCGAAGAGTTGTGCCTCGAGCATCAGTATTTTCTCGTCGGCTCCGAGTATTTTCTCTTCATATTCCTTCAGCTCTTGTGTAATGTAGCGTTCAGCCTGCGCCAGGGTCTGCTTGCGTATCCACTCTTCCGGCACCTTGTCCTTGAAGGTGTTGCGCACCTCGAGGTAATAGCCGAACACATTGTTGTATCCCACCTTCAGACTGGAGATACCCGTTTTCTCTATCTCCCTTTCCTGTATCTTGAGCAGATAGTCTTTGCCGTGTCGGCTGATGGCACGAAGGTCATCCAGTTGGGCATTGTATCCGTCAGCTATGACGTCGCCCTTGTTCATCTGCTGTGGAGGGTCGGGTTGTATTTCCTTGGCTATCCTTTCCTTCAGCGTCTCACACAGGTTGAGCTGTTCGCCTATCCGCTGCAACGCCATGTTTTCGGCATGTTGGCAGGCAGCCTTTACCGGTTGGATGGCTTCCAGTGCATGGTGCAACTGTACCACTTCACGAGGAGAGACACGCCCTACTGCCACTTTGGAGATGATGCGTTCCAGGTCGCCGATGCGGTGCAGCTGTTCATCGGCCAACTGTCTGAACTCGGGTTGTCTGAAGAAGTACTCCACGATGTCGAGACGCTCATTGATGGGGCGTACATCCTTCAGCGGAAAGACGAGCCAACGGCGCAGCATGCGTCCGCCCATCGGCGTAACGGTGCGGTCAATGACCTGCAGAAGCGAGGAACCGTCTTCCTGCATGGGGTTTACAAGTTCCAGGCTGCGTATGGTAAACCGATCCATGCGCACAAACTTGTCTTCTTCTATTCGCGAAAGCGACGTAATGTGTCCTATCTGCGTATGCTGGGTTATCTCCAGATACTGCATGATGGCCCCACTGGCTACAATACCGTTCTTCAGGTGTTCCACACCGAAACCCTTCAGTGACTTGGTCTTGAAATGGGACAGCAGTTTATGGCGTGCCGTCTGTTCGGTAAACACCCAGTCGTCGAGTTCGAACGTACACTGTTTGGTCCCGAAACACTGTTCGAAGCGTTGTTTCATGGCCCGGTCGTAGAGCACCTCCTTGGGTTGGAAGTTGGCCATCAGCTTCTCTACATAGTCGGGGGTACCCTCGCCCGTAAGAAACTCTCCGGTGGAGATGTCGAGGAAACTTACACCACACGAGGCCTTGCCGAAGTGGACTGCTGCCAGGAAGTTGTTTTCCTTGTAATTGAGCACATTGTCTCCCATCGCCACACCGGGTGTCACGAGTTCGGTAATGCCCCGTTTCACCATCTTGTCCATCTGGCTGAGACCTTTCTTTCCCTTTATCTCCTGTCGTTTCTTCTTGGGGTCTTCCAGTTGGTCGCATACAGCCACGCGCTTGCCGGCCCTGATAAGTTTTGGCAGGTAGGTGTCCAGGGCATGATGCGGAAAACCAGCCATCTCAGTAGCACCTGTAGAACCACCGTTGTTGCGTCGTGTCAGCGTGATGCCGAGAATGCGCGATGCCTCTACAGCATCCTCGCAGTAGGTCTCGTAGAAGTCGCCGCAGCGGAAGAGCAGCAAAGCCTCGGGATGTTTGGATTTCATCTCGAAGAACTGCCGCATCATGGGTGTAAGTCCCTTGTTGTCTGTTGCCATTGTCTGCTTGTCTTTGTTTTAATTGCAGGAAGAAAGCCCTGAGCCGTTAATATGGACTTGCAAAGATATGGTTTTTCTTCGAGAATAACAAAAACGGCAGTCCCATAACCCTGCTTTTTAACATTGTTAAGGGACTGCCATCCAAAAACTGTAACCTATAAACGGCAGGCAATGACCTACCGCCATCTTTCTACTTTGCCGTCACTCTTGCCACTATCTGGGCAGGGGTGAGTTCGTTGTCGATGGCCATTTGGCTGTAGTCGTAGCGGTCGTAAAGTCCTTTCTTGATACCGAAACAATAGGTTTTCATGTCGCTGTCGCCATAGAAGCGTGCTATTTTCTCTCCGAATCCACCTTCTATGGCACCGTCTTCCAGCGTGACGACCTTCTCGTGACCATCCTTCAGGCTTTCGAGCATCTCGGTGTCAATGCCTGTAATGTAGCGTGGATTGATGAGTGTAGCCTCGATGCCTTGCTCCTTTTTCAGCAAGTCTGCCACCTGTTTGCCGAGTGCATGGAAGGCACCGAGTGCCACAATGGCAATCTTGCTGCCCTTGCTGGTCATTTTGAATCGGTTAAGTACAGAGTAATCTTCGTCAAACGCCTCGTTGCTGTGTGTCACGGCCCCGCCCGGTACACGTATGGCTACGGGGTGTTCGGTTTGTTTGATGCCCCACGCCATCATGGCCTTGTATTCCTCCCAGCAGGTAGGTGCCAGATAGACAAGATTAGGGATGTTGCTGAGCATCGGGATGTCGTAGAAACCGATGTGCGTGATGTCGTTCAGTCCGTACATGGATCCCAGAAAGACATTGATGAGTGCCGGGTTGCCATTGATGCACAGGTCTTGTGCTATCTGGTCGTAGGTGCGCTGGATAAAGGTGCTGTACACATTGTACACGGGACGTATGCCTCCCTTAGCCATACCCGAAATCATGGCTACGGCCTGCTCTTCGGCGATGCCCACATCGACAAACTGCTTGCCTGCCTCGTCACGGCGCGCCTTGAAGAATCCGGCTACGGTAGGTGTACCCGAAGTGACAGCTACGAGATGCTTGTTTTTCTTCATCTCCTGCAGCAGATATTCGGCTGTCATGTTGCCGTAGTCCTCGCCCTTGCTTTCATGTTTTGGTTTGCCGGTCTCTATGTCGAACGGCATGCTCCAGTGCCACTGTTCCTTGTTCTCTTCGGCTGGGGCGTAGCCTTTTCCCTTCTCTGTATGGATGTGTACCACGACAGGATGGTCGGTGTCCTTTACTTCTCGGAACGTGTCAATCAGTGTCTCTACGTCATTTCCGTCGGCCACATACCTGTAGTCAAGTCCCATGGCGCGGAAAAGGTTACATTCTGCCTTGCCGCCGGTCTGGCGCAGCAGGGCGAGATTCTTGTACAGGCCGCCATGGTTCTCGGCTATGCTCATCTCATTGTCGTTCACCACGATGATGATGCCCGTGCCTAATTCGCCGGCTTCGTCAAGTCCTTCAAGAGCCTCGCCGCCACTGAGCGAACCGTCGCCGATTACCGCCACGATGTTCTCATGAGTGCCCTTAATGTCGCGTGCCTTCTGCAGACCGGTGGCAAGGGAGATGGAGGTAGAGGTGTGGCCTATCTCAAACTGGTCGTAGTCTGGCGACTCTGCCGGACTGCTATAGCCTGAAATTTCTCCGAACCGTGCGTTGTCGCAGTAGCCGAAAGCACGCCCTGTCAGCATCTTGTGCGGATAACTCTGATGGGAGACATCGAATACAAACTTGTCTTGCGGACAGTCGAAAACGTAGTGCATGGCAATGGTAGTTTCCACGATGCCGAGGTTGGGGCCTACATGGCCGCCGATGTTGCTGTCGCGGTTCAGAATGCCCTCACGTATTTCCCTTGCCAGCAGGGGAAGTTGTTCAACGGAGAGTGCCTTTACATCTTGGGGTGATTTGATAGTTTCCAATAACATGATAAAGTCGTATTTTTTGTTTATTACCTTCTCTGGATTCTCTCGTACTGTCGGTTTGAGTTTCCGGATGCAAAGGTATTTCTTTTCTGTCAAAAGTCGATTACCCGTATTACGGATAAAAGAAACTTTTTCACCTGACTTTATTTTTTTTCCTAACTGGCAAACGAAACTATCCCCCATTTTCTTGTCCACCTATTCTTCCACAATGCTTCCGTCGAAGAGGCGGATGGTGCGGTTGGCTATCTTGGCATCGT
>CAVFRG010000027.1:0-34377 GCA_963624905.1 Oscillospiraceae bacterium
CCTCCGAAACCGGAAAAGTTGAGATGCGTCTGCTGGTTCATGGCGTATGAGAACTCCACGCCTGGCATTTCCTGCTGCAGGAGGTCCTGCACGTTGGTGGCGTCGAGCTTGGCAATGTCCTTGGCTGTGATGACGCGTGTCTGGATAGGCGTATCCTTCAGAAATTTAGGCGTGCGCGTTCCCGTCACCACCACAGCGTCGAGATCGAACTGCCTGCTTATAGAGTCGAGATAAGCGTCGTAGGTCTGTGCCTGTGCCATGGCGGCCAGCGGGCACATCAGGATTATGGAGGATGCTAATAGCTTCATTTCTTTCTCTTAGTAAGGATACTTGTAATTGATGGTGAGGTAACACTTAATACCTTTGGGCGATATGTAGTTCGCCAGTTGTAGGGCGGCGTATGTACCGTCGTTCAGTCGCAGGATGAACACGTGGTTGTTGTACGTGAACGATGGTGGCATGGGCGGTATCTCCATGGTGAGCCACGAGGAGAGTACCTTGTTTATTTCTATGCCTTGCGACGGTACGTAGCTATCCAGCATATTCGCCTGGCTGTCCCATACCTCGTTCTCCGACCATTCGTCGGTGGTAAAAGTCTTGTCGTGGAAAGGCTCGCTTGTCTCGGGCAACTGGTCCATCGAGGTGTATGTTGTTTCATACACAGCCCCTTTGTTTGTACGCACATTGTTGCGGTGCACGGCAAAGGTCCAGCTTGCGGGATCCGTCTGCGCTTCAGTGGGGGTGTAGTCGGAGAAGATGCTTTTCTTGATGCCCGCTCCGAATACGTCAAACCAATACATGTACTGTCCTGGCTTCTTGCCCTGTGTGGCAGCGGTGTGCCCCTCTTCGGTAGCGTCGGTGTTACCAGTGGGATCCATCGGGATGGGGTAGGCGGTAAACTCGGTTTGTGCTTTAAGCAGCGCGGTGGAGTCGCCGCTCAACTCAAGCTGGCGCAGTTGGTTGAGGTCGATGTAGTACCAGTTTTCCCAACTCGTGGCATCCACCACAAGCTGTCCCTTGGAGGGAACGATGACAGTTTGAGGCTGGTCGTAGATGCCGTCAAAAATGCCGTTGCAGGCGGTGAGCATCAGTATGCCCACGCCTGCAACGGTATTTTTAAGATGATTCGCGATAGTTGATTTCGTCATCTATGTTATTTATTGATAGTGTTGTGCCCTGTAAAGGGCAGCGGTAGCTTTTACTTGTTGAAGTACTTCTTGCCGTTCATGATAACTACACCCTTGTAGCTTTCGTTAACCTGCTGTCCGCTCATGTTGTACATCTTGCCGTCGGCATTGATTGTCTCGTTGGTGGTAACGGAAGAGATGCCAGTCGTTGGGGACTTGAAGGTAGATACTATTTGGAATGGCATCGAACCCATCTGGAATGTGTTCTTGATGTCGCTCACTGTAGTTCCGTCGTATGTCACAAGGATGTCGTTTTGCTTTTCTGCGTTGAAAGCATAGTCGCTATCCATAGTCGTTTTACCATTTTGCACAGCAGTGAAGTGGAATGTCAGACCATCATTTGCATAGTCGTGGTAGTAGCCACCCTTAGCCTCGTCGTAGGTCAGTCCCTTTACGGTGTAGGTTCCGAGTGTAAGGTTGCCCATTACAGTTCCATCCAATGTATAGGTTGGAATCTCCACGTCTACTTTCTCTACATCACCGTCCAGGTACTTGCGAACGTTATAGGTTACGCTCTCATTCTGGTAGTTGAAATTACCACCAACAGAAACGTAAAGCGGTTTAGCCTCAACGGGCTTGATATAATAGCCGTCTATTGTATAGGTGAAAGGGAACGGCATATCTCCATAATAGAACACCGCCTTGATGGACATCTTGTTGTTTTCCAAGCTAAAAGTGCCACTGAGTTTTCCTTCCACCTTTTTCTCTGCACCGGTTGCATCGATGGTTGTAGTAGAGAAATCTTGCTCGGACATGGTAACGAGGTGCTTGGAATAGTCGAAATCGTAAGAAACATTATTTACAATGAAGGATGGAATCGTTGCTGCACCTTTCATGGTAGGGAAAGTGATTGAGTTCGCTTTCATATCAAACTTAATGGTGTCACTCTCGTTGGGAACGTTAACGGTAACTTGCGCAGTTACGCTGATATTCGATTTTCCAGCAAAACTCATAGATTCATGCTGTGCCATCATATTCGTTGCCATCATTGTGGCGAAAACAAGTGTAAACAATTTCTTCATGTCTTTTTATTGTAATTGATGATTATTTGTTTCCTGAAATCTCTTTGTCGTCGGTGTTGTCCTTGGCATTATACAGCCAAAATCCAATGATGAGAGCTACGAACACCACGAAGATGCTTACCATCTCCACTACGTGATTGCCCGGGTCTACCCATATCTCCTTGAAGAACCCGTTGCGGGCGGCAACCTCTACAGCCGTCCAAAAGACGATGATGGTTGCGAGCGACATGCGGAGGTTTCTTCCCCAACTGCCTATGTGCAACTGTTTCTTGAACATCAGGGCAGCACCTATGAGGCACAGTATCGCTACAGCGTAGGTTACGGGATGCGTAGTGCCGAGGAATACGGGGTCGTAGCAGAACATCAGCACCAGATACAGTCCCCACATCATCACGTTCCACTCCATGAATGTAACGATGCTGGCGTGGTGTGCCATAGGGCGCAGCTCCACGTTTCCTTTCACACCGCAATGGTCCTGAATCCAACGGATGAAGTCGCAACCCGTGCGGGTGCAGAATACGTACATGACGATGAACATCATCCACATGCCGAACGTAGCAGGCATTATAAGGTATTCGGGGCGTGAACCTCTAATGGTTTTAAGTTCTGCACGACTGAAGTCTTCAAGCGGTGTGCCGTTAATCGTAAAGGAATGGTTTACCCCGATGCCGTCAACATACTCTGTAACAGTCTGGACAACGCCGTTGCCCACGAGGTCGCAGTGTACGCCGTAGCGTTGTGCGTAATAGGCGAAGAGAAACTCCACCCATCCAGTCCAGAAGAGCAGCGCCCCCGTCATGCCGAACACGGTCTGCTTGGTGTCGCCCTTCACAAAGACTCCCCAGATGGTAACGACAAGTCCTACAAAACCCATGGCAAACGCCGAGTAGTGCAGCACGGTAGGCTCCAGCACATGCTCCATGATAATCATGAGTGCATGGCCCAGAGGCATCAGCAGTAAGATGATGAGCAAAGACCCTATCGTCTTGCCAAGATGTATCTGTTTCATTGTTGATGTTTTTTTTCGGGGTGCAAAGTTATGATTATTCCGCAAACCAGGCAATACCTAAAAATGAGGATTTTCCGTTGCTCTGCCTATTCGTACTCCTTGTGGAATGCGAACAGACAAGCCGCACCTGCCACGGCCAGAGGTACGCCCACCAGTGCCGGCCAGTTGAACCCCATGCCGAGGCTCACGGGGATGCCGCCAAGGAAGGCGCCGGCCGCATTGCCCAGGTTGAAAGCCGACTGTATGCAGCAGCCACCCAGCATCTCGCCACCCTCCGAGTGCTTGAGGATAAGAAACTGCTGGGGCGAGCTTACACCGAAGAGGCATCCGCAGATGACGAACATAAGACCTACCGAAACCCATCCCACGTGTGACAGGAAGAATACCAAGAGCAGGGCTGCGGCCGATACCGCCTGTATGGTGCAGGCTATGCGCCCCGGTTTGTAGCGGTCGCAGAGCTGGCCGCTCAGCAGGTTGCCTATCACCATTCCCACGCCGGCAAAAGCCATGAGGGCAGAGATGACGGAAGCATCGAATCCGCCATTCTTTTGTAGCAATGGCGAGATGTAGCTGAACCAGCAGAGAACGCCACCATTGCCGAAGAAAGTGGCCAGGAGAATGAGCCATGGAGCCTTGTGGCGCAGGAAGCGGAACTGCGCCTTCATGCCGTTGTTGGGCAGTGCCTCCACGTTGGGTACCCAGCAGCGTATGAGAAGTAGGGTGAGCAGCCCCAGCAGGAAAGCCATATAGAAAGGCATGCGCCACGAGAACTGATGGCTCAGCATGGTGCCGAAGGGCACACCCACAAGGTTGGCTACCGTCATGCCCGCACACATCAGGCTTACGGCACTTGCCCCCTTACCCTCGCGTGCCAGTTTGACGGCGATGATGCACCCCACACCGAAGTAGGCTCCGTGGGGCAGCCCTTGTACCAGACGTGCCAGAAGCAGGGTAGAGTAGGAGGGGGCGAGGCTGGCACCTATGGCACCTATGGTCATTACCGAAGCGAGGAACATCAGAATGCTCTTGGGACGGTACTTGTGCATGACGATGAGCGAGAACGACCCCAGACATACACCGATGGCGTAGACAGAGATGAGGTGGCCGGCCTGGGGTATGGAGACGTGCAGACTGGTGGCGATGTCTACCAGGATGCCCTCCATGATAAACTCAGAGATGCCGAGGGCGAAAGTGCCGAGGGCGAGTGCAAAAAGACTTTTCTTCATTGTGTGTTGCGTGTGTTAACCTATTGAAATATGCTGAAACATGAATCCTGAAAAGAGGCTTGCGCCTTTCGGGCTGCAAAATTACAAAAAAAAGAGCAATATTCTCTTGGTACTTGTCGAGAAAATACGTACATTTGCACAAAAGTAAAAGTTGAAAAAGCATGAACAGTATCAAGAAACTTGCCGTAGCCGCAACATCGGTCCTTGTACTTGTATCCTGCGGTACTACGCAGACGGTGCCCCTTACCGGGCGTACCCATCGTATCTCCGTATCGGATGAGCAGGTGCTGAGCCTTTCCAGTCAGGAATACACCAAGTACATGGCTTCGGCCAAGAAGTCGGCCAATGCGCAGAATACGGCCATGGTGCAGCGCGTGGGGCGCAAGTTGGCTACAGCAGTAGAGACATACCTCAAGCAGAACGGATATGCCAACGATGTGAAGAACTACTCGTGGGAGTTTAATCTGGTGCAGGACAACAGTGCCAATGCCTTCTGCATGCCCGGTGGAAAAATAGTGGTTTACGAGGGACTGCTGCCCTATACGCAGGATGAGACCTCGCTGGCCATTGTCCTGGGGCATGAGATAGCACATGCTGTGGCCAAACACAGTGCGGAGCAGCTAACCAAGCAGCAGAGCCAGCAGACCGGTACCACTATCCTCGGCACGGTGCTCAACCAGGCCGTGGGCAGTGGTGTGGGCAGTGTGGCGAGTGCTATGGCAGGACAGTATTTCTCGTTCCGCAACCTGAAGTATTCGCGCGACAACGAGACAGAGGCCGACTATATGGGACTTATCTTCGCCGCTATGGCTGGCTACGACCCGCAGCAGGCCATCCCCTTCTGGCAACGTATGGCGCAGGGCAGCAGTTCTGCCAACAAGAGCGACATCTTCAGCGACCATCCCTCCGATGCCAAGCGCATAGCCGCCCTGCAGCAAGAGATGCCTACCGCATTGAAATACTATCAGGCAGCCACGGGAGCTTCCAAGACATCCGCATCAGGTAAGTCTGTGAGCACACCCAGCACCAAGACTGTGAAAACCATCAAGGCATCTGCACTCTACGGAAAATAGAGGAGTTATATAAATACTGACCAAACAACAATAACTATGCTCGATTACATTACACAAAACCTCTGGCTCTTCTGGACGGTAATAACCTTTGCCTGTCTCATACTGGAGCTGTCGTCTGGTGACTTCTACGTTACCTGTTTCGCTATCGGGGCGTTGGCAGGTATCGTCTCGGCTGCGGTCGCATTGCCCTTCTGGCTGCAGGTGGTGGTATGGGCAGTCTGTTCGGTGCTCAGCATCTGGCTGGTACGCCCGCGACTGGTAAAACTGCTGAGGCACGGTGCCGACCACCGGCGCAGCAATGCCGATGCACTCATAGGACAGGTAGGCGAGGTTACCCAGCTTATCGTGCAGGGTGGTCATGGCCGAATAAAACTGGACGGTGACGACTGGAAAGCCGTTGCCCCAATGGCTTCCGCAGACATCGTGGTGGGGGCTAAAGTAAAGGTGGTGGGGCGTGAGTCTATCATCCTAAGCGTAGAGCCTTTATCTTGAGAAATTCAATACCATTTTCAAATCTTATAACCTTATTATTATGAACATCGGAATTTACGTACTGATAGCCATCGTAGTGCTGGCCCTCGTATTTGTCAAGAAAACCATTGTCATCATCCCTCAGAGCGAGACGAAAATCATAGAGCGCCTGGGACGTTACTATGCCACGCTCAAGCCCGGCATCAACATCATCATCCCCTTCATCGACCGTGCCAAGAACATCGTGAGCATGCGCAACGGCCGTTACACCTTCACCGACAATATCGACTTGCGCGAACAGGTGTATGACTTCGACCGCCAGAACGTCATTACCAAGGACAATATACAGATGCAGATCAACGCACTCCTCTACTTCCAGATAGTAGACCCCTTCAAGAGCGTCTACGAGATAAACAACCTTCCCAACGCCATAGAGAAGTTGACGCAGACCACCCTGCGTAATATCATAGGTGAGATGGAACTGGACCAGACCCTCACTTCGCGTGACACCATCAACACCAAGTTGCGTGCCGTCCTCGACGATGCCACCAACAAGTGGGGCATCAAGGTAAACCGAGTAGAGTTGCAGGACATCACACCACCCGAGAGTGTGCTCCAGGCCATGGAGAAGCAGATGCAGGCTGAGCGTAACAAGCGTGCCACCATCCTTACCTCAGAGGGTGAACGCGAGAAACAGCGCCTCCTGTCCGAGGGAGAGAAGGCCGCCATTGTAAACAAGGCCGAGGCACTGAAGCAGCAGGCTATCCTCAATGCCGAGGGCGAGGCTACGGCACGCATACGCAAGGCCGAGGCTGAGGCTATAGCCATACAGAAGATAACGGAGGCAGTGGGCCAGAGTACTAATCCTGCCAACTACCTCTTGGCACAGAAGTACATCGGTATGATGCAAGACGTTGCTAAGGGTAAAGACAGCAAGGTGGTGTACTTGCCTTACGAGGCCACCAACCTTCTTGGCTCTATCGGTGGCATAAAGGACCTTTTTAAAGGGTAAAAAGCTGATTAAAGGTAAAAAGGATGATTAAAAGTAAAAAGGTAAAAAAGTAAAAAGGTAAAAAAGGGCATACGCCGGAAAGGCTGTTGGCCCTTAACTCTCTAACTACTTTAACTCATTAAACCTTGAAACAAACGACAACACAGACAACTCATACAACATAAACAACAAAGATGCTGCAGCGGCAGCATAAAGAAAGTTGTATAAGTTGTATTTGTTGTATAAGGTGTCGGTTCGGACAACAAAGAGCTGTTGTCTTAACTTCTTAACTCCTTAACTTCCCTAAGAGTGAAAATCTAATAAAGGTAAAAAAGTAAAAGGGTAAAATAAAAGAACAAGATGAAGAATATCTGTATTGTGGCAGGGGCACGCCCCAACATTATCAAGGTGGCTCCGCTCGTGAGGGCCATAGTGCATGCAAAGGGAGAAGGCAAGAATGTGGATTATCGCCTGGTCTATACCGGAAGTAGTGCTGACACTACGCTGGAAGACACGCTCTTTGCCGACCTGGGTATAGCGCGTCCCGATGAATGTCTGGGAGTCGACTGCGAGAACCTTAACGAACTGACAGGGCAAGTAATGTCGCGCTTTGAAAAATATCTCAAGGCGAACTCCACTGACATTGTAGTCGTAGTAGACGACTTGGCATCGGCTATGGCCGTAGCTATCGTGACAAAGAAGCAGGGTATCCGCTTGGCACACATCGCCGCCGGCACGCGTAGCTTCGACATTACCATGCCCAAGGAGATAAACCGCCTCGTCATAGACGGACTCTCCGATATGCTCTTTACGGCAGGCATCTCCAACAACAGCATAGCCAACCGCGAGGGGGCTGAGCTCTCCAAGGTGTACATGGTGGGAAATGTGCTTATAGACAACATACGCTTCCTGCAGCAGCGCATGAAACGGCCTGCGCTCATGGACACCCTGTCGCTTCACGAGGGCAAGTACATCGTGCTGACGCTCAATCGTCATGCCATCATTGACAACGGTGAAGAACTGCGCCAACTGGTAACCACCGTGGCCAAGGAGGCACGCAGTGCGGGCATCCCCGTCGTAGCACCTCTGCGCGGCAAGGCACGCTACGAGGTAGAAGCTATGGATGAGGGTATCCTTTTGCCCGAGCCGCAGAGCTATCTCGACTTCAGCTACCTCACGGCATCGGCTATGGGTATTGTGACAGACTCGGGCAATGTGGCTGAGGAGGCTACCTTCAACGGGGTACCCTGCATCACGCTTAACAGTTATACCGAGCACATAGAGACCGTCAAGGTAGGTACCAACGAACTTGTGGGCGAGGACGCTACAAAGTTGTCTGCCTGTATGCATGCCATGCTCCATGGGCAGTGGAAGAAAGCCGCCATTCCCGACCGATGGGACGGACGCTCGGCCGAGCGCATCCTCCAGACTATTTTGTAATACGGAGATAGGGTTGCTTGCGCTTTCTGAGTGCAAGCGACCCGTATTGCAGAAAGGTTCGATATAAGTGTTCGAATTCAATAAACAAAAAAGTGTGACACCAAATTGGTATCACACTTTCTTTTGAGGTGCCTAGCGGAGTCGAACCGCTCTACACGGTTTTGCAGACCGTTACCTAACCGCTCGGTTAAGGCACCCTTTAGTATTCATTTCTGAATTGCGAGTGCAAAGGTAGTGCTTTTATTTTGTTCCACCAAATTTTTTGTGATGTTTTTTGTTGTTGGACTTACATTTTTCGTAGAATGCGCATCCAGCACAATGGTAGTCCTTGCACTTTCGGCTCTGCCTTACGACATTTACAATACGAAAGGCGGCATACGCAATGCATGCCGCCAGTATGATGGCGATGGCAGTATATTGTGCTGCCATCTCGTTATCCTACGGCATTGTAGCCGTTGGTGGAGTTCTTGCGCATGATGTCGCGGATGGTCATTTCCTTGAAGCCCTCTGCGCGGTGCTCGCTCTCAAGCAACTCTTCCTCTTCCACATCCTTAGCCGAACGGGTAAAGGTGAATGCCTTGTACTTAAACTCGGCAACGGCCCATCCTACCAGAGCCACTACCACCAGTGCGATAAAACCTATAAGTGCGTTCATATTCTTCTTGTATTATAATATTTCTTATATATAATATAATGTGAGTTTAATAGTCGTCGTCATCGGTGACATTGTCGGCATCGTCCAGTCCCAGATTCTCGGGTTCATCGAACGTAGTGCGGTAACTCTCTTCCGTCAGCTTGTCATCGTCGAAGGTGTCATCGTCGTCTTCCGGGTCGTTGTAGTGGTCGTCTATCTCAGGTGCGTCCTCATCATCGTCCTCATCGTCCATGCTCTTTCCGAGGATGTCGTCATCCTCCTCGTCCAAATCGTCGTCGTCACCGAACTTCATACGTATCTTCTCCGTGACGGGCTTCTCCTTGGCGAAGATGGCCTCGGTCCATGTGCCCTTGGGTATTTCGAGTACCTCGAATCCGTCGTTCACCTTCTTCTCGTAAAGACCTCCCGGTTTGTGCAGGCGGTTCTGTGGCAAGGTGGTGGTGCTTATCTCAAAGCCGCTCAGGATGATGTCCTGTATGCTTTGGGGCAAACTGTCCCATCCGCCACCGAAATTGCGGTCAAGCACCTCCATGAGCTTGGTAGCGCTGATGTGGCGTATGTTTTCGTAGGTGAGGTCGGTGACGCGCATGATGGGGCGCTTCTTGATGGCGTACTTTACCTTTCCCTCGCCCATGGCGAACGTTCCCGTCTTGAATCCGCGTTGTATGTATTTGTCAATGACTTCGGGACGGTCTAACTTGATAGGCTCTATCTCGAAGGCACTGCGTATGACGTCGAGGTAGCGGTTCTGATTGTCTTTCAGGTCAGAGTCTTTCTCTGCGCCTTCCCACAGGCGGAACACGTCGTTTTCCTGGAGATCCCAGGCACCGCTCTTGGTCAGCGTCTTGAGTGTCAAAGCTTTTTCTTTCTTCATCTTTTTCTCTTTTGTTTATAGGCTGCAAAAGTAAATACTATATTTCTAATATCCAAATTTTCTGAATGATTTTTTGGGAAAATATCTTCTTTTGTGGCGTGTCTCATTTTTTTTGATTACCTTTGCATGACGTGAATGTAGAAATGCTATTTTTACAAGGAAAAACAAGGTATATATGAGTGAACCTTTGGCTGAGAGAATGAGACCCCGCTCGCTGTCCGACTATGTGGGGCAGAAGCACTTGGTGGGCGAGGGTGCCGTGCTGCGCAAGATGATAGATGCAGGGCGCATATCCTCGTTTATCCTGTGGGGCCCCCCCGGTGTGGGTAAGACCACGCTGGCGCAGATAGTGGCGCAGACGCTGCAGGTGCCTTTCTTTACACTGAGTGCGGTGACGAGCGGTGTGAAGGATGTTCGCGAGGTGATAGAGCGTGCCAAGAGCGGACGTTTCTTCAATTCGGCTTCCCCCATCCTCTTTATAGACGAGATACACCGCTTCTCCAAGAGCCAGCAGGATTCTCTGTTGGGTGCAGTGGAGAAGGGGGTGGTGACGCTTATCGGAGCTACAACGGAAAACCCCTCGTTCGAAGTGATACGCCCGTTGCTCTCCCGTTGCCAGCTCTATGTGCTCAAGTCCTTGGACAAGGACGACTTGGAGGAACTGTTGCAGCGTGCCGTGACGCAGGATGCCGAACTCGCCAAGAAGCACATCGTGCTGCAGGAAACTGGTGCCATGCTGAGATACAGTGGTGGTGATGCCCGTAAGTTGCTCAATATTCTGGAACTCGTAGTGGAGTCGGCCGGTACGGACAACGTGGTGGTGACGGACAGTATGGTGGAGAGCCAGCTGCAGCAGAACCCCCTGGCCTATGACAAGCAGGGAGACATGCATTACGACATCATATCAGCTTTCATCAAGAGCATACGCGGCAGTGACCCCGATGCCGCCCTATACTGGATGGCACGTATGATAGATGGGGGAGAAGACCCGCAGTTTATTGCGCGCAGGGTGGTAATCAGTGCCTCGGAGGATGTGGGACTGGCCAACCCCAATGCTCTGCTTCTGGCCAATGCAGCCTTCGATACCGTAATGAAGATAGGATGGCCCGAGGGGCGCATCGCACTGGCCGAGGCCGTGGTGTATCTGGCAACAAGTCCCAAGAGCAACAGTGCCTATCTTGCTGTTGATGCAGCACTCGCCAAGGTGCGCCAGACGGGCAACCTGCCCGTGCCGTTACATATCCGCAATGCCCCTACCAAGTTAATGGCGCAGCTGGGGTATCACGACGGGTATAAGTATCCCCACGACTACCCCAGTCATTTCACGCCGCAGCAGTACCTGCCTTCCGAACTCGCCGATAGCCGTTTCTGGCATGCGCAACATTCGCCCGCAGAAGAAAAACTGTACCAGTGGATGCTGAATTGCTGGGGAGAACGGTATAGGTAAAAAGTAAAAAGGCCGATTAAAAGTAAAAAGGTAAAAAAGTAAAAAGGTAAAACAATGATAAGCCGAGATCCAGAATTTATGTCGAACCTGTTGAGGTTCATAGAGTTTGTTGGTACTTTTGCCTTTGCCCTTTCGGGCATCAGACTGGCAGCAAGCAAGCGTTATGACTGGTTGGGCGGATTCGTGTGCGGTGTGGCCGTAGCCGTAGGCGGCGGTACCTTGCGCGACATGATGCTGGGTGTGCGCCCGTTCTGGATGCTCAGTCCCATCTATGTGGTGTGTACGCTCCTGGCCCAGGGAGTGGTCATTGTCTTCCACAGCTATCTTAAACGACTGGACAATACATGGTTTCTTTTCGACACATTGGGGCTTGCCCTGTTCAATATCGCCGGTATACAAAAGACGCTTGCCTGCGGCTTGCCTTTCTGGGTAGCCATCATAATGGGCTGCGTAACGGGTGCGGCAGGAGGTGTAATACGTGACGTTCTTCTTAACGAGGAACCTGTCATCTTCCGCAAGGAGATATATGCCATGGCGTGCATCCTCGGGGGGGTGGTCTATTGGGGCTTGTCTGCGTTGGGCGTAAACCTCTTCGTTACAGCTGTAGCTGCTTTCGTTGTAGTCTGCGCCATACGCCTTGTGGCCGTGAAATACCACATATCTTTGCCGAAACTGAGAGACGAAGAATAATTATTATGGCAAGAAAAAACTCACATCTGCTTTATTATGTCAAGGCATTTACCATGCTTTTGACGCCTGCCTGTATTTTGAAAGCGAGGGAAAAACGCCTTTGGGCTTCTTATTGCAAGAGAATAGACAAGGACAAAATAGACGAAAGGGTGGGCTACTACAACCGATTGGTTGACACCGTGGCGTTGCCTCCAAACAGCCTTCTCTTGGGCAATCATACATACAGGAAGCGTCGCGGCGGGTCGGTCTATTTCTTCGATACCTTTGAGTTTACGAGATATTTTCCCAAGAATTTCAGGTGGCTTCACCAGCCGGGTGATGTTACTTGCCTTTTCGACAAGCCTACAGTAGCGAAGACCCGTCCGTTAAAGCCGGAAGCTCCGCAATTTGCCAACTCTATTCTCTTGAACCAGGACAAGATACGGCATTTCCTTTTCGTAAAAGATCCGGTACCGTTTCAGGATAAGGATGCAGTTGTGTTGTTCAGGGGCGAGGCGCACGGCAAGCCCGCCCGTCTGAAGTTCCTGCAGATGTTTAAGGACAAACCGGGGTTCGACGTTGGGGACACAAGCAAAAAACTGGATGCTTCTCTGCAGGGAGGAAAACTTTCCGTTGATGATCATTTCAGGTATCGCTACATTATGTCCTTAGAGGGCAATGATGTGGCTTCCAATCTGAAATGGGTGATGTCGAGCAATTGTATTGCCGTCATGCCACGGCCCACTTGCGAGAGCTGGTTTATGGAAGGTACGCTCATACCTGATTATCACTACATAGAGGTTAAGCCGGATTTCTCCGATTTGGAAGAACGGATACAATTCTATAATGAACATATAGAAGAGGCACTTGCCATTATCGGGCATGCACATGAATATGTAAGTCAGTTCCTTGACCCAGAGAGGGAAAAAATAATATCATATCTGGTCATGAGAAAGTATTTCCAGAAAACGTCCGTAAACGGGAATGTGCAGTTGGCGTAACCCGTTTCCGTTCCAGTAGAGACTCCCTCCTAATAAAAACAATAGCTTAACTGAAACCGAATGAACATCTTGTTAATTATACAAAACAGCAGGATTCCCGTGGTCAACTATGGCGGCATCGAGAGAGTGGTGTGGTATCTGGCTAAGGAATTGGCAGAATTGAGGCACCATGTCAGCTTGTTGGCCGCCCCCGGCTCTTCCTGTCCTTTCGCCCATGTCATCGCATACAATCCCGGGAAGCCGCTTGTTGAACAAATTCCTGAAGGAACGGATATCATACACGCTCAAGACGGACTGGACGAGAGCGTTGCCGACTTTCCCCATGTCATCACTGCGCACTGCAACTATATGAAGGGGAAACTTGACAAAAACACCGTCTTTGTTTCCAGAAACCATGCGGAACGGTACGGCAGCAGCAGCTATGTGTACAACGGTATGGACTGGAACGACTATGCCAAAGTCGATTTGGAACGACCGCGCAACTATTACCATTTCCTGGGGAAAGCCGCATGGAGAGTGAAGAACGTAAGGGGTGCCATCAGTACCGTCAAGGCCATGCCGCACGAACATCTCAAGGTACTGGGAGGATACCGCTTCAACTTCAAGATGGGGCTGCGTTTTACCTTCTCACCCAAGATTTCTTTCGAAGGCATGGTGGGCGGAGCAAAAAAGTCGATGTTGATCAATGGCTCAAAGGGACTGATCTTTCCGGTGCTCTGGGATGAGCCTTTCGGTATCGCCATTACGGAGAGCATGTATTTCGGTGCGCCCGTCTTCGGTACTCCCTATGGCTCATTGCCGGAATTGGTAAATGAAGACGTGGGATTTCTCACCAATAATCAGCAAGAACTCATAAGTCACTTGACGGACAATTACCATTATGTGCCGAAGGTGTGCCATGAGTATGCTGCCGACAATTTCAATTCAAGGCTGATGGCCATAAGGTATCTGGAGAAATACGAAACCGTACTGAACGGCGGAACGCTCAACAGAGAATGCCCAGAAGAGATTGGTGCCGCACGTTCTTATAAATGGATCGTGTAACTTGACTTTTTGCGGGCAGTACCTTTTTACTTAAAGGTTCAGTTTGTTCTGTACAAGCTTGCTCAGAGCCTCTATCTTTCTGCCTTGGCGGCTAATGTCCTGCCGTACGTTGTTGATGTCGTTGAATAACTCGGCAAAGGCCGACTGCACCATATTGGGCTTGCGAGTACTCTTGTCGGCGTCAGGGTTTACTATCATCCTGATGCCCTTCTCTTCCAAGTGCACGTCGATGTCGGCACCCGTCATCACAGGGTCACCGTCATAGTGGATGACACCCGGCGACTTGCGGCTGATGTGCAACTTCTTGCAACGGAAAGTCTTAATCTTTGAGTGTTTGTCCAGTGTTTTGTTAAACATGTCGAAACTCACCTGAGGAGCTTCTATTACGTCGAACGGCTCCATGATGATGACATCCATCAGTCCGTCGCGCATTGAGGCTTGAGGGGCGATGTAGGCGTTGTTACCGTATTGCGAAGCGTTGGCACACGAGATGAGGAAAGCCTTGTACTGCTTGGTGCCCGTCTCGTCCTCCAGCGTGTAGGTTTCGGGCTTGTATTTCAGTCCCTCACGCAATACGTTCTCCGCATAGCTGATGGGGCCGCGCTTGCCGCTTTCGGCAAATTTCATGCTTACAAAGGCATCGAACCCCATACCGCATGTACAGAAGAAAGGATAGCCGTTTATCACACCGTAGTCCAGGTCGTGTATCTCGCAACGATTGATGACATCGATGCTCTTCTTCAGGTTCATGGGCAACATCAAGTGGCGTGCCAAACCGTTGCCCGACCCGCATGGCAGTATGCCCAGTGCTGTTTCTGAATGTACGATGGCACGTGCCACCTCGTTCACCGTGCCGTCGCCACCTACGGCCACGACAATGTCCACATGGTTGTCTTTTGCTTCGGTAGCTATTTCCGAAGCATGGCCCGCCCGCTCGGTAGTCCTTATTTCATAGTCGAAGAGGGTCTTGTCCAAAGTGTTGTCTATCAACTGCGGGATAGTGGCTTTGCTTGCCGTACCCGAGATAGGGTTCATAATGAAAACAATCTTCTTCTTCATCGTTGTCTTTTAGAATGGGTAAGGTTCTTGAAATACAATTGCAAAAGTAATAAAATTAGGATAAAAAGGCATTTCCGGGTACTAAAAAAACTCTAAAATTCAACTTTCTTAAAAAAAAACATGGTTTATTACTCTTTTTTTGTATCTTTGCACCTTGAAAAATAAGAAATCAAAAAAGTATACCTATTAATAATGGGACAATTACAAGAAAGATACAAGAATTATCGTGAACCGCAGAAATATATGGAGGCCGGCGTGTATCCTTATTTCCGTGAGATCACAAGTAAGCAGATGACTGAGGTAACAGATATCGACGGTCACAAGATACTTATGTTTGGTTCCAATGCATATCAGGGACTTACAAACGACCAGCGCGTCATAGACGCTGCCAAGGCAGCCCTCGACAAATACGGTTCTGGTTGTGCAGGAAGCCGTTTCCTCAACGGTACACTCGACCTGCATGTGCAGCTGGAGAAGGAGTTGGCCGAGTTCATGCACAAGGACGAGACCCTTTGCTTCTCTACCGGTTTCTCGGTGAACCAGGGTGTGTTGGCATGTGTTGTAGGTCGCAACGACTATATTATCTGCGATGACCGCGACCATGCCTCCATCGTGGACGGACGTCGTCTCTCTTTCGCTACACAGCTGCACTACAAGCACAACGACATGGAAGACTTGGAGCGCGTGCTCAAGAACTTGCCCCATGAGGCGGTGAAGCTCATCGTTGTGGACGGTGTGTTCTCTATGGAGGGCGACTTGGCCAACCTTCCTGCTATCGTAGAACTGAAGCACAAGTACAACTGCTCCATTATGGTGGACGAGGCTCACGGTCTCGGTGTCTTCGGTAAGCAGGGACGTGGCGTCTGCGACCATTTCGGCCTTACTGACGAGGTGGACCTCATCATGGGTACCTTCTCCAAGAGCTTGGCTTCCATCGGAGGCTTCATTGCTTCGGACAAGGATACCATCAACTTCCTCCGCCATAGTTGCCGTACCTACATCTTCAGTGCATCGAACACGCCTGCAGCTACGGCTGCAGCTCTTGAGGCTCTGCACATCATACAGAACGAGCCTGAGCGTTTCGAGAACCTTTGGGATGTTACCAACTATGCACTGAAGCGTTTCCGCGAGGAGGGCTTCGAGATAGGCGAGACGGAAAGTCCCATTATCCCCCTCTATGTGCGTGATGCCAACAAGACATTCCTTGTTACCAAGAAGGCATACGACCGGGGTGTGTTCATCAATCCTGTCATTCCTCCCGCATGTGCTCCGCAGGACACATTGGTGCGTTTCGCACTCATGGCTACACATACCAAGGAGCAGGTTGAGCAGGCTGTTGTCATCCTAAAGAAGATTTTCGTTGAGGAAGGCATCATCAAGTAAACAACACATGGGAAACGAACCCTCTGCGGCTTCGCTTCCCTATATAAGACAATCATGGATTATACATATTGTACATGTTGACAATATCCGGTATAGAGGCAGTCCTTTTTCTTGAAGGGCTGCCTTTTTAGGGACATTCCCTACCGGTACATGTACGTGTGAAAATGAGAGAAAATGATTTCGGTAGAAAGATTGAAGGTTGAGTTTGGGGTGAAACCCCTGTTTCATGACGTGAGCTTTGTCATCAATGAGCGTGACCGTATTGCACTTGTCGGAAAGAACGGAGCAGGCAAGTCGACCATGCTGAAGATACTCTGCGGCATGCAGAAGCCTACCGGCGGAACCGTTGCTGTGCCCAATGACACTACCATAGGTTACCTTCCGCAGGTGATGAAACTGCAGGACGACACCACCGTAAAGGAAGAGACGCGCAAGGCTTTCGCCCACAACACCCAGATGAAGGAACGCCTCGACCACATGCAGCAGGAGATGGCCGACCGTACCGACTATGAGAGCGACGACTATGCGCGCCTCGTGGAAAAGTTTACCCAGGAGCACGAACGCTACATGATGATGGGAGGCGAAAACTACGAGGCCGAGATAGAACGTACACTTTGCGGACTGGGCTTCCTGCGTACCGACTTCGAACGGCCCACGAGGGAGTTCTCTGGAGGTTGGCGCATGCGTATCGAACTGGCCAAGATTCTTCTGCAGAAGCCTGACGTGCTGCTTCTTGACGAGCCTACCAACCACCTCGATATAGAGAGTATACAGTGGTTGGAGCAATTCCTGGCGCAGAGCGCCAAGGCCGTGGTGCTGGTGAGCCATGACCGCGCCTTTATCAATAATGTGACCAACCGGACGCTGGAGATCACCTGCGGCAGGGTAGAAGACTACCGTGTCAAGTACGACCAGTATGTAGTATTACGGCAGGAACGGCGCGAACAGCAGTTGCGTGCCTATGAAAACCAGCAGAAGGAAATAGCCGACATCAAAGACTTCATAGAACGTTTCCGCTACAAACCCACCAAGGCGGTGCAGGTGCAGAGCCGCATCAAGCAGCTGGAGAAGATAGTGCCCATAGAGGTGGACGAGGTGGACAACAAGCAGATGCACCTCAAGTTCCCTCCTTGCCTGCGCAGCGGTGACTATCCCGTCATCTGCGACGAGGTACGCAAGGACTATGGTGAGCATACCGTCTTCAGCCATGTCAACCTTACTGTAAGGCGGGGCGAGAAAGTGGCCTTCGTGGGAAAGAACGGCGAGGGTAAGTCAACGCTTGTCAAGTGCATCATGGGCGAGATTCCTTTCGAAGGAAACCTGAAGGTAGGGCATAATGTTCAGATAGGTTATTTTGCCCAGAACCAGGCACAGATGCTGGACGAGAACATTACCATCTATGACACCATCGACCGGGTTGCCACAGGCGAGATGCGCTTGCGTATCAACGACCTCTTGGGGGCATTCATGTTCGGGGGCGAGACTTCCGAAAAATATGTCAAGGTGCTCAGTGGAGGCGAGCGCAGCAGGCTGGCCATGATACGCTTGTTGCTCGAACCCGTCAACTTCCTCATCCTCGATGAGCCTACCAACCACCTCGACATGCAGTCGAAGGATGTGCTGAAGGAGGCCATCAAGGCTTTTGACGGTACGGCTATCATCGTGAGCCACGACCGTGAGTTCCTTGACGGACTCGTGGACAAGGTGTATGAGTTTAGTGGCGGATCGGTACGTGAGCACCTTGGAGGCATCTATGACTATCTGCGTGCCCATAATGCGGAAAGCGTGGAACAGGCTCTGGCAGCAAGGACGAGCGACGAGGGTGCGAAGAACGAAAGTCCCGCACTACAAAAGGGGGCATCCGACGCCCGCTCGGTACAATCAGGTTCCGTTACGGCTACACAGGACGGCAAGCAGAACTATGCCGAACGAAAGGAACAGCAGAAGAAGGTACGCAAGGCGGAGAAGGCCGTGAAGGAGTGTGAGCAGCGCATTGCCTCCCTCGAAAAACGCAAGGCGGAGATAGATGCCCTACTCATGAAACCCGAGAACGCTACCGATATGGAGCTTGTGACGGAATATACCGCGCTTATGAAGAAGCTCGATGAGGAGAACGAACAGTGGTTTTTGCTTTCTGAGGCACTGGAAGAAGCGGGCAAATAGGTTTCTTCCGTTAAATGCGTAGGCGCAGGATGTTCTACTATGCAAAAAAGTGCAACGGGCTTCGATGTCCAATGAAGGCGACTTCGAAGTCCAATGAAGGCGGCTTCGATGCCCAATGAAGGCGACTTCGTTTTTCGCTACATCCTAATGGATAAAAAGGGATAATGAATAAAAGGAAATAATTAATCAATAGTATTAACAAAACGAGTATGATGAACATTAAAACGATTCTCCCGATGATGCTGATTGCTGCCATGCCGCTCGGTGTGGATGCACAGAACAAGTCGGGGCTTGTCATGGAAAACCTTGACAAGACGGTGAAGCCTTCTGAAGACTTCTACCAGTTTGCCACCGGCGGATGGCAGAAAAACCATCCCCTGCCTGCTGCCTACAGCCGTTTCGGCAGCTTCGACCAGTTGCAGGAAGACAACAACAAACGCATTAACGATATCCTTTCGGAGTTGCAGAAGAAGAGCTACAAGAAGGGTACCATCGAGCAGAAACTCTCCGACTTCTACAAGCAGGCTCTCGATGTGGATAGCCGCAACAAGGCAGGTATCGCTCCCGTCAAGCCCATTCTCGACGAGATGGAGGCTGCCAAGACCAAGGAAGACTTGCAGCAACTGCAGCTGAAGTATGCCGACCAAGGTTATGGAGTAAGCTACGGCGGTGGTTTCGGTGCCGACGAGAAGAATGTCACCATGAACATCTTCAATGTATACCAGGGCGGACTGACCCTTGGACAAAAAGACTATTATGTCAACAACGACGAAGCAACCGTTGCCATTCGTGAGGCATTCAAGAAGTACATCGAAAAGATGTTCCAGCTCTACGGATTCTCAGCACGTGATGCCAAGAAGAAGGCACAGGCCGTATTCCAGCACGAGACTATGGTGGCCCTCGTGTCCAAGAGCATGACCGAACTGCGCGACCCGCAGGCCAACTACAACAAGATGACACTTGCCGACTTCAAGAAGAATTACCCTAACCTGAACCTGGAGCAGATGGCCAATGCCGAAGGCATCAAGAGCGACTATCTGCAGGAGATGATTGTGGGCCAGCCTTCCTTCCTTGCCGGTCTCGACAAGATTACTGCTGCCGAGGATGCCAGCACGCTGAAGGCGCTCATGGAGTGGGACGTCATTTCAGGGTCGTGCGGTTACCTTACCGATGAGATTCGCGAAGCCAACTTCGATTTCTTCGGCAAGACGATGAGCGGACGACAGGAGGACTATCCCCTCTGGAAACGTGCCACCAACCAGGTGCAGAGTCAGATGGGAGAGGCCCTGGGCAGAATGTACTGCAAGCGCTACTTCCCCGAGTCGTCCAAGAAGCAGATGGAGACATTGGTACGTAACCTGCAGGTTAGTCTGGGAGAGCGTATCGATGCACAGACATGGATGAGCGACACAACGAAGGCTGCTGCCCACAACAAGCTGGACAAGTTCTATGTGAAGATAGGCTATCCCAACAAGTGGACCGACTATAGCAGCCTGGATATTGACCCTGCAAAGAGCTTCTACGAGAACGTGATGGCATGCCGCAAGTTTGCTCACGACAAGCACATCAACGAGAAGGCCGGCAAGCCGGTTGACCGTGATGAGTGGCACATGACTCCGCAGACCGTCAATGCCTACTACAACCCCACTACCAACGAGATTTGTTTCCCCGCCGGTATCTTGCAGTATCCCTTCTTTGACCCCAAGGCCGACGAGGCGTTCAACTATGGTGCCATCGGTGTGGTTATCGGTCACGAGATGACTCATGGTTTCGACGACCAGGGCCGCCAGTACGATGCGGACGGAAACATGAAGGACTGGTGGACGCCCAATGATGCAAAGGGATTTGAGAAGCGTGCCGACCTCTATGCCGACTTCTTCAGCAACATCAAGGTGCTGCCCGACCTCAATGCCAACGGACGCTTTACACTCGGCGAGAACCTTGCCGACCACGGCGGTCTGATGGTTGCTTTCAATGCTCTGAAGAAGGCTACTGCCAAGAAGCCGCTCAAGAACAAGGACGGTTTTACGCCCGAACAGCGTTTCTTCATCGCCTATGCAGGTGTATGGGGACAGAACATTACCGAGAAGGAGATACGTAACCGCGTGAAGCGCGACCCGCACGCTCTGGGCGAGTGGCGTGTCAATGGTGCCTTGCCTCATATTGGCGCATGGTACGAGGCTTTCGGCGTTAAGAAGGGTGACAAGATGTTTATTCCCGAGAGCGAGCGTCTCGACCTTTGGTAAGAATCTGATATTCCGTAAATAAATAACTTGATACAAGTTTTTGGCAAAAAATAATGTTCAACTTCTTATATCAAGTTATTTTTTTTGTTGGTGATGATATCAAGAAAACTTGCTGAAACATTTTTTTTACGCATTGAGTGACGATTCTTTCTTGAGTGGTACGGCGAGGGCGCGTACCTCCTATTTTCTCGCTTGAGGCTTTCATGTTTGGTACGGCAAGGATGCCGTGCCTCTCAGGAAATACCATTTCTGACAAAAAAGTTTTGGGGACTGTAGGAGGTACGGCGCTCTCTCCGTACCAAACAAGAGCAAGTTGCCAAATCCGAAATTTGAGTAAGTCAGCCTCTTTTTGCTTTTTACTTATTCACTAATAAACTATGTGCAAAAAAAAGACCGCCATTCAGCGGTCAATGATTTGAATATGAGTTATGTTGGGAAAAGTGGGTGGTGATGGATTCGAACCACCGAAGGTATAACCAGCAGATTTACAGTCTGCCCCATTTGGCCACTCTGGTAACCACCCGAAGCTTTATCTTTCAAAAGCGATTGCAAAGGTAATGCTTTTTTTTTGTTCCACCAAATCTTTTGGCAGTTTTTTTCTCTTTTCTTTTCAAGTTTTCTTTCTATGTAGTGCAAAAGACTTATGGAATACAGCTCTGTTGTAGGTTTTTACCAGAGGCTGCTCCCGATATGCCATTTGCTGTCGTGTTGCCCGCTATTCGTATTGCTGCGTTTGCCGTTCTCGTTTTTCATCAGTTTTTCCCACATGCTGTGCACTTCTGCAGTATGCTCTACGGCATCGTGCATCAGGGCGCACCTTGCCAGCACGCTGCTGTCGGGATAGAGCACAGGGTTGAGGTGGGCGTCTCTTCCTTCCCATCCGAAGAAGTAGGAAAGGTTGCGCCCTTCTCTGTATGCATCCTCGTCGGTCATGTCCTTGAGCACCTTCTTGTTTGCCACGCAACTGAGGTATTTTGCCGCTTTCATGTTTGCCACCGCCACATATCCCTGGCATAGGTAGTTGATGAAATAGGACGCAGCTTTTGGGTTGGCGGCATATTTGGGTATTACCCATCCGTCCACCCACACGTTGCTTCCCTCCTGTGGCACTTCGTATCCGAGGTCAATTCCCAAGGGGGCAGCCAATGCCATGGCCCATGCAGCGTCTCCGCTCCATACCATGTTTATCTGTCCCATGTAGCGTGCGAAAACTTTCTCGTTGAAGTCGGCTGCCCATTCCTTGACATTGGGCTTCAGTGCATTGAGCGTTTTCTCTGCTGTAGCTATTGCCCGGGGCGAGAAGTCGTTCAGCAGTTGGTCGACGGTACATTTCCCCTCTTTCAGTTCCTTGCGGTGGGCATATATCAGTGCTATGCCATAGCAGTCGCGGTAAGCGTCCACCACGAGCAGCTTGTCCTTGTAGGCTGGGTTCCACAGCGTAGTCCATGTCTGGGCGTCCTTTTGTGGCACATACTCCTTGTTGTACATAATGCCGCACGTGCCCCACATGAAGGGTACTGCGTATTCGTGGGCTGTGCGTCCGGAATTGCTCAAGCCGTCTATCAGTTTGACAATATATGGCGACACATTGTGCAGATAGTTGGGTGTCTGTCCGAACGCCGTGTCGATGGGCTGTATGAGGTTCTTGCGCAGCAGGTGCTCTATGACGTATTCCGAAGGGCATACGGCATCATAGTCCTGGTGCTCGTCCTCTATCTTGCTGAGCAGTTCCTCGTTGATGTCGAATGTCTCGTATTCCACACGTATATTCTTTCCCGTCTGCTGCCTGTACCATTCGGGAAAATTGGCGAGGACGTCTTCGTCGATATAGTCAGCCCAGTTGAGTACCTTCAGTACCTCTTCGCGGTCTTCGCTATTATGGCATCCGCAAAGGGCGAGTAAGGCGAGCAGTGTGGCCAGGATAGATGTTTTCTTCATGCGTGTGTGTTTAGAGATGTCTCAGTGGGTAAGGATTTTCCTTGTCCCTTGCCGATAACTTGCTGCAAAGTTATTCTTTTTTTTGCAAACGTCCAATAATAGAGGGCGAAATATGCTGCCTCTATATATAAAAAAAGGAGGATGCACCGTGCTATGGTACGGGCATCCTCTTCGTTAAATTAGTTTTCCGTGGTTAGCACACCTTGTGCGAACCTTCTGAGATGACTACGGGGTAAACCTCCGGTTCGTGTCCGTATTTGGCACAGAACTTGGCCTTGACATCGGCAACAAAGCTGTCGTAGAGGTCGTCCTTCACGAGGTTGATGGTGCATCCACCGAAGCCTCCGCCCATGATGCGGCTGCCCGTTACGCCATCCTCCTTGGCTACGTCGTTGAGGAAGTCGAGCTCTTCGCAGCTTACCTCGTATTCCTTGCTCAACCCGTAGTGGGTCTCGTACATCTTCTGTCCTACGGTTTCGTAGTCGCCTTTTTCCAGGGCGTCGCACACGGCCAGCACACGGTCTTTCTCGCCGAGAACGAAGTGTGCGCGGCTGTAGTCCTCTTCACCCACCTCGGCGCGAACTTCCTCGAGCTGTTCCCATGTACAGTCGCGCAGGGTCTCAAATTTAGCCTCGGGGTGCTTGGCGCCTATGTGCTTTACCACATTCTCGCATGAGTTGCGGCGGTCGTTGTAGGGCGAGCCTGCCAGTTCGTGCTTAACCTTGGAGTTGACCAGGCAGAGGCGGTATCCCTTCGGCTCGAAGGGGAAGTATTCGAATTCCCTGCTATTGCAGTCGAGGCGCATCAGTTTTCCTTCCTTTCCGAAGACGGAGGCAAACTGGTCCATGATGCCGCAGTTGACACCTACATACTTGTGCTCCGTGGCCTGTCCTGCCAGCACGAGGTCCCATTTCGACACCTTGTTGTCGCCGAAGAGGTCATTCAGCGCAAAGGCGAAACAGCTTTCGAGTGCTGCCGATGAAGACATTCCTGCACCGAGGGGTACGTCACCGTAGAAGGCAGCGTTGAATCCCTTCACTTCCACGCCGAGTGCCTTCATCTCCTGGCACACGCCGTAGATGTATCGTGCCCACGATGCGCGGGGTCCCTGCGGGTCGTCTACCTTGAACTCCACGCGGTCCTTGAGGTCGATGGAGTAGAGCATGACGGTGTTTGTTCCGTTGGGGCGTATTTCGGCCATGATGCCCTTGTCTACTGCACCCGGGAATACGAATCCGCCGTTATAGTCGGTATGTTCGCCGATAAGGTTGATGCGTCCGGGAGACATGTAGATGTTGCCGGTTTTGCCGTCGAAATGCTTGATGAAACGGCTTCTTACTTTTTCAATATCCATAGTTTTTCAGTGTTTAGGTAACAAGTAGGAAACAAGTTGGTACAATTTGCGGTGCTTTATTGCGTTTTCCCCCAAATGTACGACTTGCTCTTTGTCATTACATAGGTTAAAAAAATTAGTCTACGGGGATGTCCTTGTTGATGTTCTTGCAACCGAGCAGGGCGTAGTAAAGCATGTATGCCATGGATACCAGCGGCACAATGTAGCTAATCATGTAGCCGGCCTTGTCGGCGATGAAGTTTTGTACCAGCGGCATAAGTCCTCCGCCCACTACCATCATCATAAAGATGCCTGAAGCCTGTGCGGTGTATTTTCCCAGACCTTCAGTAGCCAGGTTGAAGATGGACGACCACATGATGGATGTGCAGAGGCCGCAGAGCACGAGGAACATGGCAGCTATGGGCACAGTAACCATCTGGAAGGAGGAGCCTGTGAATACGGGCATCTCGATGGTGGTCGACTTGCCGAGAGCGACGGCCAGGAGGATGAGGATGATGCCTATGCTGTTGGCGGCAATCATCATCGTACGGCTTGAAACCTTGTCGGCGATGAAGCTGGAGAGGAGTCGTCCGGCCAGCATGAGAAACCAGTAGGTACCTGCCACGAAGCCTCCGATGGCAGCGGCATTTGCCAGTACGGTGCCGTTTATGAATCCGCCTCCGTTGGCCGTGGTGTCAGAGATGTAGAAGTTGAGTGTTCCGGGTACGCCTATCTCTACGCCCACATATACAAAGATGGCGATAACGCCGAGGTTGAAGTGGCGGAAAGCCCATGGTGAGTGTTCGAATACCGTGCCGGAGGTAGTCTTTCCCATTTCGGGGTCTTTGATGGGTATGAAGTTGAGAACCACAAAGGCAGCTGCAAACACAGCCAATGCGATGTAAAGAACCAGGTTTACGTCTACCATCTGCGTGTTCTTTGTCACTTCGCCGATGAGCGCACCCACGAGCATGGGGGTTAAAGTACCAGACAGGCTGTTGAGCGTACCTCCGATGAGGTTCAGCTGGTTACCGCGGTTACCGCCTCCGCCGAGCAGATTGAGCATGGGGTTTACCACCGTGTTGAGGATACATACGGCAAATCCGGAGATGAATGCACCGAAGAGGTATATGGAGAATCCCGAGATGTCAGTACCGAACTTTCCGGAAAGGAACTGTATGAACACGCCCACAAATCCGGTGGCGATACCTGCGAGGGCCGTTTTCTTATAGCCGATTTTGGTAAGCAACTTGCCTGCGGGGATACCCATAAAGAGATATGCCAGGAAGTTCATGGCATTGCCGAGCATACCTATCATGTTGGCACTGCCGCTGTCTGCAAATACATTCTTCCAGATTACTCCGATGGGTGCAGCCAGATTCGTAACGAACGAAATCATGGCGTAGAGGAACATCATTGTGATGATGGCGATGATATTGCCGTTTTGTTTTTGGTTTTCCATATTCTGATGGTTGGTGTTATGAGTTAGTTGATAATGTTAATGTTCGTCATTCTTTGCTGAAACATGCATTTTCTTTGCTGAAACATACAAAATAGAGTGGATGTCTTTGTGCATCCACTCCATCGTATAGGGCATGGCCGTGAAAATTATTTTTCCACGCCAAACTTGTAGATTGTCTTCTGTGTATAGGTATCGCCCGGTTTCAGTCTTACGCTTGGGAAGTAAGGTCTGTTGGGTGTGTCGGGGAAGTGCTGTGCCTCAAAGCATACGGCACTGCGTCGTGGGAATGTGGCTCCGTGCTGTCCGGAGATGCCTGCCAGGAAGTTGCCCGTGTACATCTGCAGGCCCGGTTCGGTGGTGTATACCTCCATGGTTCGTCCGCTTGCGGGGTCCTTTATCTTGGCGGCGAAGCTCAGTTCGCCCTCCTCGCTCTTGTTGAGCACATAGTTGTGGTCGAAGCCCTGTCCGTTCTTGATCTGCTCGTTGTCGGCGTCAATGTCCTGGCCGATGGGCTTGGGGGTACGGAAGTCGAACGGTGTGCCCTCTACCTTGAGTATTTCGCCTGTAGGGATAGACACCTTGTCGATGGGCAGATAGAAGTCTGCATTGACCTGGCACACGATGTCGTTGATGGACGGTGTGGGGTTTGCGATGCCCTGGATAGAGAAGAAGGCATGGTGTGTAAGGTTGATGATAGTGAGCTTGTTGGTAGTGGCCTGGTATTTTATTACCAGTTCGTTGTCATCCGTGAAGGTATATGCCACCCATACGTTCAGCTCGCCCGTAAATCCTTCTTCGCCGTAGGGGCTGGTGTATTTGAGCACGATGGCGTTGTCGCCCATCTTTGTGGCGTCCCATACATGGCAGTGGAATCCTGTAGGACCGCCGTGCAGGTGGTTGGGACCGTCGTTGCATGCCAGCTGGTACTGCTTGCCGTGTAGTGTGAACTTGCCCTCCTTGATGCGGTTGCCGTAGCGTCCTATGAGCACGCTGAGGAATGGCTCGGGCGAGTGTATGACATCGTTTATGTTGTCGTGTCCCTGTATGAGGTTGGCATAGTTGCCGTCCTTGTCGGGCATCATGATGGCTACGATGGCACCTCCGTAGTTGGTTACTGCCACTTCGTTCCCCTTGTTGTTCCTGAGTATAAAGAGGTCTGTCTGCTTTCCGTTTACTGTGGTCTGAAAGTCTTCTCTTTTCAGACCGCACTTGTTTGTCGGTTCTGTATTCATAGTCGTTGATTTAAGTTGTTCTGTCGTTTAAAGTTATTATGTAGTTGCAAAGTAAATAAAAAAAAATGATTGCAACAAATGTTTTTATGACTTATTGATTTAAAAAACTTAAAAAAGCGGCTCTGCCAGGAAGTCTCCCACTACATAGCTCGACCCTCCCACGAAGATGAAGTCGTCCTTTGCTGCGTGCTGAAGGGCTGCATTGCAGGCATCGCGCACGGTGGGGTAGGGTGTTCCGTTCAGGTTCCGTTCCCTGCCGTAGCGTTCTATCTTTTCGGCTGGTATGGCCCGTTTTGAGTCGGCCTGTGTCCAGTAATAGGTGGCATTTGCGGGGAGCATGTCCATGACGGTGCGCACGTCCTTGTCGTCCACCATGCCGAATACGATGTGCAGCCTTCGGCACGGCTGTGCCTTTATCTGCCGTGCCAGGTATTCCCATCCTGCCACGTTGTGCCCGGTGTCGCATATTACGAGCGGCTCTTGGCGTACCGTCTGCCATCGCCCCATCAGTCCGGTAGACTCGCCCACGCTTGCCACGCCCCTTGCCACGCTGCCCCTGTGGCGTATGATGCCTTTGCGCGAGAGTATGTCTGCGGCGTTGAGGATGGTGTTCATGTTGGCTTGCTGGTATGCTCCCCGCAGGTCGCCGTGGAGCGTGCCCCATTGGCGTGTGGTGTAAGTGAGGCATAGTGCATCATGGCTTACTCCGGTTACCTCCAGGTTCTGTTCGTCCTGTGCGAAGACAATGGGTGCGTCCTGCTCTTGTGCCCGTGCTGCGAAGACGGGTTGCGTCTCCGCGGTGTATTCGCCCACCACTACGGGTACGTGCGGCTTGATGATGCCGGCCTTCTCGGCAGCAATGAGTGCCGGTGTGTTGCCGAGAAACTGCGTGTGGTCCATGCTGATGTTTGTGATGACCGAGAGCAGCGGTGTGATGATGTTGGTGCAGTCGAGTCTGCCGCCGAGGCCTACCTCGATGACGGCAATGTCTACCTCCTTGTCGGCGAAGTATTTGAAGGCGAGTGCCGTTGTCAGTTCGAAGAACGAGCAGTGGAGCGGTTCGAAGAAGGCACGCTCCTGCTCTACGAAGTCGACGACATACTCCTCGGGAATCATTTCTCCGTTGACGCGTATGCGTTCCCTGAAGTCGACGAGGTGGGGCGAGGTGTAGAGTCCCACCTTGTGTCCGTCGGCCTGCAGTATGGCTGCCAGGGTGTGCGAGCATGAGCCCTTGCCGTTGGTACCGGCCACATGGATGGTCTTGTAGCGGGTGTGCGGATGTCCGAAGTGGGCATCCAGCAGATGGGTGGTCTGCAGCCCTGGCTTGTATGCCGAGGCTCCTGTCTTTTCGAATGCGGGGGTGCTGTGGAAGAGGTAGTCGATGGTTTGCTGATAGTTCATGATGGTAGTGTAGTTTTTGGGGTGTGATATGGCGAGGGCGCCGTACCTCCTACAAGAGCCTTTCCGCCATGTGACGGTAACCGTAGGAGGTACAGCGCCCTCGCTGTACCATGTAAGTGGGAGTTGCCATAACCGAAGCTTCTCTGTCTATTTGAAGAGGTTTTTGAAGCTCTCGAAGAGCGACTTCTTCGTGGCGTTGTCGGCCTTGAAGTTCTCGCATTCCTTGAATTTTGTGACGAGCTGTTTCTCCTCTTTGCTGAGCGTGGTAGGTACGAACACCGTCACGTTTACGATGATGTCGCCCTTGCCGTATCCGTATCCCTGTACGGCGGGCAGTCCCTTTCCGCGCAGCCTTATCTGCTTGCCCGGCTGTGTGCCCGGTTCTATCTTTATCTTGGTAGTGCCGTCGATGGTGGGCACCTCCACCTCGCCGCCCAGTGTGGCTGTGGCGAAATCGAGCACGAGGTTATAGTAGAGGTCTTGCCCGTTGCGCTCGAAGGTGTCGCTCTTCTCTTCGGAGATGATGACCTGTATGTCGCCGTTCACGCCGTTGTGCTTTCCGGCATTTCCCTTTCCCCTTACGGTAACGCACATGCCTTCCTCCACGCCTGCGGGGATGCTTATCTCTACCACTTCGTCGCCCTTTACGACACCGTCTCCGTGACACTCCTTACACTTGTTCTTGATGATGGTGCCTTCGCCGTTGCAGGTGGGGCAGGGTACCTGTGTCTGCATCATGCCGAACATGCTCCTCACGGTCTTTATCGTCACGCCCGAGCCGTGGCAGGTGGTGCATGTCTCGGGCTGTGCGCCGCCTTCGCATCCTGTGCCGTGGCATGCCTCGCAGGTGATGTCCTTGTGTATCTTGAACTTCTTGGTTACGCCGGTGGCTATTTCCTGCAGGTTGAGCTTTACCCTTACGCGCAGGTCGCCGCCCTGGTACTGGCGTGTGGCGTTGCCGCCCCCGAAGCCGAATCCGCCGGTGTGCCCGCCGAAGATGTCGCCGAACATGGAGAAGATGTCGTCCATATTCATGCCTGCACCGCCTCCGAATCCTCCGAATCCTCCGAACCCTCCTTGCGGGCCGTCAAATCCGAACTGGTCGTATTGCTGGCGTTTTTGCGGGTCGCGCAGCACGTCGTAAGCCTCTGCCGCCTCCTTGAATTTTTCTTCTGCTTCCTTGTTGCCCGGGTTGCGGTCGGGGTGATACTTGATGGCTATCTTGCGGTATGCCTTCTTTATCTCGTCGTCCGATGCAGTCTTGCCGACTCCCAATACCTCGTAGTAGTCTCTTTTGGCCATTTTCGCTTGTCAAAAAAAATGAATGGATACTGTTCTCTTCTGTTTTTATTGTCCTACGGCCACCTTGGCGTGGCGTATCACCTTCTCGTTCAGCGTGTAGCCTGTCTGCACGCAGTCTATCACCTTGCCCTTCTTCTCGTCGCCCATGCCCGGCACCATGGCTATGGCTTCGTGGTAGTCGGTGTCGAAGTCCTGTCCTTCGGTCTCAATCTTCTTCACGCCGAGGCTCTCGAGTGCCTTGCAGAACTTGTTGTGTATCATCTGCATGCCTTCCTTGATGACAGCGGGGTCTTCGCTCTTGTCGGCGATCGCCCTCTCGAAGTCGTCCAGCACGGGCAGGATGGCGGCGATGGTCTTCTCGCCACCGTTCAGTATGAGTTCGGCTTTCTCCTTGATGGTTCTTTTGCGGTAGTTTTCAAACTCTGCCGTCTTGTAGAGCAGTTGCTTCCTGGCCTCTTCCAGTTCGCGCCCGGCTTTCTCGAGCGGCGACTCCTCCGGCATTTCTGCCTTGTTGGCAGTGTCGTCGCCGTCGTTTGCCATTTTGTCAGCGTCCTGGCATGTCTCGTTGTCAGCAGCGGTGTCTCCGTTGCCCTGTTCGGCGGCTTGTGCTTCGGTGCTTGCTGCCTTGGCCTTAGCCTCATCTATGTTCATTTCCTTTTCTGTATCCATAGTGTTGATTTTCTTTTTTAGTATTTTCCACATTGCTTATTATCAAGAAGCGTGCCAACCTCGGTTGTAGGCTGGCACGCAGGTGGTAATCTTTATTGTTTTTGGCACAGCGGTTACTGCATGCCGTACATCTTGGCTTTCTGTTCCTTGATGGCTTCATCGTAGATGTATTCATCGTACGACATGAGCTTGTCGATGGTGCCTGTCGGGGTCAGTTCTATGATACGGTTGGCCACGGTGTTGATAAACTCGTGGTCGTGGCTTGCGAAGAGCACGTTGCCCTTGAAGTTGACCAGGTTGTTGTTGAACGCCTGGATGCTCTCGAGGTCGAGGTGGTTGGTGGGCGTGTCGAGGATGAGGCAGTTGGCGTTCTGCAGCTGCATGCGCGCTATCATACACCTCATTTTCTCGCCTCCCGAGAGCACGTTCACCTTCTTCAGCACTTCCTCTCCGCTGAAGAGCATACGGCCCAGGTAGCCCTTCATGGCCACTTCGTTGCCCGGTCCGTACTGGCTGAGCCAGTCTACGAGGTTCTTGTCGCTCTGGAAGAACTCGGTGTTGTCGAGGGGCAGGTATGCCGTGGTGATGGTTACACCCCATTTGTATTCTCCGGCGTCGGCCTTCCTGTTGCCGTTGATGATTTCGAAGAGTGCGGTCATGGCCTTCGGGTTGTGCGAGAGGAACACTACCTTCTCGCCTTTCTCGATGTTGAAGTTAACGTTGTCGAACAGCACGTTTCCGTCCTCGTCCATGGCCTTCAGGCCCTCCACTTCTAGTATCTGGTTGCCCGGTTCGCGCTCCATCTGGAATATGATGCCGGGGTACTTGCGGCTTGAGGGTCTGATTTCCTCCACGTTCAGCTTCTCCAGCATCTTCTTTCTTGATGTGGTCTGCTTGCTCTTTGCCACGTTGGCAGAGAAGCGGCGTATGAATTCCTCCAGCTGTTTTTTCTTCTCCTCGGCCTTCATCTTCTGGTTTTGTGCCTGGCGCAGAGCGAGCTGTGAGCTCTCGTACCAGAACGAGTAGTTGCCGGCAAACATGGTTACCTTTCCGAAGTCGATGTCTACGGTCTGCGTGCTCACGGCATCGAGGAAGTGGCGGTCGTGCGACACCACGAGTACGGTCTGCTCTATGTTGCTGAGATACTCCTCGAGCCACTCCACGGTGTCGAGGTCGAGGTCGTTGGTAGGCTCGTCGAGCAGCAGGTTGTCGGGGTTGCCGAAGAGGGCCTTTGCCAGCATCACGCGCACCTTTTCGGTGTTCGACAGCTCGCCCACGAGTTTGTCGTGCAGCTCGTCCTTCACGCCGAGGTTCTGCAGCAGCTGGGCAGCGTTGCTCTCTGCCTCCCATCCGTTCATCTCGGCAAACTTCAGCTCCAGGTCGGCAGCGCGGTTGCCGTCCTCCTCGGTCATCTCGGGCTTGGCGTAGAGGCGCTCGCGCTCCTTCATGTTCTCCCAGAGTGGCTGGTGGCCCATGAGCACGGTGTCCATGACGCGGTATTCGTCATACTTGAAGTGGTCCTGCTCCAGTACGGAGAGGCGTTCGCCCGGTCCCATCTCCACAGTTCCCTTGTTGGGTTCCAGCTCGCCGCTGATGGCCTTGAGAAGGGTGGATTTTCCGGCACCGTTGGCACCGATGACACCATAGATGTTACCGTGCGTAAACTTGAGGTTTACGTCCTTGTAAAGCACTCTTTTTCCGAATTGGATTGCAAGATTTGTTACTGTAATCATTTATTGTTTATGTTTCGTATTTCTAAAATGGATTAATCGTCTAAATGCTTGAGCCATTCGTTTCCTTTAGGTGAACGAAACCAAAGAATAAGGCCTGCTACACAAAAACTCAAAATTGTATAAGTTATAACTAATGCTTCCATATCTATCTCCTTCTAAATGTATAATTTGCTAAATATGCGAATCCCCATGTCAGGAAAATTCCGGTAATGACCAAAAAGATGTTGTTGTATGTGAGTCTCTGTTCCGTGATAATAGTGACGGCATTTCCTGCCACCATATACCATAAAACAAGTCTTCGAGAGGTCGTAGAAATATTTTCCAAGATTCTCTCTGGCTGTCTTCACTCTTTCCTTGTCTTCCCGCTGTGTCATTGCGTGCCCTTTGCTATTTGTCTGCAAAGTTACGAAAAAATATTTGAATACCAATGCTCCGCCGCCGAAACTTGCTTAATTTTTAGTTAAAAAAGTTGCACCCTTTGGTTGTCTTGCCAAAATACCGTACTTTTGTGGCTTAAAAACTGATACGAAACATGGCACATCAAAACAACAGATGGCAAAACGGCGCAAACCGTCCCGGCGGCTATGGAGCCCCCGCGGAGTACGATACGTACACGGTAGGGACGGGAGCCCCGCTGCTGGAGTGGCTGCTTGCCAACGTGAAGGGGCAGAGCCGCACTAAGGTAAAGCAGACACTGCAGGGCCGCGGCATCCGTGTGGACGGCAAGACGGTGACCCGTTTCGACCTGCCCCTGAAGCCCGGCATGAGGGTGTCGGTAAGCAGGACGAAGAAGAACAACGACACGTTCAGGAGCCGCTACCTCAAGATAGTGTACGAGGACCGTTACCTCGTGGTGGTGGAGAAGGCCGTGGGCATTCTCAGTATGGCTGCGGGACATTCCTCGCTCAACGTGAAGACCGTGCTCGACGAATACTTCGGCAAGACGCGCCAGCACTGCCAGGCACATGTGGTGCACCGGCTCGACCGCGACACCTCCGGCCTCATGATCTACGCCAAGGACAAGCAGACCGAACTGGCGCTGGAGCAGGACTGGCACGGCACGGTATACGACCGCCGCTATGTGGCGGTCGTGTCGGGCGAGATGGAAGAGGACGAGGGCACCGTGGCCAACTGGCTGAAGGACAACAAGGCATATGTTACCTACAGCAGTGATACGGACAACGGCGGCAAGTATGCCGTCACCCATTTCCATACCCTTGCCCGCACCGTAGACCACTCGCTTGTGGAGTTTCGCCTCGAGACGGGGCGCAAGAACCAGATACGCGTCCACACCGCCGACATGGGGCATCCCGTGTGCGGCGACATCAAGTACGGCAACGGCGACGACCCCTGCCACCGCCTGTGCCTCCACGCCTATGTGCTCTGCTTCTACCATCCCGTGACGCACAAGCCCATGGAGTTTGAGACGCCCATACCTCCCGAATTCCGCAGGCTGTTCAAGTAGCGGGCAGGTACAGCGCGACTTTTTGGCACCCCTCTGTTTTCATACAAACACAAGAATACGATAATAACGATGGAACATTTTTTATATTACGCCTGTGGCCTCGTAGTGCTGATACTGGGCTTCCTGGTAGTGAAGAAGGTAGCTACCTGTATGTTCAAGGCGGTGGTCGGCATCATCGTGCTTGCCATCCTCGCCGGCATCTACTTCCTCGCCACCTGACGGGGGCAGGTCCAATCTTCAGTAATGCGTCGTTTTTAGGACACGCCTAAACCAAAACAACAATAGAACCATGCAGTTGACAGAACAGATTACCCAGCAAGTGGAACGTTTCTTTACCAAGGTGTCCCACAAGTTTCCGGCTACGGAAGAGCCCTCCGTCTTTACCGACATCCATGTGCGTGTGACGCAAGACGGTGGAGAGCTTCTTGCCTTCGATGACGATGAGCAGGAGATAACACGCTGCGTCGTAGACCAGTGGATAGACAACAAGGACGAGGATTTTTATCCCGAAGTGGCAAGAATCCTGCGCGAGTTGCTGCGCAAGAACAGCAGTATGATAGACGCTATGGGTATTCTGAAGCCCTTCAGCATTGTGCTTGAGGACGAGGACAAGGAGCACCTTGGCGAACTCTATCTGGCCGACGACGACACCATTATCGTGGGTGGCGACCTGATGGAGGGTCTGAACGACGACCTCGACGCCTTTCTCGACGGCCTGCTGAAGGAAAAATAGTGCCCATTGCACCTTGCTAATCTTTTTAGTCAAGGATACCACCATGTCTATGTCCATGTGAGGCAAAAGTGATTACGATTACAATTACAGTTTAAAAAACGCTTCCCCCCCCCTGGGGAAAAGGGTAAGGGAGAAATTTATATTTATAT
>CAVFRG010000028.1:0-34172 GCA_963624905.1 Oscillospiraceae bacterium
CTGGCGATGACAAGTCCGCCGCTGATGGTAAGGGTGGAGTTGGAGTCTATGCCGTCGTTGTTGGTGCCCATGGCAAATACGTTGCCGCCGCTGATGGTGAGCGCGCTTGCAGAGTTGATGGCGTCGTCGTAGCAGTAAGCCATGACGGTGCCGCCCGTAATGTCGAGGGTGCTCTTGCTCTCAATGCCTTCCGAGTTTTCGCCGCCGGTACACTTCACCATGATGGTGCCGCCGTTCAGGTGCATGGCACCGTCGCTCTTTATGCCCTTTGCCGAGGTGTCGAGGTTCTGGTAGACGTACTGTGCGCCCGTCGTCACTACCTTTATCGTGCCGCCGTTGACGGTAAGCGTCTGGTCGGTGCTGATGCCTTTGCCGCCTGCCCCTGTGCTCTTGCAGTAGAGGGCACCGCCGTTCATGACGAAGATGCTGTCTGCCTTCACACCGGCGCATCCGCTCACGTCCGTACCGTCGTCGTCAAGGGTGCCCGAGCCGGTAGTGACGGCTGTGGTGCGTCCGCCGTCAATCTGTATGAAGCCGTCGCAGCTCAGTCCTTTGCTTGCATCGGCAGATGCCTCCACGTTTATCACACCACCTTTTACGTATATGGCGTCGTTGGCCTTGATGGCGTTGCCGGCAGTGGCTTTGACGTAGATGTTGTTGCCGGGACGGAAGAAGAGGTAGTCGTCGCTGCGTATGCCGGCCTTGCAGTTGGCATAAACCTTGAGGGTGCCCGCACCGGAGAAGAGCAGTTTTCCCTCGCTGAAGAGCGTGGCCTTCATGTCTTCGCTGTCGGTGGCATCGGTATAGGATGTGCCGTCGGTAAGGGTGTTGGTAGTGCCGTCGTTTAATATGATGTATCCGCGCTTGGAACTCTGGATGTTTATTGCCGCACCGTCAGGATTGGTTATGTCCACGCCATCCAGGGCCAGGGCAAACTTCTTCTCGCTGTATATCTTGAGGAATCCGTCCGTGGTGGTGCCTGTCACGGTATACTTCACTTTCTTAGCTTCCGAACGGACTATGACGTCTGCCCCGTTAACGGACACGCTGACTCCGCTGACGCTGCCCGAGTAGGATGCCGAGGTGCCGTTGAAGGTGATGGTCACTTCGTTGGTAAACTCGTTGTTCTCGATGTAGTCTTCGTAGTTGTCCGCCGTTTCGTCCGAGGGGATTACTTCCGACTCTGCCAGTGCTGTCTGGTCGAGGGAGATGTCCATGGACGTAAGCTCCGTTATGGATGCTGCGGGGGTTATGGTAGTGCTTGCGCCCGCACCGCTGCCGTTCTGGCTGCCCCCTTCAGGGATGCCGCCGTTTGTTCCGGTAAAACTAGAATCGGGTGAGCATGATGCCGCCAACAGCGATAGGGCGACAGTAAGGATAGAATAAAAGCGTTTCATAACTGTGTGTGTAGATTGGTTTTTTCGGCGGCAAAATTACGTTTTCCCCTACGTACCTGCAAATTTATTCAACGAACACGCCGTTTTTTCAAGACGAAAGTTGTATCTTTGCAGATAGAAAGCTATATCCGAAAAATATAACGTATAATAAAGGGCGAAGAATATGAGAAAGAAAACATACCTGATTCCGCGAGTGAAGGTCATGCCGATAGCAGATACCGGCATCATGTGCGCATCTGGCGGGGATTCCACCACTCCTGAATCTGGCGGTGATGACAGCGACGGTAGTAAGAATGCTGAAGGAAAATACAATTTCAAGCTGTTGGATTAAGAAAGGCCCTGCCATAATTGGGCCGAAAAAAGCCTTTCAGCTTATCGGGCTGAAAGGCTAATGTATTTATTGCCGCATTTTCTGTAATTCCGTCAGAAAATCTTTGAGTTTCGCTATTTCCACTTTTGGGAAAGGAATTTCCTTTAGAACATCATAATGATGGTCTTCTGTGACGATATATTTGGCATTAGCCACGATAGCGCAATCTACAAATTTATTGTCTTCTTCGTCAGCCTCTATCAGATGGAAAGAGTATGATGGAGAAAAGCGCTTGACGTTTTCTTGTGCCAAAATAACGGAAATCTTGCAGATGTTGCCATGATTAGGCAGTTAGTGTCAAGAACAATGTTCATTCCTGTTTTCAACAAGATGTTCTTTCATGCAGAGACTTGAAGCTTTCGAGCTTTTCCTGTGTCATTTCACCTTTTTCCCACATCGCATCCATCTCCTTTTTTGCCTTATTGGCAAAGAAGTCTGCAATTACTTTTTTCAAATCGGCTAATGCAAATTTCTGAAACGAGCAAGAAAATGCCACTTAATTTAAGTAATGTATTTGGGATATTGCCTCTTGCCTGTGGTACGGCGAGGGCGCCGTACCTCCTACAGTGCTCAAGCGAGAGATAGGAGGTACAGCGCCCTCGCTGTACTACAAAAAAAGTGGGGGAAGTTCCGGCAGTCCGAAACCTGATATGCAAATCTCCGGAAATACAGATGCCGGGAGGTGCTTCGCCTTTTTACTTCACTTCCACCTCGTGGAGGTCGACAAACTCGCCGTTCTTGCGCTTGCGTTCCACCAGCATGGCGAGCAGCTTGTTCTGGCGTGAGCTGGCTATGAAGCGGCGGAAGAACACGTTGGGTATGGCTACACCCGTGGCGATGCAGATGATGATGAGCGAGGCGCGTATGGCGTTGGTGGTGCCGATGGTAAGCTCGCCCACCACGCCGTGCATGTCTATAAACTCGAAGAGGGCGCGGTACATCAGTACGCCCGGCACCATGGGGATGACGCTCGGGATGGTGATGCACTGGTGGGGCGTATGGAACCAGTGGCGCGCCTTGATGACGATGACGCTGATGAGTGCCGACCCGGTAAACGAACCCACCATGAGGCCCATGTCAAGACCTACGTTGCCGTTGCTGGGGCCCAGGTTGACAAAGTTGCGGGAGCACACAGCAATGATGCCGCCGACAGCCACGGCGGGCAACAGGCGGCGCGGTATGTTGAAGATGGTGGAGAAGCCCATGGCCGAGATGGCTGCCGCTATGGCAAACTCGAGGTAGGTATGGTGGGGTGTCATGCTGAGGTTGCGCGCAAAGTTGTCAATGCCGCACACGTTGATGGCGAAGGCAATGCCGAACGACATGGCCAGAACCATGATGAGCGTATTGATGGCCCTCACCATGCCCACCTCAATGTGCCCCTCGAGCATATCGCTGACGAAGTTGATGAGCGGCACACCGGGCACGATGAACAGGGCGCACGCCATGAGCGGATGCCAGGGCGTGCTGCTTACCAGGAAGTCGGGCAGCACCGACGTAAACTGCGGACTGAGCGAGAGGAAGGAGGTGAGCCATGCCATGATGGTGGCGGCAAAGGCAGCTATGCCGATGGCAATGTAGTTGTTGCAGCCACGCGTGGGCAGGTACATCCTGAGTCGGAAGCCCAGTATGGCAGCCAGCGAGCAGTAGAAGAACGCCGTCCAGTCGCAGCCGAACTGTATGCAGAAGCCGCCGCAGGCAAAGCCGCCTCCTATGGCTACCTGCCAGGGCGTGAAGTTGCGCTTGCGGGTGCGTATGTCGTGCAGTGCCTCCTCGTACTGCTGCAGGGTGTAGTCTTCCTTGATGGCGCGCCACGTCAGTTTGCTCACCTGCGATATGGCGGTAAGGTTGATGCCGTGTTTCTCGCAGCGCTGGAACTTGGTAAACGAGTGCTCCTCGTCGCTGTAGTTTACCATCAGCACGTTCCAGTTGACGTACAGGTGCAGATAGCGTTCGTCCAGTCCCAGAAAGGCGGCAGCCCTCTTCATGGTGCGCAGGATGCGTGCCGTGTCGGCAGCGCTCTCCACGAGGATGCGGCCTGTGCGCAGCAGCAGGTCGAGCTTGTGGCGCAGTTCTATCACGATGGTGTCCTGGCCGTCGCCGCGGCCCACGATGTTTTCTATTGCGTTTCCGTTGTTCATATATATGTGTTTCTTGCTCAAGTTTTGTATGTAGGGGAGTTCAAGATGTTAAGGAGTTCAAGATGTTAAGGAGTTAAGACAACAGCCTTTCTTGCTTGAGTGCGTGGTGTTTCTTCGGGTGTGGTACGGCGGGGGCGCCGTACCTCCTATATCAGCCTTGCCGTTGGATTCTTCACTCTTCACTCTTCACTCTTCATTCTTCACTCTTCACTCTTCATTCAAATTATCCGAATACGAAGATGATGATCTGTATCGTCACGATGCGCAGGAACATGGCGAAGGGGTAGACGTTGGCATATCCTACGGTGGGAGCGTCTGCCGAGGTCTGCTCCCTCACGTATGCCAGGGCGGAGGGGTTGGTATTGGCACCTGCCAGCACACCGAGCAGCGTGAAGTAGTTGATGTGGAACACCAGGCGGCCGATGATGCCACCCAGGAGTATCGGCACCATGGTGATGGCGAGACCGTAGAGCACCCATGTCATGCCGCTCTCCGAGGTAACCGTCTCGATGAACTGTTCGCCGGTGCCCAGACCCACACAGGCCAGGAATATGCAGATGCCTATCTCGCGTATCATAAGGTTGGCGGAGATGGTGTTGTACGTCACGAGGTTGTGCTTGGGTCCGAAGTAGCCTATGAGAATGGCCACAATGAGCGGTCCGCCCGTCAGTCCGAGGCGCAGGCTTTCCGATATGCCCGGTATGAAGAAGGGAATGTTGGCCACGAAGCAACCCAGCACGATGCCCAGGAAGATGGGTATGAGGTTGGGGTAGTTGAGCCGCTTCATCTGGTTGCCCAGCACCTTCTCCGTGTGCGCCACAGCCAGTTCGGTGCCCACCACCGTGACGCGGTCGCCCATCTGCAGCTTCAGGTCGGGCGTGGCGAGGAGGTCGACACCGGCACGGTTCACGCGCGTGATGTTGGTGCCGAGGTTGGAGTGGGTCTGCACCTGCGAGATGCTCTTGCCGTTGATGCCCGACTTGGTGATGAGGATGCGGCGGGTTATCAGTTCGGTGCCGTACTCCTCCCACGTCATGTCCACCGTCTCGCCCAGCAGCGCCACGATAGGCTCCTGCACGGAGGGGTGGGCCACGATGTGTACGATGTCGCCCTCGTTGAGCACGGTGGTGCCGTTCACCATCTCCTTGGTGCTGCCGCCGTGCTCGCGGTGTATCTGCGAAATCATGAAGTCGCGGTCCAGGAAGTCGTGTATCTTCTTCACCGTGTTGCCGCACACCATCTTGTTGGTAACCTTTACGGAGAACGTGTTCAGCGTCATGGCCTCCAGATGGCCGAAGCCGCTCTTGGCCTCCTTGTCCTCAGCCTTCTTGTCGATGCGGAGCGCAAAGCGCAGGATGATGAACGACAGTATGACGCCCAGCACACCCATGGGGTAGGCTATGGCATAGCCGGCGGCGATGGAGGGTGCGTCAATGTGGCGCAGGTCGCTGAAGGCCTGCTGTGCGGCACCCAGTCCGGGCGTATTGGTGACGGCACCCGACATGATGCCCGCCATGGAGGTGATGGACGTGCCGGAAGCGTAGTATATGCCCAGCGTCACGGCGATGCTGATGGCAATGACGGTGATGCTGAGCAGATTGAGGCTCTTGCCGCCGTTCTTGAACGAAGAGAAGAAGCTGGGGCCTACCTCCAGACCGATGGAGTAGACGAAGAGTATCAGTCCGAACTCCTTCAGAAAGTGGAGCAGGTGCTGGTCGAGACTGAGCGAGAAATGGCCGAAGACAAGGCCGATGAAGAGAATCCACGACAGTCCGAGCGATACGCCTTTTACCCTGATTTTGCCCAGGCTAAGGCCCAGCGTGATGACCAGTGCAAGAATCATGACAGAATGGGCCACACCGCCTCCCCAAAGGTCGGGAAAACCGTAAAACAAGTTTCTGATAATTTCCATAACTACATTTGAAATTGAGATTTTCGGGTGCAAAGGTACTGATTTTTTTCCATTCAGACATGAGTCTCATTGTTTTTTTGTACTTTTGCAGCCAATACGATGCGTGTATTTTTTTCAGGACACGCGCTCAAGACAATGGAACACATGGAAGAGATAAAGGACAAGCGCATAGCCGTGCTGCTCTCGGGCGGCGTGGACAGTTCGGTAGTGGTATGGCAACTGGCACAGCAGGGGCTGCACCCCGACTGTTTCTACATCAAGATAGGACCCGAGGAAAAGGAAGAGTGGGACTGCACGTCGGAGGAAGACCTGGAGATGGCCACCGCCGTGGCACACAAGTACGGATGCAGGCTGGAGGTGGTGGACTGCCACCGCGAATACTGGGACGAGGTGACACGCTACACCATGGAGAAGGTAAAGGCGGGACTGACGCCCAACCCCGACGTGATGTGCAACAGGCTCATCAAGTTTGGTGCCTTCGACCGCAAGATGGGGCACCAGTACGACCTCATAGCCACCGGCCACTATGCCCGTACCGAGCGCGACGCCGAGGGGCACAAGTGGCTCGTTACCAGCCCCGACCCCGTGAAGGACCAGACCGACTTCCTGGCACAGATAGAGAGCTGGCAGCTGGACAAGGCCATCTTCCCCATAGGCCACCACGTGAAGGACGAGGTGAGGCAGATAGCCGAGGCGGAACACCTCGTCAATGCCAAGCGCAAGGACAGCCAGGGCATCTGCTTCCTCGGACAGATAAACTACAACGACTACATAAGGCGTTACCTGGGCGACTGCCCCGGCGACGTGGTGGAGCTGGAGACCGGGAAAGTGATAGGACGCCACCGCGCCCTGTGGTACCACACCATAGGCCAGCGCAAGGGACTGGGCTTCGGCGGCGGACCCTGGTTTGTGGTGAAGAAGGACGTGAAGCAGAACATACTCTACGTAAGCCACGGCTACGACCCGCAGACAGCCTACAAGACCGACTTCCCCCTGCAGGGCTTCCACTTCCTTACCCGCGAAGTGCCCATGCAGCGCGTGACGTTCAAGATACGCCACACTCCCGAATACCACCCTGCCACCATGGAGCACCTCGACGGCGACGTGTGGATGGTACACTCCGAACAGCCCATACACGGTGTGGCACCGGGCCAGTTCTGCGTCGTGTACGACGAAAACCACCACCGCTGCTACGGCTCGGGAGAAATAACGGTTTTTTAAAGGCCGGAAAAAGGTAAAAAAGTAAAAAGGTAAAAAAGAGTGAAGAACGAAGAGTGAAGAGTGAAGAACGAAGAGTGAAGAGTGAAGAATCCAACGGCAAGGCTGCTGTTATGTATTGATAAGTGCCAAATTTTTTTTTGTTGCCTTTGTTGCCATATCGAAAAACTATTTCCCGGCAACAAACTCTCCCGAAACTCAAATAATTCTAAAAAAAACAGCGAAAGGACGTGATATTCGGAATTTTTGCCTAATTTTGCACTTTGTTAGGCTCGCGTGTGGGGGAAGGAATCCTTGTGCCCCCAGGCTGCAGCATGACAGGAAAAGAAACAAGAACCATAATAGAATAATGAAGAAGAAAATTCAGTTCAGTCTCGTCTACAGAGACATGTGGCAGAGCTCCGGTAAGTTCCAGCCACGCAAAGACCAGTTGGCCAAGATAGCGCCAGTAATCATCGAAATGGGCTGCTTCAGCCGTGTGGAGACCAACGGCGGTGCCTTCGAGCAGGTAAACCTCCTCGCAGGCGAAAACCCCAACGAGGCAGTACGCGCCTTCTGCAAGCCCTTCAACGAGGCAGGTATCAAGACCCACATGCTCGACCGCGGACTGAATGCCCTGCGCATGTACCCCGTGCCCGACGACGTGCGCGCCCTCATGTACAAGGTGAAGGCCAAGCAGGGTACCAACATCACACGTATCTTCGACGGACTGAACGACGTGCGCAACATCAAGCCATCCATCAAATGGGCCAAGGAAGGCGGCATGACACCACAGTGCGCACTCTGCATCACCAATTCGCCCGTACACACACTCGACTACTATATGGGCATTGCCGACGAGCTGATAGCTGCCGGTGCTGAGGAAATATGCCTCAAGGACATGGCAGGAATCGGACAGCCCGCATTCCTCGGCAAGCTCACCAAGATGATAAAGGACAAGTATCCCGAAATCATCATACAGTACCACGGCCACTCAGGCCCCGGACTCTCCATGGCCTCTATCCTCGAAGTGTGCCAGAACGGTGCCGACATCATCGACACCGCCATCGAGCCACTGTCATGGGGTAAGGTACACCCGGACATCATCTCCGTTATCAGCATGCTCAAGAACGAGGGCTTCGACGTGCCCGAGGTGAACATGAGCGCATACATGAAGGCACGCGCCCTGACACAGGAATTCATAGACGAGTGGCTGGGCTACTTCATCAACCCCGGCAACAAGATCATGTCGTCACTCTTGCTGGGCTGCGGTCTGCCCGGTGGTATGATGGGCAGTATGATGGCCGACCTGGGCGGCATGCGCCAGACCATCAACAACATACGCAAGAAGAAGGGCGATGAGGAACTCTCCATGGACGACCTCCTCATCAAGCTCTTCGACGAGGTGGAGTATGTATGGCCACGCGTAGGTTATCCTCCACTGGTGACACCCTTCAGCCAGTATACCAAGAACATAGCCCTCATGAACCTCCTCACCATGGAGCAGGGCAAGGGCCGCTTCGTGATGATGGACGACTCGATGTGGGGCATGATCCTCGGCAAGAGCGGAAAGATTCCCGGAACCATCGCTCCCGAACTGGTGGAACTGGCCAAGAAGCAGGGCCGCGAGTTTACCGACGTCGATGCACACACGCTGCTCACCGACGCCCTCGACGACTTCAAGAAGGAGATGGACGAGAACGGATGGGATTATGGACAGGACGACGAGGAACTCTTCGAGCTGGCCATGCACCCCGAGCAGTACCGCAACTACAAGAGCGGACAGGCCAAGAAAAACTTCCTTGCCGACCTGCAGAAGGCCAAGGATGCCAAGCTCGGCAACACGCTGACACCGGCACAGCTCGCAGAGTTCAAGCACGCCAAGGCCGATGCCATCGTGGCACCTGTAGCCGGACAGCTGTTCTGGGAATTCCAGGGCGAGGGCGAGTGCCAGCCTGCCGTAGAACCGTACATCGGCAAGGAATACAACGAAGGCGACGCCTTCTGCTACATCCTCACCTCGTGGGGCGAGTTTGAGGCAGTGCCCGCAGCCCTCGGCGGCAAACTGGTGGAAATCGGTGCCAAGCAGGGCAGCAAGGTGCGCAAGGGCGACGTCATCGCCTACATAGAGCGCAACGCCGAGTAAAAATACTCTTGGAATAAATGGACTATCAAGCTATCATTGATAAGTATTACCCTGAGGATAATGGGCTACGCCATATCCTCATGACACACAGCCAATCTGTAGCGCGAAAAGCGCTGCAGATTGTTTCGTCTCATCCCGAACTGCATCTCGACGCACGGTTTGTAGAAGAAGCTGCCATGCTGCACGACATAGGCATCTACCTTACCGATGCTCCCGGAATACAGTGTTTCGGGTCGAAACCCTATATCCTCCACGGACGACTGGGGGCAGAAATCATGCGCAGCGAAGGATATGAGGCACATGCCAGGGTATGCGAAAGGCATACCGGTGCCGGCATCACTAAGGCACAAATCATAGAGCAGCACCTGCCACTGCCACCCCAGGACTTCCTGCCGGAGACCATGGAGGAAAAGGTGGTATGCTACGCTGACAAGTTCTTCAGCAAGACACACCTCGACCGCGAGAAATCCATAGAGAAGGCAGAGAAAAGCCTCATGAAGTTTGGAGAGGAAGGGGTGGAAAGGTTCCGGGAGTGGGAACGAATGTTTGAATAGGCGGGTTCTGAAATATGCCTTTGCAGGATTTTTGTATCTTAGCCGGATAAAAACAAAAAGACACAAAGGACAGACCGTCTAATGGTGAATGTTAACAGTGCGTGGATTTTTTTCAGGACACGCCTCTAATAAATTTTGATGAGAAAACAATCGACTATAGCTGTTCTGACGCTTGCCTCCATGGCCCTCGCTATGGTGGCAAACCCCGGTGTGCCCGACTCGAAGAGAAAAAAGAAGAAGGCCCACATCGCCGAGACCGTGGCCGACTCCGTATACGTGGACTCGCTGGGCAACGAGATAAAGCCCGACCCCAACGACACCACCCGCATGGACTCCCTGCAGAAGGCTATATGGAGACACAACAAGGTGGTGGACGACAGCATACACCTCGACAGCCTGGCACGCAAGAAACAGGGTGGGGTGGACGCACCTGTCAACTACTCCGCCAGCGACTCGCTCGTCTATGACGCCAAGAGCAAGGTGGCACACCTCTACGGGTCGGCTGAGGTGAAGTACCAGAACATGGACCTCACCAGCGACCGCATAGCCATGGACATAGACAAGAGCAACGTGAAGGCAAGCGGCACCGCCGACTCTACCGCCGAGGGAGGCGTGAAGGGAAAGCCCGTGTTCAAGATGGGAAGCGACCAGTACGACACAGACACCATCAAGTTCAACTTCAAGAGCAAGAAGGCACTCATCAACAATGTATATACCGAACAACAGGACGGATTCCTTACAGGTATGCGGTCGAAACGCGACTCCTCAGGAGTAATCTACCTGCAGCACGGCAGATACACCACTTGCGACGAGAAACACCCCGACTTCTATATCTCGCTCTCCAGAGCCAAGGTGCGCCCCGGAAAGGACGTGGTGTTCGGACCGGCATACCTCGTGGTGTGCGACGTGCCCATGCCGCTCGCCATACCCTACGGATTCTTCCCCTTTACCAAGAGCTACTCCAGCGGATTCATCATGCCTACATACGGCGACGAGAGCGACCGCGGATTCTACCTGCGCGACGGCGGATACTACTTTGCCATGAGCGACAAGTGGGACCTCAAACTGCTCGGAGAAATATATACCAAAGGCTCGTGGGGCATCTCTGCTGCCAGCAACTACCGCAAGCGATACCGCTATTCGGGAAGCTTCTACTTCAGTTACCAGGACACCAAGACAGGTGACAAGGGTATGCCCGACTTTGCAAGGCAGGAGAGCTTCAAGATACAGTGGAGCCACAGACAGGACTCGAAGGCAAACCCATACAACTCGCTCTCGGCAAGCGTAAACTTTGCTTCGACAAGCTATGAGCGAAACAACCTCAACTCGCTGTATAACCCACAGACGCTCACGCAGAGTACGCGTACATCGTCCGTAAACTGGAGCACGGGATTCTCGAGCCTCGGACTCACACTCACCACTACCGCCAACCTGTCGCAGAACATGCGCGACTCGTCTATCGCCGTAACACTGCCCGACCTCAATATCAGCGTGGCGCGATTCTACCCCTTCCGACGCAAGAAAATGGTGGGCGACCAGCGGTGGTACGAGAAAATAGCCGTTTCCTACACCGGACACATCAGCAACTCCATCTCCACCAAGGAGAACAAGTTCATGAACAGCAACCTCATCAAGGACTGGCGCAACGGATGGGAACACCGCATACCGGTATCTGCCGACTTCACGCTCTTCAAGTATGTTACCGTAACGCCACAGTTCTCCTTTACCGACCGTATGTACACCAACAAGGTGAAGCAGTCGTGGGACGAGAACAAGCAGACCGTGGTGCGCGACACTACCTACGGATTCTACAATGTGTACAACTGGAACCTCAGTCTGGCCATGTCTACCACCCTCTACGGATTCTGGGTGCCCAACCGCAAGATTTTCGGCGACAAGATACAGGCCATACGCCACGTGTTCAAGCCGAGCATAACATTCAACTATGCGCCCGACTTCGGTGCTCCGAAATACGGATACATGGACACCTACCTGAAGACCGACGCCAACGGCAACGTCTCGCTCGAAAGCTACTCGCCCTATGCAGGCGCACTCTTCAGCTATCCCTCGTCGGGAAAGACGGGGTCCATCTCCTTCACCCTGGGCAACAACCTCGAGATGAAGGTGAAGAGCGACAAGGACTCTACAGGATACAAGAAACTGAGCCTTATCGACGCCTTCAACATCAACATGAGCTACAATATGGCTGCCAAGGAGAAACCGTGGAGCGACATGAGCATCAACCTGCGACTGAAGTGGTGGAAAAACTATACCTTCCAGATGAATGCCGTCTTCGCCACCTATGCCTACGAACTGAACGAGCAGGGCACGCCCTACGTGGGTAACCGCACAGAGTGGAGCCATGGTCGCTTCGGACGATTCCAGGGCATGTCGCAGAACTTCTCCTTCACCCTTACGCCCGAGAAACTGCGCAAGCTCTTCGGTGGTGGTGACGACGAGGACAGCGACAAGGACAAGAAAAACGGCAAGAACACTGGTGACGACGGTGTGGACACCAACATAGAGACTAACGTGGACGAGGACATGGAGAAGGGCAAGCACGGTGCCAAGAAGGGCGGAAAGGCGAAGACCGACAGCGACGGATACATGGCTTTCAGCATGCCGTGGTCGCTCTCCATCGGCTATGGTATAACCATGCGCGAAGACCAGCGCGTGGAGAAGTTCAACTACAGCAAAATGCGCTATCCCTACCGCTTTACGCAGACTCTCAACTTCAGCGGTAACGTGCGCATCAGCGACGGATGGAACATCAGCTTCTCTTCGGGCTACGACTTCGAAAACAAGTCGATGAGTATGACAACGGCAAGTTTGCAGCGCGACCTCCACTGCTTCAACATGAGCTGCTCCGTGGTGCTTGCTCCATACACCAGCTACAACTTTACTTTCCGGTGTAATGCCGCCACACTTACCGATGCTCTCAAGTACGACAAGCGAAGCGGATACTCCAATGCCGTGCAGTGGTACTAAATAAAAGTAAAAAGGTAAAAAAGTAAAAAGGTAAAAAGGTAAAAAAGTAAAAAAAGGAGGATGCGTCACACTATGCTTGTGGCACATCCTCCTTTGATAGTATATAGGCGTGATTTGATAAACACACCTATCGCGCGATATTCAGCTTAGTCGAACAGCTGGGCAATGGCCTCGGCAGGCTTGCCTTCGTAAACCACAACCTCGGAGTAAGGCTGGTAGTTGAAGTCGGCAAAACGGAGCAACTGCACGGCAGCAAACTGGCGGTCTTCGGAGATGCAGCCTTCCAGCCGCATGTTGCCGATGGAACTCGACTGGATGTCGGCCTTAGCAAGCTCGCCGGCTACAGCAGTGGCATCGGCCTTGAGTATGCCGTGAAGCTTGGCGCCTGTTTCTGCACTGTATTCCTGCTGCTGGACGTTGACCTTGCTCCCCGTGGCGGTATAGACTATCTTGGTAGAGAGTCCGAACATGCTTTTCTTTATCTTGATCTGTGGAAGTGCCTTTACTGTGTCGCACATTTCCAAATGGTTGATACTTGCCATATTTATAAATCTTATGTATTATATATAATGTATATATGAGAATCTGTTTTTTGAATAGTATATAGGCGTCTGCCTTAATGTCCGTGCACCGGCACGAAGGCCATACTTTTTCTTTCTAGTTAGGGGTGCGGTATACGGCACGGACTATATGCCTGGTTCCCCGCCGGGACAGGCTTAGCTGGCGTTACCTCTAATGGGAGGAAACGCCTTTGCGTGATGTGTCACAAAAAAGTATGTTCTGGAAAAACGGCAAGTGTCAACAGATGAGATGCCGCAGGCAGATGACATAATATTTGCCTGCAACATCAAAGTGGAGTGGGGCGGACTCCAGCCGCTCCCTGCCACGGAAGGTGTTGAGTAGGAGTTGGTAAAACTTGTTCTTATAAGGCAACTTGCTCGTATGGTGCAAATTGCGGGTGGTGGTGATGTCTCCGCAAGGTGCCAGGCGCTGCGGGCGCGCACTGCACACACGGTAGATGGTGCTGGTGTCGGTGAAGACTGCCTTCTGCTCCGGCTCGTGCTGCTCTACGGCCTGCACCCTGTCGCGCTGCTGTACGGCAGCAGTGGCACGGCCCTGACTTCCGAAAGCCATGGCCAGCACAAGGGTCAATATAAAGAGCACGCGTATGGGCATTTTTTTCTATCTTCTAACTTCTATCTTCTAACATCTCTTCTCTCCCTAAAGTGTTATTTCTCCGGCGAGCGACTGCTGCAGCATCTTTCTCACGGTGTCGTTGTCCTCGTATCTGCCCTGCAGGTACATCAGTTTGGTGACGGCGGCCTCTACGGTGCTGTCCCTGCCGCTGATGACGTGTGCCAGCTTGAGGTGGAACCCTGCCCCGTAACGCTCCATCTCCACGCTGCCCGTGAGGCACTGTGTGATGTTGATGATGTTGACGCCGCGGTGGGCAGCCTCGTCGAGCAGGCGCATGATCCAGGGCGACTGGGGGGCATTGCCCGAACCGAAGGTACGCATGACGATGCCCCTGAGCGAGGGCGACTCGAGGATGTGGCGCACGATGGTGTCCTGTATGCCGGGGAAGAGGCTGAAGACGATGACGTTGGGGTCCAGCTTGAGGTGGGGCACCATAGGCTTGCTGTAGTCGGGCGCAAGGATGTGGTGGGTATGAAACTGGAAGTTGATGCCCACGTCACAGAGGTGGGGATGGTTGTACGACTCGAAAGCATGGAATCCCTCGGCGTTTACCTTGATGGCGCGGTTGCCGCGTATCAGTTTGCCGTTGAAGAAGATGCAAACCTCCGGCACTATGGGATGGCCTTCGTCGTTTTTCATCGAGGCTATCTCGATGGCGGTCATCATGTTCTCCTTGCCGTCGGTGCGCAGCTCGCCTATTGGCAACTGGCTACCCGTGAGGATGACTGGCTTGGTAAGGTTTTCGAGCATGAACGACAGCGCCGAGGCGGTATAGGCCATGGTGTCGGTGCCGTGCAGGATGACAAAGCCGTCGTAGTCGGCATAGTTGTTGGCGATGATACCCACCAGTTCCGCCCACCTCATGGGGTCCATGTCGCTGGAGTCGATGGGCGGGTCAAACTTCCTCACGTCGATGGCAGCCTGAATGAGCTTGAACTCGGGCATCGACTGCACCAAGTGGGCGAAGTCGAGAGGCTCCAACGTTCCGGTGACGGGGTTCTTGCCCATGCCGATAGTGCCGCCTGTATAGATGATGAGTATCCTGGATGTTGCCATAATGATGGATTGTTTGTACTATATCTTGCTTTGTCAACTGCAAAGGTAGTGAAAACATCTTTCTCTACCAAATAAATGCACAGGAACTTGTGCGTGGGGTTTATTCGGCTGCCAGTTCGCGCATGGTGTCCTCTACCGTGTTGAAGAGGGTGTTGATGTTGTTCTGATCGTTGTTGCACGCCTCGCTGAAGAGAACCATGGGGTCTTCGGAATGGATGCTGACACCATCGCCGTTGAGCAGCCAACTGACATAGTTGAGCAGCAGGGCATAGATGGTCGACATCTCGGGCGAGTGTTGCCGCCCCATAGCCTGCGTGCCGCCTTTCAGTCCGGCAGCATACGCCTTCACGATGATGCGTGTGAGGAGGTGGACGCCCATCGGCTCGTCGGCGGCACCGTCGAGCTGGCCGTGTGTGTAGACGGATGTGTTCTTGCCGATGGCGCAGTAGTCGCCTTCCAGCAGCCACGTGAAGTTGCGCTTGTATTCCTCCACCAGTGCCTCGTACACCTCGGCCGAGCGGCATGCCGTGCGCAGGTAGTCGGGTATGGCGGGTTCGAACGACGCGTCGGCGGCCTTCATCTCAGTGAAGTCCTTCTCCATCTGCTGTTGTGCTTCCTCTATGCTGGCAAAATTCAGTCGCATGAGGTTGGGCAGAAGAATGTCGAAGAAGTGCTGCCCTATCTCGCCGTAGTGGTCGACCATGGCCTGTTTTACCTCGCGGGGGTTGTTGTGGTCGGCATGCCTTGCCTCGATGATGCCGCGTGCGTATGCCTCGAAGAAGCTTTTCACGAATGTGGCCGTAGCCTGGTAAGTGTTTATTTTCTTGCTCATATATTATATAGGTAGTATTTTATAGGTAGTTGCTGGTTGATGGCGTTTCTTTTCCTTGTCTTGTCGCGCATGGAGCGGCGGGGCTGCTTGGGTGCTTCTCCGCTGCAATGCGCTGCAAAGATACACATAATTTTCCAAAGTGGCGGAAGTCTGCCCGCACTATCTCGTAAATAAAGTCGTGCGGTCTGAAATAAATGCAGAAAAAGTTGCGCGTTTTGAAAAAGAAGTGTTACTTTTGCAATCGATTTATAAAAATACTAATTTGTTATGGTAAAAATCACATTCCCAGACGGCACTGTACGTGAGTACGAACAGGGCGTTACTGGTTTACAAATCGCCGAGAGCATCTCGCCGGCTCTCGCCCGCAACGTTGTATCTTGCGGTGTCAATGGCGAGACAGTGGAACTGAACCGTCCCATCAACGCTGACGCAAGCGTAGAACTGTACAAGTTTGAAGACGAACAGGGCAAGCACACCTTCTGGCATACATCGGCACACTTGCTGGCCGAGGCACTGCAGGAACTGTACCCCGGTATCCAGTTCGGTTTCGGTCCTGCCGTAGAGAGCGGCTTCTTCTATGACGTGATGCCCGCCGAGGGACAGGTCATCTCAGAGAACGACTTCGCCAAGATCGAAGCCAAGATGGTGGAACTGGCCAAGAAGAACGAGCCTGTGGTACGCAAGGAAGTGGCCAAGGCCGATGCCCTCAAGGAGTTTAAGGCCGATGGGCAGCAGTACAAGTGCGAGCACATCGAGCAGGACCTCGAGGACGGTACCATCACCACATACACGCAGGGCAGCTTTACAGACCTCTGCCGTGGACCGCACCTGATGAATACGGGCCTTATCAAGGCTGTGAAGATAACAAGCGTGGCAGGTGCCTTCTGGCGCGGCGATGCCAAGCGCGAGCAGATGACACGTATCTACGGTATCTCCTTCCCCAAGAAGAAGATGCTCGACGAATATCTCGTGATGCTCGAGGAAGCCAAGAAGCGCGACCACCGCAAGATAGGCAAGGAGATGGAACTCTTCATGTTCTCCGACCGTGTGGGCAAGGGCTTGCCCATCTGGCTGCCCAAGGGTACACAGCTGCGCCTGCGCCTGCAGGAACTGCTCCGCGCCCTGCAGAAGCCTTACAACTATCAGGAGGTCATCACTCCCGGTATCGGCGGCAAGAGTCTCTACGTTACTTCCGGCCACTATGCACACTATGGCAAGGACGCCTTCCAGCCCATCCATACACCCGAGGAGGACGAGGAGTATATGCTCAAGCCAATGAACTGCCCCCACCACTGCGAGGTATATGCCCGCAAGCCCCGTTCATACAAGGACCTGCCGCTGCGCATAGGCGAGTTCGGTACGGTGTTCCGCTACGAGAAGAGCGGCGAGCTGCATGGCCTTACACGTGTACGTACCTTTACCCAGGACGATGCACACATCTTCGTGCGCCAGGACCAGGTGAAGAAGGAGTTTGAGAATGTCATCGATGTTATCCTCAAGGTGTTTAAGATTTTCGGCTTCGACAACTACGAGGCACAGGTTTCGCTGCACGACCCGAAGGATACGGAGAAATATATCGGTACACCCGAAATATGGGCAGAGAGCGAGAACGCCATCCGCGAGGCTTGCAAGGAGAAGGGACTTGAAACCCGCGAGGAAGTGGGCGAGGCAGCCTTCTACGGTCCCAAGCTCGACTTCATGGTGAAGGATGCCATCGGCCGCCGCTGGCAGTTGGGTACCATCCAGGTGGACTACAACCTGCCCGAGCGTTTCAAGCTCGAGTATACCGCCGAGGACAACACCAAGAAGACACCTGTCATGATACACCGCGCACCGTTCGGTTCGCTGGAGCGCTTCACGGCTGTGCTGATAGAGCATACGGCAGGTCATTTCCCCTTGTGGCTCACACCCGACCAGGTGGCTATCCTCCCCATCTCGGAGAAGTTTAACGACTATGCCCAGAAGGTACGCCAGTATCTCGACAAGCAGGGCGTGCGTGCCCTCGTCGATGACCGCAACGAGAAGATAGGCCGCAAGATACGCGACAACGAGCTGAAGCGTGTGCCTTACATGGTTATCGTGGGCGAGAAGGAGAGCGCCGAGGGACTTGTCTCCATGCGCAAGCAGGGAGGCGGCGAGCAGGCTACCATGACGATGGAAGAGTTTGCACAGCGCATCAACGCTGAGGTGGCAGACCAACTGAAAGTTGCCGAGGAATAAGTCGGACACGTCTTTTTATATACATAAGAAGCCGTATTGCCTGCATTGGGCGATGCGGCTTCTTACGTGGATATGCAGTGATTTGTCTCTCAAAAGGGAAGTTTTGCTGATGTGAGTGGTGCGGTGGGGGTGCCGTACCTCCTAATGATAGCTTTTCTGCCAAGTGTGGGTAACCGTAGGAGGTACAGCGCCCCCGCCGTACCACTTGTTCAAGTATTGGTGTTTGTAGGAGGTACCGCGCCCCCGCTGTACCAAGCAAGAGGGCAATTGCCAAATCCGAACTTGGGAGAGGGTAGATGCGGGAAACAAATCGGGCCGTATGGTCCAGATAAAACGGGCATATAGACTCCAAATCAGTGAAATGTGCGAAATATGAAGAAAATAACCCTTTGAAAATTTGGCGGTTTATGATAAAAGTCGTAATTTTGCAGCCGTTTAATAAAAAACAGACAACGCAGAATAGTGAATGAAGAATGACAAAATGAAAAATCAGTACCGCGTAAACGAACAGATACGCGTACGGGAAGTGAGAGTTGTTAGTGACGGCGGAGCTGAAGTGATGCCTACACGCAAGGCTTTGGACTTGGCACGTCAGCAGGGAGTGGATCTCGTGGAGATTTCCCCTAACGCTCAGCCACCAGTTTGCCGCATCGTTGACTATTCCAAGTTCCTCTACCAGCAGAAGAAACATGCCAAGGAGATGAAGCAGAAGCAGGTCAAGGTGGAGACGAAGGAAATACGCTTCGGACCGCAGACCGATGAGCACGACTACCAGTTCAAGCTCAAGCATGCTCAGGAGTTCCTCAACGAGGGCAACAAGGTGCGTGCATACGTGTTCTTCCGCGGGCGCAGCATCCTTTTCAAGGAGCAGGGCGAGGTTCTTCTCCTCCGTTTTGCCAACGACCTGGAAGAGTATGGCAAGGTAGAGCAGATGCCAAGGCTCGAGGGCAAGAAGATGTTCCTCTACATGAGTCCGAAGAAGGTGGGCGTTGCCAAGAAGAGCCAGCAGAAGGTAGACCGCGAGAAGCGTGAAGCCGAGGCCAAGGCTGCCGAGCAGGCAGAACGCGATGCCAATGCCGAGATGAACGGTATGCTTGCCAATGCCAAGGGCGGCGATGCCCTGAAGAAACTTGCTGAGGCCAGCGAGGATTAAGAAAAGAGAAAAAGGTGCGTAACGCCTGGTATATGCGTTGCCACCGCTAAATAAACAACAATTAAAAATTAAAAGTAAAAATGCCAAAAGTAAAGACTAATTCCGGCGCAAAGAAGAGATTCCGTTTCACCGGTACAGGTAAGATCAAGCGTCATCACGCTTATCACAGTCACATCTTGACTAAGAAGACAAAGAAGCAGAAGAGAAACCTCCTCGGCGAGACTCTCGTAGACCACTCAAACCTGAAGCAGGTTCGTGACTTGCTCTGCCTCCGTTAACCGTTAACTTTTTAGTCGAACTTTTAAAGAAGAAAATTATGCCAAGATCAGTAAATCACGTTGCATCAAAAGCAAAAAGAACCAAAATCTTGAAGCTCACTAAGGGTTACTATGGAGCTCGCAAGAACGTATGGACAGTAGCTAAGAACACTTGGGAGAAGGGTCTTACCTACGCTTACCGTGACCGTCGTAACAAGAAGCGCAACTTCCGTGCATTGTGGATTCAGCGTATCAACGCTGCCGCTCGCATCGAGGGTTTGAGCTACAGCCAGTTGATGGGTGCCCTGCACAAGGCTGGTATCGAGATTAACCGTAAGGTGCTCGCTGACCTCGCTGTCAACAACCCTGAGGCTTTCAAGGCTATCGTGGACAAGGTAAAGTAAACCACATTGGCTATATTCCCCATTGGGGGAAATGAAGAATAGAAGGATTGCATTTCCAAGGCATATGCTGAGGAGGTGCAATCTTTTTTTTGCGTGTTCCTTGTGTGTTGTAATTCTCTAATTCTTGGCAAAAGAAAAAAGACAACAACCTTTGCGGCATGTCAACCGACAACGGAGACAACGAATACAACTTAGTGACGGTAAAAAATAACTTGGTACAATTTGTTGGTGGGCGTTTCATCGTTGCCTTGGTTTTATGCGTTTTAGTTGTTTTATTCTTCACTCTTTCCTCTTTTAAGTGAAAATCATAAAGGTTGTAGCTGGCATGGCGTTAGGCTTTTGTGTTTTTTAAGAAGCCGTCCAAAAAGTGGCGGAAAAGTTTGGTGGTGTCGAAAAATAGTTATACCTTTGCACCGCAATTCGGAAATGTTGCCATGAGGCAGTGTTTCGGAGTACTGTAAGAGAGCGGGGTGTAGCGCAGCCCGGTAGCGCTCCTGGTTTGGGACCAGGTGGTCGCAGGTTCGAATCCTGTCGCCCCGACTCTATGTCAAGTATTTCCTCTCCGTAGTGTAGCAGCGGGGTGTAGCGCAGCCCGGTAGCGCTCCTGGTTTGGGACCAGGTGGTCGCAGGTTCGAATCCTGTCGCCCCGACTCTATGTCAAGTATTTCCTCTCCGTAGTGTAGCAGCGGGGTGTAGCGCAGCCCGGTAGCGCTCCTGGTTTGGGACCAGGTGGTCGCAGGTTCGAATCCTGTCGCCCCGACTCTATGTCAAGTATTTCCTCTCCGTAGTGTAGCAGCGGGGTGTAGCGCAGCCCGGTAGCGCTCCTGGTTTGGGACCAGGTGGTCGCAGGTTCGAATCCTGTCGCCCCGACACAAGGCTAAGAAGAGTAATCTTCTTGGCTTTTTTCGTTTTATGCAATCACACACAAAGCGACTGGTAAGGATAACGTCAAAAGTAACAAAAACATAGACTCAAAAAATGATAATAACTATCGCACGCCAGTGTGGCTGTGGTGCCGTCAATGTCGGCAAACTGCTTGCTGAGCATTACCACATTCCTTTCTACACGCGCAAGAACCTGATGGAGATGGCAGGCGAGCGCGGCGTACTCAACGAGATGGAGACGTTCTTCGACGAGCGTCCGGTAGACGAACTCCTCTTTGCCATGTCTTCGTATGGAGAGGCACGCCAGGGACTTACCGACCGGCCTCTGCGCACGCTGGCCAGGATGATAGGCAACGAGAACTGCGTGGTGATAGGAAGGTGCGGCAACTTCATCTTCCGTGAGCGCAAAGACCTCGTGTCCGTTTTCCTCAGGGGCGACATGGAGGCGCGCATAGCCGACATAGAGGCTGAGCAGCACTTGTCGTATAGCGAGGCCAGGGAATTTGTGGAACAGGCCGATGACTGCCGTGAGGCGTACCATAAATATTATACCGGGCTGACGTGGGGCAATGCCTCCGACTACGACATCTGTCTCGACTGTACACGCCTGGGCACCGAATATACGGCACATATCATAGAGGAATATGCAGGAAAGGTAGGTGTGGCATTATGAAGTACCTCATACAGTTTCTTATTGTCATAGCATTCTCCTTTCTCGGCGAACTGCTGCATTACTTCCTTCCGTTGCCCATTCCCGCCAGCATCTATGGCATCATTCTCCTTTTTGCAGCCCTGGAACTGAAGTGGGTAAAGGTAAAGGACATACGCGAGACAAGCAGCTTCCTGATAGCCGTCATGCCCGTGATGTTCATACCCGCAGCCGTCGGACTCATAGACTCCTGGCAGGCCATCAGCGGTTCGTGTGTCAAGTATATTGTGGTGACCGTGGTTACTACCTTCGTCGTCATGGGTGTGTCGGGATGGCTTACACAGTATGTGATACGCCACGGAAAGGAGGCAGCCAAATGATGACGCTCTTTCAGGACTCGGTATTCTTCGGCGTGCTGGTGAGCCTTGCTGCCTATAGTCTCGGACTGGCACTGAAGATAAAGACGGGATGGTCGCTCATGAACCCGCTGCTCATCTCCATCATCCTCGTCATCTGCGTACTCCTCGTCACGGGGGTGAGCTACCAATCGTACAGTGCGGGCGCCAACAGCATCAGCTATCTGCTTACACCTGCCACCGTGTGCCTCGCCGTTCCGCTTTACCAGCAGGTGGAGCTGCTGCGCCGCAACTTCAAGGCCGTGATGCTCGGCATATTGTCGGGCGTGCTGGCCAGTCTGGTGTCGGTATTGCTATTGGCGCTGCTCTTCCATTTCGACCATGCAGACTATGTCACGTTCCTGCCCAAGTCCATCACTACGGCGATAGGCATCGGTGTGTCTGAAGAGCTGGGAGGCCATGTGGCGGTGTCGGTGGTGGTCATCATCATCACGGGAGTGCTCGGCAACATCTTTGCCGAAGGATTTCTCAAGCTGCTGCGTATCAAGGAACCCATAGCCAAAGGCATCGCCATAGGTTGTTCGTCGCATGCCCTGGGTACGGCAAAGGCCATGGAGATGGGTACCATAGAGGGTGCCATGAGCAGTCTCAGCATCGTGGTGTGCGGTATCATGACGGTGATAGGTGCTTCCCTCTTTGCCATGTTCCTATAGATTGTGGATTGTGCGGGGAGATAGAGTTTTCGGTACAGCACAATAAAAACGCAAAAACTGCGTTATATGGTTGATGAAAACGAAAAAAGGACTATATTATATTATAGGTGCCGCCGTCCTCTCTATGGCTGCATCGTGTGCTGATGACGAGAGTTTCTCTACGTCTTCAGCCGACAGACTTGCCTTTTCCTGCGATACGGTGAGTCTGGACACCACTTTTTCCAATGTGCCCACACCCACACGCTCCATGTGGGTGTACAACCGCTCGGGGGCGGGCCTGCGCTGCAGCACCGTGCGCCTTGAAGGAGGTAACCAGTATGGTTTCCGTGTCAACGTGGACGGTACCTACCTCGGGCAGGAGACGGGATACAAAACCCAGGATGTGGAAATAAGAAAGGGCGACAGTATCCGTGTCTTTGTGGAGCTGACATCGCCCATGCAGAATGTGGAAGGTCCGCAGAAGATAGAAGACAATCTCGTCTTTGCATTGGAGAGCGGCGTGCAGCAGAAAGTCAACCTCACGGCTTATTCGTGGGATGCAGAGCTGCTGCAGGGCAAGATAGTGCAGACGGGAGAAAGTGCCGAACTTGGAGGAACGTCCAAACCCATCGTGCTCTATGGAGACATCATGGTCGATTCGGCGGCCACGCTTACCGTCAAGCCCGGTACTACGCTCTACTTCCATCAGAACACGGGAGTGGATGTATACGGTACGCTTGTCCTTGCCGGTGAGCCGGGCAACGAGGTGACGCTCCGTGGCGACCGCATAGACCACATGTTCGACTATCTGCCTTACGACCGTACCCCCGGACAATGGGACGGCATACACCTGTACGGCACTTCTGTGGGCAGCAGGATAAGCTATACGGACATACACAGCAGCAACAACGGCATTGTGGTAGACTCCAACAAGGTGGACCGCATGGCACTCACGCTCACCCATTCTACCATACACAACTGCCAGGGCTATGGCGTGAAGATAGACAGTGCCCAGGTGAAGATAGAGAACACACAGATATCCAATGCCCTGCGCCATCTGCTCTATGTGCGTGGCGGAAACGTAACGGTCAATGCCTGTACGCTGGCACAGTTCTATCCCTTCGATGCCGGCAGGGGTTCAGCCCTGTTCTTCCGTCAGCCGCTGAAGAACCTGAAAGTTACCAATTCGCTCGTTACGGGATACGGTGATGATGAGGTGATGTGGACGGCGCCGGTAAATGTCGACTCGGTAAAGAATCCGTTCAAATTCTCTTTCGACCACTGTGTGCTGCGTACTCCGCAACTGGACACAGAAGACAGCCTCAAGTTTACCGACATAGTATATGAAGACCTCAAGGTGGACTCCGTAAAGCGCGGCGAAGCGTATGTCTATCTGAAGGACAAACACTTCGTGCGTTTCGATACCGACAATTTTGTTTATGACTTCCGCCTTAAGCCCACGTCGGCAGCGGTGGGTGTGGCGGATGCTGCCACCTTGCCTGCCCTGGACCGTGACGGCAACGAGCGGGATGCTTCGAGTGCCGATGCCGGATGCTTCAGGCACGAGCCTTCAGCCCAGGACGACGGCGAAGACAAGAAGGGGGACACACCGAGTGGCAGCAAGCAGCGTGCCGCATATCTGAGAGGCGGGAGAAAATAGCAGATGAGAAGAGGACTTCTGGTACTTGGCGTGTTTTTCATGGTCTTTGCCGCTTCCGTCTCGGCGCAACCGGCATCAGCACGGGCCGACAAGCGTGGCGATGCAGAGCAGTTGGGCAAGGCTTTGGAATATTTCACGTCGGGCAAATACCACGAGAGCCTGCTCATTCTGCAGGAGCTTGGCAAGCACTATCGGCTCAATCCGCGCTATAAGGCATATCTGGGAGTATCGGCCTATTATGAATGGGACTATGCGCTGGCCGTGAAATGTCTGGACGAGGCCATTCCCCTGTTGTCGGGCTTTGCACCCCATGAACGCTCGTTCTATTACTGGGCTGATGCCGAGAGCCATTTTGCCCTGGAGCAGTATGCCCTTGCCATACCGCTCTATCGTGAGATGCTCGGGCTGTGCCATGCCAACGAGCGGGGCGATGCCTATTACCGTCTCGGTTTCTGCTATCTTTTTGCAGAAGACTGGGTCAATGCCTGGAGCGTCCTTCTGCAGGCACGCGATTGTTACGGGCGTTATCCGGCTACTTCTGCCAAGGCCCGCATCGTACAGACGGAGAACATGCTGAAGGGACTTTCTTCGAGGGTTGCGGGCGTGTTGGCGGAGCGTATTACCTCATATTGGCATCGACAAAGCAGAAGGGCAACAAGTCCTTGACGCTACCGAAAACCAGTATGCCGTCGGTGCCGTAGAGCAGTATGCGTACGGGTTGCTTGTAGCGGTCTTCTATCTCGAGAATCACCTGTCTGCATGCTCCGCATGGCGAGATGGGCAACTTCATCATTCCGTCTTCGTTCTTGGCAGCTATGGCAAGCGTCGTGACGGGCTGGTCGGGGTAGTTGGCCTGTGCGCCAAAGATGGCGGTGCGCTCGGCACACAGCCCTGAGGGGAATGCCGCATTCTCCTGGTTGGCACCGATGACGATGGTGCCGTTTGCGAGCAGGCATGCCGCCCCTACACAGAAGTGGCTGTAGCGGGCGTACGAATTGGCTGTAGCGCCGATGGCTTTTTCTACGAGTTCTTGCTCCTGCCGGCTCAGTTCTTCTTTTTGTGCCACGTGGTATCGGATGCTCAATGTTTGCTCTTTCATAGGCTTTGTTTCTTGTTCAGTTTTTCTGATGTTTAAGGGGGGGGGGGATTTTGGAAGTCAAAGAAGTTAAGGGAAGTTAGAGAAGTTAAGGGACAAAAGTGGTACCCTCAATAATTTTGACCCCCACCATTTTTCAACTTTCTCTTTGCCATACTGGTTTCACTAAAGGAGTTAAGACAACAGCCTTTGCGGCGTGTCGTTTCTTCGGGGAGTAAAGGAGTTAAGACAACAACTTTTCTTGCTTGAGATGGTACGGCGGGGGCGCCGTACCTCCTATATCAGCCTTGCCGCCCGAATTCTTCTCTCTTCACTCTTCGTTCTTCGTTCTTCACACTTCACTCTTCACTCTTCACTCTTCACTCTTCACTCTTCACTCTTATTTGGTGTAGAAGTCGATGAGCCTTTGTAGGGCTTGCTTGCACACGGGGCAGAACTCCGGTGTTTCGTTTATCCTCATGCGGCAGTCTTGTGTGCCGCGGTAGACGCCCTTCAGGGCATAGCCGGCTCCCTCGAACACGCCCACCTTGGTCTTGGCTTTCTCCTTGTCCTTGGACAGGGGAGTGGGAATCTTCGTTCCTTTCTCTATCAAATTTTCCCATTTGCCGTGAAAGTCCTTGAGCGTGGTGATGTTCTGTTCCCACGGTTCTATGTCCTTGGGATACATTTCGAGCGGTTCGTTCTCGTAGGCATACTCGTCGGCAAGTCCGGCAAAGGAATGACCGAACTCATGTACCACTACCGGCTTGGTCCACTTGTTGTGCGCCATGGCCAGGTTGTAGGAGTTGAGGATGCCGCCTCCGCCATATTTCTCGGTGTTTACCAGTACGATGATGTGCTCGTAGGGCGTACCAGCCAACCAGTCGTGCATGTCTTTGAGATGCAGGGTAGTAAGGTATCTGTCGCTGTAGAACGTGTCGAAGTGCGAGCTTAGGGCGGTGCGCTTCCACAGCCCTTGTGCGGGTATGCTTGTGCCGCTATCGGTAGAGGGCGACTCTACGGCTATGACATTGAAGCGGTCTTTAGCCGACTTGAACGGTTCGTGCAGGAAGAGCGCTTCGGTAGCTTCGCGTGCATCCTTTACGAAGGTCTGCATCTCGGCGGGGGTGTATCCCTCGGCCAGAAAGGCGATGTGTATGCAGCGGCTGGTGTCTGCCGCCTGCTGCAGGGTGATGTAGGGGGTTGGGTTTTCGCCCTTGTGATGTATCAGGATGTCGGTGGGCACCACCTGGTGGGTGAGGGTGGTGGTTACCTGCCGGCGGTTGTTGCGCAGGTCTATGGTTACGTCTGCCGTATCCTTGGGCATCGGCACGAGGAACACGTTCTCGAAGCTCTTTGTCGTGGTCTTGGCCTCGGGGTAGGTGAGCCATTCCTGGAAGAGGGTAGAGAAGGAGTTGCGGTATATTATGCTGCCCGTGTGGTGGTCTCTGACGGTTATCTGTCCGTTGCCCTCGACGGGCAGTTCGGCGAGCCGTTGCCTCTTGCCGTACCAGCGCGGCATTGCGCTCAGTTCGTCGACGGCTATGAGTTGTTTTGCCTCGTTTCCGGCAAAGGTGTAGTCTATGCGCAGTGTCTTGTCGGTGAAGTAGTCATCGAAGTTTTGTGCTTTCGTCCGTGTCGGGGCGATAACGGCCAACAGGGCGAGCGTGAGGATGGTTTTCTTCATGTGTCGTGATATGAGAGGGTTGTCTGTGTGATTTTTTTTACTTTTCTGCTTTGTCTTGCCGTATGGGCAAAAAGCCCGGCTCTCTACCTTATCTTCAGGCTGTCTCCTGCCTTGATTTGGTAGTCGGGCGACAGGTGGTTCATCTTGTAGAGATATTTCAGTCTGATGCCGTATTTCTGCGCTATGCTGTACATGCTCTCGCCCTGCTTTACGATGTGCGGGCGTTTCTTGTACTGCTTGGGCGCTTTCTTCCGTTTCTTCTTCAGGTAGACGATGTCGCCCTTGTGCAGTACGGCGTTCTTGTCCAGCTCGTTGTATTTTGCCAGCTTCCGCCTGCTTATTTCCACCTCCTGGCTCAGTCCGCTGAAGGTATCGCCTTCGCGTGCGATGATGTAGTAGTTGTCGTTGAAGGCGTGTATGGGGTGTAGTGTCCCTTCGGCGTTGATGGGCTGGTCTGTTCCGTTGTGCTGCGCCATGAAGTGGTCGTAGTGCTTTGCCTTGTCGTAGGTGTGCAACTTGTACAGTTCTATGATCTGTATCAGTTTCTTGGCGTATTGCGGATTGGTGGCATAGCCGCATGCCTTCAGTCCGTGTGCCCATCCCTTGTAGTCGGTGGGGCTGAGGTTGAATAGGCGTGCGTAGCGTGGCTGCTTGGCCAGGAAGATGCTGTGGTCTTCGTAGCTTCCGCGTGCGTCGCTGTATACCCTGAAGCACTCGCCCCTGGCATCGTCGTCATGATACTGGGTAGGTCCCGTCCACGATGTATGGCACTTGATGCCGAAGTGGTTGTTGCCCTGCCTTACGAGGTCGCTCTTTCCGGCACGGCTCTCGTAGAGTCCCTGTGCCAGGGTTATGCTTGCCGGAATCTTGTAGCGCAGCATCTGCTCTATGGCGAGGTCCTTGTACTGGTTGATGTAGGTCTGGTATGCTTGGTTCCACTTCATCTGCGCGCTTGCCGTAGTGCATGCCGCCAGCAGGCAGAATCCGAGTATGTAGTAGCGTATATGTTTCATGGTGCAAAAATATAAAAAAAAGCGGATACATGCCCCATTTGTTATGGTATTTTTGCTAACTTTGCACACTGATATATGTAAATCGGTACTTCTCGTGACAAAAATTATCATTTCCTTAGGCTCCAATGCCGGTCAGGAACAGCACATGCGGCAGGCTCGCACCCTTTTGTCGGAAGCCTTCCCGGGCATTGTTTTCTCGCCCGTGCTGTGGACTTCACCGGTGGGCATGACCGCTTGTTCGGCCATGTTCCAGAATGGGCTTGCCGTGGCGGATACCTGCTTTGGTGCCGGCGAGGTGGAGGGAATGTTCAAGGCGATGGAACGCCTTTGCGGTCGCCGTCCCGGTGACAAGGCGCAAGGGGTGGTGGTTATGGACATCGACCTGCTGCAGTATGGCGAAATGCGCCTGCACGAGAATGACTGGCAGCGCCCTTATGTAGCACGGTTGCTGGCAATGCTGGATTTGTAGGTGATATAGCGGGTGTACGTCTTACGGGTTGGGATGTTCTTTGTTAAGGTGTATTTCCACCACCCTGCCTTCTTGCAGTGACCGTTTGGCGTCGATGATGCGCTGGTTGCTGCTGCCGCGGAAGAAGAGGTCGCGGTCGGCGAGGGCTTTGACGAAGGGCCCGTCTACGAGGACATCGATGAGGGCGAGCAGTTCTTTCTGCTCAGGGTGCTTTATGAGTGTCTCGTACTTGTAGCCGGTATAGCACCAGATGTTTTTGTCGCTCTGCTGCCTGATGGCACGTGCCAGTTCTGCAAACCCTTTGGCCTGGAACATGGGGTCTCCGCCCGTAAAGGTAACGTTGGCAAAGGGGTCGCCCATTATTTCCTCCATCAGTTCTTCGGTAGAAGTCATGGTGCCGTGGTTGATGTCCCACGACTGCGGGTTGTGGCACTCCGGGCACTGGTTGGTACATCCGGCACAATAGATGGCGGTGCGGAATCCCGGTCCGTCCACCATCGTGTCGTGTACGATGCTTAGTATGCTTATCATGATTTTTGGGTGATGATATTATATAAATAGGAGCAAGGTCTTTCCTTACTCCTAATCTTTTATACGATAGCAATAGAATTCTTGACTCTTCACTTATTCCTTCGGCGTGTCGATGTGTGTCACGCGGTCGTGAAGCTCTGCCAGCTTGCCGCTGTTCCATCGGTCGGTGGTGCCCACGAGATAGCCCGTGATGCGCTGTAGCTTGTCGATGTGGTGGCTGCCGCACTTGGGGCAGGTGTCGAGGTCGGAGTCGGCGTTCTCGTAGCCGCACTCGAGGCAGCGGTTGCGGTTGTGGTTTACGGAGCCGTATCCCATGTCATAGCGGTCCATCATGTCCACCACGCTGGCGATGACAGAGGGGTTGTGTGTGGCGTCGCCGTCTATTTCGACGTAGAAGATGTGTCCGCCACGGGTCAGGTTGTGGTAAGGAGCCTCAATCTTCGCCTTCTGCAGTGCTGTGCACTTGTAGTACACGGGCACGTGGTTGGAGTTGGTGTAGTAGTCGCGGTCGGTGACGCCTGGGATTACGCCGAACTGCTTGCGGTCTTTCTTGGTGAACTTGCCGCTCAGTCCCTCGGCAGGTGTGGCGAGGATGGAGTAGTTGTGGTGGTACTGCTCGCTGAAGTCGTTGGCGCGGTCGCGCATGTAGGTAACGATCTTCAGTCCCAGCTCCTGTGCCTCCTCGCTTTCGCCGTGGTGCTTTCCGGTGAGGGCTTTGAGACATTCGGCCAGTCCGATGAATCCGATGCCGAGTGTGCCGTGGTTGATGACGCTCTCTATGGTCTCTTCGGGCTTCAGCTTGTCGGCACCAGTCCACAGGTAGTGCATGAGCAGCGGGAACTGCTTGGCCATGGCTGTCTTCTGGAACTGGAACCGCTCGTCGAGCTGGCGTGCTGTAGTCTGGAGGATGCTGTCGAGCTTGGCAAAGAACATGTCAATGCGCTGTTGCTTGTTTTCTATGGGCATGCACTCGATGGCGAGTTTCACGATGTTGATGGTAGAGAAGCTGAGGTTGCCTCGTGCCACGCTTGTCTTCTCGCCCCATCGGTCTTCGAACACGCGTGTGCGGCATCCCATGGTGGCTATCTCCCACTTGTATCGCTCGGGGTCGTCGGCACGCCATTTCTCGTTCTGGTTGAATGTGGCGTCGAGGTTGAGGAAGTTGGGGAAGAACCTTCTTGCCGTCACCTTGCATGCCAACTGGTAGAGGTCGTAGTTGCGGTCTTCGGGCAGGTAGTTTACGCCTCGTTTCTTTTTCCATATCTGTATGGGGAAGATGGCGGTTTCTCCGTTTCCTACGCCCTCGTATGTGCTCTCCAGTATCTCGCGCATGATGCAGCGTCCCTCGGCACTGGTGTCAGTACCGTAGTTGATGCTCGAGAACACCACCTGGTTGCCTCCGCGCGAGTGGATGGTGTTCATGTTGTGTATGAAAGCCTCCATGGCCTGGTGCACGCGGTTCACGGTCTTGTTGATGGCGTGCTGCTCCAGTCGTGCCTTGCCTTCCAGTCCTTCGAGGCTCTTCTCCAGGTAGTCGTCTATCTGTATGTCGTAGAGGTCGCTGAGGTCTTCGCCGGTGAGTTTCTCCAGGTTTTTCACCTCTTCCTGGTACGACATGCGCACATAGGGTGCGAGGTAGAAGTCGAAGGCGGGGATGGCCTGTCCGCCGTGCATCTCGTTCTGGCAGGTCTCCAGGGATATGCATGCCAGCACGGCAGCTGTCTCTATGCGTTTGGCGGGTCGGCTGGAGCCGTGTCCGGCTGTGAATCCGTATTTCAGGATGACGTCGAGCGGGTGCTGTACGCAGGTGAGGCTCTTGGTGGGGTAGTAGTCCTTGTCGTGTATGTGGATGTAGTTGTGCAGTACGGTGTCGCGCACTTCCTCGGAGAGCAGATAGTCGTCGACGAAGGGCTTTGTAGTCTCTGAGGCGAACTTCATCATCATGCCGGCTGGTGTGTCGGCGTTCATGTTGGCGTTCTCGCGTGTGATGTCGTTGTTCTTGGCGTTTACGATGCTCATGAACACGTCGCGTGTCTTGGCCTTGCGCGCTATGTTGCGCTGGTTGCGGTAGGCTATGTAGCGCTGTGCCACGTCCTTGCGTGCGCTCTTCATCAGCTCCATCTCGATGGCGTCCTGTATGGCCTCCACGCTCATCTGGCTCTTGCCGCGGTATGCCACGTGGTCGGTTATCTGCTCTATCAGTTTGGAGTCTTCGCCCTTGTCCGTATGGAGCATGGCCTTGCGTATGGCGGCCATTATTTTTTGCTCGTTGAAGCCCACGATTCGTCCGTCTCGCTTAACTACAGTCTGTATCATTTCTTGTTTTACTTTAAGGTTGGGATATAAGATGCTAACTATTAATTTTTTATGTCAAGGGAGAGGGAATGAACCTCTTTTCTTGGCATTGCAAAGGTACAAAAGTTATCTGGAAGTTGTACGTTTTGGATAACTTTTATAGTGTTAAAGAATCTTAAGTTGTTGATAATCAGTATAAAAGAAAATCGTTTTGGATAACTTTGCGTTAAAGTAGTTATTCAAAACGATTAAGGTGTTGTGTTGCAAGCAGTTGGCTGCAAAGTGTATAGTTTCAGTCTTGCTTCTGCATGTGTCTGTAGTCGAGTGCCGCACCGATGGCTGTGCAGAACTCGGAGTATTTTGGTATATGGAACCTTACGCCGTAGAGTTTCTCCATGGCGGGGTACACCTCCCTGCACTGTGGCATGAGCGTGAGGTTGCCTATGAGCACGAAGTCCTTGATGCCCGACTCGAGCGAGGAGAGAATGGCTGCCGAGCCTATGCTCTGCAGCACCATGCAGATGAGTCCCTTGGCTATGTCCTCGCGTGAGGTGTTGGCCTTGGCGTTGCTGAAGAGCGATGCCACGGCGTTCATGGGCAGTCCGGGCAGGGGCTTGGCGCTGATGTCGCCTATGAGGAGGTTCACCTTGGAGGTGTCGCCCTCCTTGGCCAGGTTTACGATCTGCTTTACGTCGTCGGTCTTGAGCATGATGCGGCTCAGTCCCGCCAGCGTTCCTCCGCCGATGCCTATGCCTCCGATGTGCTTGATGTGTTCGCCGTCGCATTTTACGAGCGAGGTGCCTGTGCCCATGCTCACCACTATCATGCGGTCTATCTTGCTTTCGTACTTTGCGCCCAGTCCGTCGGCCACGAACTCCTCGCTCTTCGATGTGGGCAGTCCGTAGATGGGTTCGTTGACGTAGGCTGAGCCTACGCCTGTAAGCATGACGTGTTCCACTTCGTCCAGTCCTATCTTGTTGTCGTGCAGGTATTTTCCGAATGCCCCGTACAGTGACGTGATGGGGTCGGTGGCTTTGATGCGTATCGGGCTGATGACGAGTCCCTTCTCGTCTATGCCCACTATCTTGGTGGTGGAAATGCCCACGTCTATGCCTATAACAATCTTTTTCATGTTTACCTTTTTTACCTTTTTTACCTTTTTACCCTTTTACCTTTACAGGATTCCCATCTTGCAGAAGACGATGAGTGTGGCGTATCCTATCACCATGCTGAGCACACCGATGGTGAGTCCCGCCTTAACCATGTCGCTCTGGCGGATGAGACCGGTGGAGTAGGCGATGGCGTTAGGCGGTGTGGAGATGGGCAGAGACATGGCGCACGAAGCCGCCAGAGCCACACCGATGATGATGGTAGAGGTGCCTCCTATGCTGTCGAGTGCCGACCCCATGCCCTTGCATACCACGCACAGGATAGGGATGAGCAGTGCAGCCGTGGCGGTGTTGCTGATGAAGTTGCTCAGTCCGAAGCAAACCAGTCCTGAAACCACCATGATGACGACGGGGTTGAACGAGCCGAAGGGTATGCTCTTTACGGCATTCTCGGCAAGTCCTGTCTTGTTCATGGCCAGTCCGAGGGCAAATCCTCCTGCTACCATCCAGATGACGGACCAGTCGATGTCCTTGAGGTCGTCGGCTGTTATGACGCCCGTACAGGCGAACACGGCGATGGGGAGCATGGCTGCGGTGTTGGCGTTCACCCCGAAGTAGTCTTTTCCGAACACCCACAAGAGGATGGTTACCACGGTGGTGACGGCCACGACGATGGTGCGCCAGTTAAACTCGATGTTGCTTTCTATCTTCAGTTCGATGGTCTTCTGCGAGAAGGGGAACATGCGTTTCAGTATGAACCATGCCAGCAGGAGCAGCACGATGACGAGCGGTACCATGATCAGCATCCATTGTCCGAAGCCCAGGTCGAAGTTAAGTCCGTTGGGGTCGGTCAGTTCCTTGAAGGCGAAGGCGTTTGGCGGTGTTCCGATGGGTGTGCCCAGACCGCCCAGGTTGGCTCCGATGGGGATGGCCATGGTGAGTGCTACGCGCCCCTTGCCGTTGGCGGGCAGTTCCTTGAACACCGGTGTCAGGAAGGTGAGCATCATGGCAGCCGTGGCGGTGTTGGATATGAACATGGAGAATATTCCCGTGATGAGCATGAATCCCAGCAGTACATTCTCCGAACGCTTGCCGAAGGGTGCTATGAGCGTCTTGGCCATGAGCACGTCCAGTCCGCTCTTGGTGGCGGCGATGGCCATGACGAAACCTCCGAGGAAGAGGATGATGGTGGGGTCGGCGAAGCACGACATGATGCCCTGGTATTCCAGCAGGTTGCCGTACTCGCCCTGTGAGCCTTGCATGATGTTGAACGCCGAGTCGGATACGGCGAAGAGCATAACGAAGATGATGAACACGCTGGTGCTCCATGCCGGTATCGCCTCGGTAAGCCACAGCAGCACCGCCATGACAAAGATGGCGATGACGCGTTGCTGTACTACGGTGAGCCCCTCGATGCCGAAACAGTCTATGGGGAGGTTCCATACGACAAGGGTGATGATGGCAGTAATGGCCAGGATGGCAGCTTTGTGCCAGTTGAAGTAGCCTGAAAGTTTTTTGACCGTTTCTTTCATGTGGGTAGATAAGTGAGGTTGTGTTTGTTTGTAAGTAATGTTGGTTTGTTGGAGTTGCTGTTCATGGAAAACATGCCGTAAGGTGTAGTTGTTCATGGAACATGGGGGCAAAATTAGTTATATTTTTCTTAAATTGCAAGTAAATGGCGATTTTTGTTATGGGAAAAATGTTCAAGTTTCGGCTTTAGCCCTATGTCGGCAAAAATCACATACTATGGTTGCCTTAGCCCTGGCAGAGTGGTACGGCGAGGGGCGCTGTACCTCTATAATAGCCTTTGCTGGCAGATGTGGGTAACCGTAGGAGGTACGGCGCACATATTTATGTCCATGTGAGGCAAAAATGATGACAATGACAATTACAGTTTAAAAAACCGTCCCCCCCCCTCGGGGGAAAAG